>JAVVFH010000201.1:0-6378 GCA_032250585.1 Lysobacterales bacterium
AGCGAAGGGACGGCGGTTGCCGCTTCCCGGGCTGCAGCTGCCGCCGCTTCGTCGATGCCCACCACATCGTGCACTGGGCCGATGGCGGCGAGACCCGCATGGAGAATCTTTTACTTCTGTGTCGCCGGCACCACCGCCTGGTGCACGAGGGCGGCTTCGGCGTGCAGCGCGGCCCGGGCGACGAGATCCGGTTCAGCTACCCGGGCGGCCGGATGCTGCCGGCCAGCGCCGCCGGACGTTCCCGCGGGAACGCGGTGCGGGTCAAAATGCAAAACAGCGAAAACGGCCTAAATATCGGCCCGCGAACCCTGCCGCCGCGCTGGCACGGCGAGGTGATGGACTACGATCACGCCCAGTTTTTGTTGCAGCAGTGGGAGTGAGGGGCCTGGCGGACCGCGCTGATCGGCTGTGCCGCCGGCTGAAGAACACATTGAAGGCCAGGGACGACAAAATCGTGCCCGACGGCCACAGCGTCCACGTATCAATGATGGCCACGGACAGCGTGCAGCGCGCCGTTGCCGACCAATAGGCCATTGACGAGCGCGTCCGTGCAAGCTGAAAGCGTGCATTGGCGAGCGTTCCACAAGGCTCAAGGCCATCACCGCCAAGGACACCAGCACATTCGCCAATGCGCCCGGCCTCGAACGCCAAAAGCTGGTGGCTTCCGGCGACGTTGAAGCGCTCCGCAAGCTGGATGAGGAAGAACGGGAATTAGGCCCTGAACTCGAAGTGCTGCGCGCGCTGCAGGACAAAATCCGCAGCCGTCTGGATGAGACACTAGCGCGCGAGCATGTTGCCAACTGGCCGCAATCCTGCGCGGAATTGGATGAACTGCTGGCAGCTCAAGCCGAAGCCCATGCAGCGGCGAGCAAGGCCCGGCAGGCCGTGGACGCGAAGCTGACTGAACTCCGCACGCAACGCCACCACGTAACCCGGCAGAAGGTTCTGAACGGCCAGTCGCTGGAGCTACCCGCCGCCCCCAAACTGTTACGGACGTACATGGCAGTGCAGGGCTACAGCTATCAGCGCAGCCCGAACCGCACCGGCTGGTTTAGCCCGACCGGTGGCCCGCAGCAATTGCAGAATATCGCCGAGGTGCTGGGCGTGCCCGTACCGCGTCTGCAGCAGCAAGCGGCGGCCTAGATTCCAGTTTGCCGGTCGGCGGGGACCCCGCTCCACGGCGGTGCCGCCGGCAGAACGCCTGCCCTGTCGCTGATGGGGCGGGCAATTTTCCTCCATCGCTTGTGGGCATCCGGTTCCGGCTAAACGTATTTCTCTTGCTTGACACCGCGGTAGCTAGGCGCGACTATCCCCTGAAATACCCCAAAAAGTGGGAAATACTTGTTAGTACGGGTGAAGGACAAGCAGCATAGGGAGAGCGTCGCATGGCCATAAGTGGTTGCACCGAATGCGGCCGTAAAGTCTCAGACAAAGCCGCCTCGTGTCCCGGTTGTGGAGCGCCTGTGTTGGGCGCTATTGGTGATAAGAATTCTGCGACCCCTCCTAGTAGCGCACCACAACAGAGCGCAGGATCCATGCTTGGCATCGCCGCTGTAGTTCTCGGTCTCGGCGCTGTAACGATGCCATACTTTGCAGCGGTTTTCCTTGTGCCCGCGGCCTTTATCTGCGGATTGTTCGCATTCAATCGAGGACGGAAAGGTTTAGGCAGCATCGGTATCGGGCTAGCGGTGATTGGTCTCTTCGGCATCATCTACGTTTCGCAAGAGATCGACCGCATCGTCAAGGATCCCTTTGCTCCGAGTTCTATCCGTGGGTCCGATCCGCCCGTAGTTACTTTGGCAGAGTACAAGCAAATTCAAGAGGGAATGACGTACGAACGGGTACAGGCCATTGTGGGGGTTGCCGGGGAGGAGTTGAGTCGCTCCGATGTGGCAAGCTACACCACAGTGATGTACTCGTGGTCAAATCCGAATGGCTCAAACATGAATGCAATGTTTCAGAACGGCACCCTTGTCAATAAAGCACAATTTGGTCTTAGGTAGTGGGAGCCGATACGTCTGCTATTGAAGCGAGACGACTAAGGATCTCTCCAGATATTGAGAAGTCAATATGAATCGAAAACTTCTTGGAACTGTCGGAATTCTTGTTGCCATATTGGCGTCAGTATTGGGTGCAAATTATCTGATCCTTCAAAGCCCAATGGCAGAAGTCCTCACCACTGATGCAAGGAACGAGGGCATTAGCGTAACCGTGCACTTCGGAAAATACGTAGACCCATCGGAACTTATTTTCGACCTGAGAGAAGTATCAAGCTCAAATAGTCCTGCTGACGTTTCACGTGTTCTTTTTCAGTATGCTCAGGCACTGAAAACAATGGAATTCGACCGGATGATATTGGCATATAAGGGAACTCCGAGGTTTCAGTTGAAAGGACAGTACTTTCGCGAACTCGGGGAAGAATTCGGACTCCAGAATCCTGTGTATACAATGCGTACCTTTTCGGAGAACGTCCACGAATTGGACGGCACCGCCGCGTTCGGAACTTGGACAGGCGGTTTACTAGGTGTTGTCGGGAAGCAAATGGAGGACTTCAATGAATTCCATGAGCGATGGTACGTGGCGGAAATCGCGCGTGGCAAGTAAATCACTCGCTCCGGCCTACGGATAACTCGTTGGCTTGCGCCCTTCTTTTATAAGCGCATGGTGCGAAAGCTTGTCAAATGTGACAGCCCCCCAAAAAATTCAGTGTTCGTCTGGACAGGGCAGAGTCGGAGCAACGCTTGGTGGAGGCACCGGCATGCCAGGATTATTCTGTTTCCAAAAATCCAACGCTACCCGGGGTGAACAGGTTCGCCCTTCTGGCACGCTCGAAGACGGCTCCACTTCGAAATTCTTTACGGGAGCGTTTTCAGCAATCGCAGCACAATGCTCGTTCCAAGCAGTTTCAAAGCCATTTAGATCAACGATCCATGTCTGAATACCTTCTTGATAAGGTGTGACCTGCAAAACCAGCCGACTCGATTTCCTCATGCTCGTAAGGAACTCACGCTCTTGATCGTCGGGAATGAACAGAGCAGTGTGATTAGTGGAGACGTCCGACCTCAATCTGTCTGGATTGTTCTTGTCGAACCGAAACTTGAGCGAAGGTGCGGGGCTGTCCGCAAAGTATTCATTCCAACCAATGATCATGTCCAAAGCGTCGCGGTGATCGAAAGAATAGCCACACCGAACAACGATTGACTTTGATTCCGCTAAGACTGTTGTCCCATATGAGACGGTCGCTCGTAGCGCATCCGTCATTGGATCCTCATCCTGCGAAGAAATCCACTTTTCGGCGGCTACCGAAGAATTTATCGAAAGAACCAAAAACACTGGAAGTATCGCAAGCCTATTCATAGTTTCACGCACTAGTCGTCTGGATTATAAGAAGACTACAACAAAAGCCCCGGCGCCGCGTGTCGGGGCCACGGTGTAAGGGGAACACCGTTTGCGATGGCCTGCCTTATCCCGAGCGCGGAGTCTGTAGGAAATCCACCCGGAAAGGTGTCAGAATTTGCCGGTAAAGGGCGCATAGGCAGGTCACCCATGAACCATCTTGAAGGCATTATTTCCGAATGGCTGGAGAACACCGGCTACATCGTCGCGCGCAACCACAAGGTTGGTCGCCGGGTGAAAGGCGGCTGGGGCGGCGAGTTAGACATCATCGCCTACAACCCGGAAACAAATCACCTGGTCCACTATGAACCCTCGGTTGATGCGAATTCCTGGGCCAGACGGGAAGAACGATTCAAAAAGAAATTTGCCATGGGACGGCAACACGTCCGCGACATCCCTCAGTTGAGCTTTCTGACCCAAGAGCAAGTTGACTCAATGGAGCAGATTGCGGTCTTTCCTCAAGTATCGGCAGCCTACCGAGACTATCTCGGCGGCAAGGCAATTGGTATGGACGAATTGATGGGCACCATTAACCAGTTTGTCCGTAAACGCGGACCTATGGCCTACAACGCTTTCCCAGAACAGTATCCGATGCTACGGACACTGCAATTTGCGCTTTGCGGATATTACAAGGTGGTTTCGCCATGATCAGCAAAGAAAAGCCCGGCACGATGGCCGGGCTCTATGCTGCTTTCTTCGTAGACCGGTTTTTAGGCCGGTTTATTCTATTCAGTCGTCTAAGTACCTGAATATGCTGGTAATTTGGCGTCCCCTAGGGGATTCGAACCCCTGTTGCCGCCGTGAAAGGGCGGTGTCCTGGGCCTCTAGACGAAGGGGACATTGGTGGAGCTAGGCGGGATCGAACCGCCGACCTCTACAATGCCATTGTAGCGCTCTCCCAGCTGAGCTATAGCCCCAGAAAGCCGACGAATCTTAATGGCTGGTGGGCACAGTGTCAACGAGGGGTTCAGCTTATTTCGAGCGGGACCGGTTCCCTGCTGCCCTGACCGATCGGGGCTTTGGCCGGTTTCATGCTCGCCACGCTGTGGCCCTGCTTCAGCAGGTAGTCCAGCCAGCGGTCCAGCGCGCGGTTACGGCGCCAGGCCTGCTGCATCAACTGCCGCGGCGGATAGGCCGGATGCGCGGTGCGGCGACAGCCCTGGTCCGGGTTGAACGAGGTCGCCTCAGCCATGTGCGCGTCGTGATAGAAACGGATGTGCGCGTCGGGCGCGTAGCTGGGGTGTTCGGCTTCCTGGAATTCGTAGGTCAGGCGGAAAAACGTCGTGTATGGATGGCGCTCCAGCACTTCCATCCGCAACAGCGGAGAACCGGGCACCCGCGAACTCAGCGAATCGTGGAAAGCGAAGGCGTCCGGAATCAGCAGCTGCAGCTGGCGCCAGATTTCCTCCTGCACTTCGTGCAGGCGTCTGAGCGGCGGTATGCCCGGCAAAGCCGTTGGTTGGCTAAAGGAGACCATGGCGGCAAAGGATAGCACAGCGAATGGCCCCCGCAAGCGCTTGAGCCGAACATTAAAACTTCTCCCGCTGCAGGCCGAGTTTCATCAGGATTCGGCTGGCGATCTCCTCGATAGAGCTGTGCGTGGTGTAGATGATTTCGATGCCTTCGCCACGCAGCAGGCTCTCGGCGGCGTCCACTTCCCAGTGGCATTGACGCAGCGAGGCATAACGGCTGCCCGGGCGCCGGGTTTCCCGAATCTGCGCCAACCGGTCGGCGTCGATCATCAGGCCGACGATCTTGTGCCTGGCGGGCTTCAGAAAGCCCGGCAGTTGCTGATTCTCCAGGTCGGTTTCGGTGAGCGGATAATTGGCCGCCTTGACGCCGAAATTGAGCGCCATGTAGAGGCAAGTCGGCGTTTTGCCGCTGCGCGACACACCGACCAGGATCAGGTCGGCATTTTCGTAGCTCAGGCTGATGCCGTCGTCGTGGGTGAGGGCGTAATGGGTAGCCTCGATGCGGTCTTCGTAGCGCTGCGAATTGGCGACGCCGTGTGCGCGCCCGACGGTGGACTCACGCTGGACGTTCAGTGCCGCCTCCAGGCGATCCATGAAGTCGGCGAACAGGTCGATGGTGATGGCCGAGCTGCTCTGCAGCACCGCGCGGGTTTCCTCGTCGATGATCGATATGAAGGCGATGGCCGGCGCGCCGTCCTTGCGCCCGGCCTCGTCGAGTTGCGCGACGGCCGCACGTGCCTTGTCCGGATCGTCCACGAAGGGAAGCCGGACCTGCACGTAGGACGCGCTCGGAAACTGGGTGAGCAGGCTGTGACCAACCGTTTCGGTGGTAATGGCCGTGCCATCGGAAATGAAGAACACCGTGCGCTGCATGGTTTGCCCTTGTAAAATCGTTCAGTGGCCGCCGCGGCGAAAAACCAGCGCACAGCGTCCGTTCAATCAATCGTAAATCCAGTCAAACAGGAGTTTTTACCGGTGGACCACTATATCGCATGGCTGCACGAGTTGGGCATGAAAGATCTGGAAAGCGTGGGCGGCAAGAACGCGTCCCTCGGAGAAATGATCGGCGAACTGTCGGAACTGGGCGTGTCCGTGCCCGGCGGCTTCGCCACCACCGCCGCCGCCTTCCGGGATTTCCTGACGAGTTCGGAGCTGGACGAGCGCATCCATGACAGGCTCGGCGCGCTGGACACCGAGGACGTGCAGGCACTGGCCGCCGCCGGCCGGGAAATCCGCGACTGGATCGTCGGCGCGCCGTTTCAGCCGGAGCTTGACGCCGCCATCGAAAGTGCCTGGGCCCGGCTCTGCGAGACGGCCGGCTGCGAGCCTTCCGTCGCGGTGCGCTCCTCGGCGACCGCTGAAGACCTGCCGGACGCCTCCTTCGCCGGCCAGCAGGAGACCTTTCTCAACATCACCGGCATCGATGCGGTGCTGCACGCGGTCAAGGGCGTGTTCGCCTCCCTGTTCAACGACCGTGCCATCGCCTACCGCGAACATCACGGCTTCGACC
>JAVVFH010000202.1:0-6378 GCA_032250585.1 Lysobacterales bacterium
GCCGTCGCCTGGCTCTGGTTCAACCGCGAACCCGCTCCGCCGGCATGGGACAGGCCGCTAAAGGTCGTGGTTTATCCGGAAAACGCCGACGGCAGCGCCGAGGTCGACGCGTACATCGACGCGCTGGCGCGGGACCGGTTCGAACAAGTCGAAACCTGGTTCGCCGACCAGGCGCGCAACCACGGCCTGGAACTGGAAAAGTCCTTCGAGCTGGTGCTGGCCGAACCGGTACAACAGGCCCCGGGCGCGCCGGACTATGGCAGTTTGTTCTCGTACCTGCGCTGGGCGCTGCAGCTTCGATTCTGGTACTGGACCTTCGACGACCAGGGTCTGGAACCCGACATCACCGTCGTGGCGCGCTACCGAACCATCGAATGGGACCGGCGCCTGCATTCACTGGGCATCGACTCGATGAACCTCGCGATCGCCAACCTCCAGGCCGATCCCGACCGCCAGGGGCTGAACAATGTCCTGCTGGCCCACGAGATCCTGCACACCGTCGGCGCCAGCGACAAATACGATCGCGCCACCGGCCTGCCGCGCTATCCGGAAGGCTATGCCGACCCGGATCGGCAACCGCGCTACCCGCAATCGGCGGCCGAAATCATGGCCGGGAAGATTCCGGCGGTGCCCGGAAAGGCAGTGCAGGCCGAGGCGCTGTCGGAAACGGTTATCGGCACGCGTACCGCTTCGGAAGTCGGATGGCTGAATCCAGTGGCAGGCTGATCTCGGTTGAACGTCGGAAAGTTCCAGCAGCAACCCGGACAGGGTGGGGACCCTTTCGAGAATCGCCTGTTCATGTTCCACCACAAATATAATCGTCGTCTTCCGCGACTTCACATTGCCGATTGCGACACTTGCCCGCGAAACGACAATCAAGAGATGACAATAGTCAGTATTCCGGGAGAGGCCGGTGGAATCAAATACGATGATCAATGACCGACGCTGGATCATGGGTGCCTTGCTTGTCGCCACCGCCATCCTGATCTTCTTCCACAATCGCTCCTGGTACCCGCCCGACGATGGCATATATGCTCATATTGCACATCGTTTACTGAATGGCAAGGTGCTGAATGGTGATATTCAGAACCTCCACGGTGGCGTCCCCAGCTTCATTCATGCAGCAAGCCTTTACCTTTTCGGTGAGAGCCTCGTCAGTTTTCGGTACGCGCTTGTAGCGTTGGGATTGGTTCAGTGCGTTCTGGTATTCAGGCTCATGCCGGGAACGACCCGGATCAGTGCGTTTGCAGCCTCCACGGCAACGGTTGCATACGGTTTTGTCCTGTTCCCCAATCCAAGTGCTAACTGGTACGCACTGTTTCTTGCAACCCTCCTGACCTACGTGATGAGTATCCGTGCCGACTCCAATGGAAAGTTTGTGCTCATTGGTCTTCTTATCGGAATCTGTTTTCTCACGCGCCAGCTTTCGGCCGTATTCCTGGCAATGGGTGCGCTGGCCGGTCTTGCAATTCTTCCGAACCGATCGGAATGGGGTTCAGATCGAGATCCGGTCACAAGCCGATCCGAGTGGCTTGGGCGCGCGACACTGATCATGATATGCGTCGGAATTCTGCTTTATTTCGGTTTCGTGTCCCGGGATTCTGCGGCATTTCTGCTCTTTGGACTTTTCCCGGCCTTGGTTGCCGGCTGGACCGCTTTCAACCCGTCGATCCGTCCCGAGCTCAGCTTTCACGCGATGGGACGTATGCTGACGGGATATGGGCTCGCCTTCATTCCGCTCGTTGCGTACCACATGTTTAACGGGACTGTGGCGTCCTGGATCCACGATGTTTTCCTGTTGCCGTTCACGATCCCGGCACTCGATTTCGTCGGAGAGCGCTCTTATGTCCTTCTTCTGACGGATGCAATTGCCGGATTTCTTTCCGGCCTGAGCGAGTTACGCGTCTCGGCGATTGCGGCGTCCGGGCTTATTCTGTGGTTCATGCTGGCTCCGATGATCCTTGGATTCTTCGTGATGAAGCGTGTCGTCCGTAATCAATGGGCGGGATTCCGGCCGTTGCACGTGGTCGCACTATTCTTCGCCATGGTTTCGGCCCACTATGCAATTCCGATCTATCTGTATTTCAGTGCCGGGCTGACCACTGCTGCATTGCTGGACGTCCTGGTCCGACAGCAATTTGTGCACTTTCGCATCGCCGCGTACTCTACCTTGCTGGGAGCGGGCTGCGCCGTGTTGTTTCTTGCCGGAAGATCGCCCGCGACCCTCGATCGTGTGCTCGCCGGCGTGGCGGAGCCGAAGACGTACGTCCCCCGGGAACAGCGTCTCGGTCTCTGGATCGAAACGGACGACGCGCATGCCTATGGGAAGTTGGTCGACAGGATTCAGAATCTGACTCCGCCCGACAGCCCGATATTCGTGTTCCCGGCGCACCCCGAGATCTACTTCGTCGCGAACCGCCCGAACCCTACCATTTTTGCCAACATGGCGCTCGGCGTTCGATCGTGCCTGCACCTCGGAGATCTGATCGATTCATTACGCCGCAAGGAAGTCGGCACGGTCGTCCAGTTCGAATCGGACAAGTACGCTACGCGGTATTCGGAGCTTTTGGCGGACTGGCTCGCCCTGCATTACGTCATGGATGATTCGATCGGCGAGGCGAGAATTTTCGTCAAACGGGACAAGTTCGATAAATTGCCTGCAATTTCCTGCACAGACTGACGCCTGTCATTCTCCATCGCGCCGGTTTTCGATGTAACGCGGGCGCCTCTTGACCTCGTCATGAATATTCGCAAGGTATTTTCCAATAATACCGATGCTGATCATCAGCAACGAAGAACTGATCAGGACCACGAGAATAACGGTCGTGAATCCCGCCTCGGCGCTTCCGGTTGCTTTCTGGTAGATCGCCAGCCCGCCAATTGCGCCCGAGAACACCAGGAAAACGGTTCCCAGCAGCGTCACAGCCTGGAGCGGCCGGGCGCTGAACGATGCGAGCGCGTCGGCGGCCGTGGCGACCAGCGCCATTCGTGACCATTTCGAGCGGCCATGCGACCGCTCGGCCGGATCGAATTGAATGCTCGTTGTCGGGAATCCAAGCCATGCGATCAGCGCCCTGTAGAAGAGCTTACGCTCCTCCAGCGCGAGGTACGCATTTGCGACCCGTCGGTCAATCAACTTGAAATCCGTCTGATTGTCGATATCGACACCCGACAGGTTGCTGAAGATCCGATAGAACATTCGTGCCGGCCACCGGGTCATGTGTGCCCGCCGATGAGAGTTACGCTGGGCATTGACGACCATGCAGGTTCCGCTTTCCCACAATTTCAGCATCGCCGGAATGAGTTCGGGCGGGTGTTGCAGATCGGCATCGATGGTTATGATGGCGTTTCCCCGCGCTGCGGCGATGCCGGCATGCAACGCGGCTTCCTTGCCGAAATTTCGCGTGAACCGGACAACCCGCAGTGCCGGAACCGAATCTTCCATATCTGCCAGGACGGTAGGCGTAGCATCCCGCGAGCCGTCATCGACAACGATGATTTCATAATCGTGACCGGTGCCGGCGATCGCCTGCGTGATGCCCCGGATTGTCTTCGGAACGCCACTGTTTTCGTTGTAAACCGGAACGACTACGGAAATCATCGCGGTGCTCCGCCGCGCCGTGCTCTGGTTCGACCGGCTTTGCGACTCACTCATGGCGTGCGTACAGGGCCAGCGTAGTTGCCGGCACCGGAATCGGGATCGACTGCAGGCGCGCCGGAACGGGCACGGAGACGAAATTCAGGAGCTGGCCAAGGGGGAACCGATACACGCAGCGAATTTTCCCGGGATTGGCAAATCCTGCCTGTCCGAGGAGTCGGGAACAGCTTTTCCGGTCAAAAAATGTTACGTGCTCCGGAATCTTGAACGACGGCCAGCGTGATCCCAGAAGGTGCCTCCACCACGATCCATAGTCGGGAACCGCGATCAGGAGATGCCCGCCGGATCTGAGCCTGCGGCGTATTTCAGCAATGAATTCCACCGGTTTGTAAACATGTTCCAGAACGTGAAATG
The DNA here is from genome assembly GCA_032250585.1 of Lysobacterales bacterium. GTDB lineage: Bacteria > Pseudomonadota > Gammaproteobacteria > Xanthomonadales > SZUA-36 > JAVVFH01. The sequence goes on from JAVVFH010000202.1 coordinate 4,013, forward strand.
CGCATATCGTATCGAATTTCTCCGAGACCGGTACGTCGTCCAACGTTCCCCGGTATATCTGGTCGCCAACTTTCCGTGCCAGAGTGCCTGCCGATTCGGAAAGCTCGACCCCGGCCGCATAGTCGCAGTATCGGCGTGCCTCGGCTATGAAGTGACCGCGCGCACAACCGATCTCCAGCAACCGCCCGCGAAGGATTCCGCGGTGCGCAAGCCGGTGCGCGAAAACGCGAAATGTCTTGCGCAGGCTGGCTTGCTGCTGTGTGTAGTCACGGTAGCCGAATTCCGAGGCCTCGCCGAAGTACGAGTCCTGCTGATACTGCTGCAGCAGTATACGCTCGGAGAGGCGTGGACGAAGGTAATGGGTCCCGCAGTTCGCACACGCCACGAGGTGAATCCGGTCCCATCGATACTTCGTCGGTGTAAACTGCGCGGCACAGCATACGGGGCAGTCGCAGTCTTCGAGTCCCCCCTCGTCGCCTGAGTCGGGACCGGAGATCAATGTTGCTGGTGATGTCCTGTCCGTCACGTTTCCGTGCCGGTGGTCGGTCGGCTCAGACCAAGGTTCTTACGCAGCACGGGTTTCCTGAGCTTCCAGATCAACGAATCGACGATGTAGTGGTGGAAGTTGATGGTCTGGTAGGCGATGATGGTCAGTGGAATGGCGTAGGTGCTCTGAACCAGGGCGATCACCTCGTCGACCAGAAAATAGAAAACCGTCGTCAGCGTGAAGAGAGCCAGAAAATAGAGCCACCAGCGATTCGGCTGGCTGATGAACGACAGGAACCAACCGCGCGACTGTACGCCGTCCTTGTAGCGCCGGCGGTTGAACAGCCAGACGAACAGCAGGTACTGGGCGTTGTGCCAGATGTTGATCGCCAGCCAGCCGTAGTCGATGCTCTCCGTCAGCGCGTAGCCGACCAGGAAGATCGTGACGTGCGAGGCGAGGTAGGCGGTATAGGCGATGCTGAACTCGCCTCTGCGCCACTGGCGCCGGGTGCGCCAGAAGAACACCGCGGCCGCGCCCAGTGCCACGGCCCAGACCAGGTGCAGCAGGGCATCGGCGATACCGAACGTGAATACCGGCATGTTCAGGAAATACGACGGCTGCCGGTCGATCATGGTCAGGAACGAGGCCAGCGGCAAGCCGTAGAAGAAAATGCGCAGGAACGGGTCGCGGCCGGCTTCGGCGCGTCCGCACTTGCCGAGGTAAGCCTTGGAAATGCCTTCGCTCTGGCGCAGGTAGTGCCACCACTGCCAGTACAGGTAGGTACTGGCTACCGCAATGATACCGATCATCGAGGCCATCGCGACGACGCCGGCGAGTACCAGCACGGGCAGTACGAAGATCAGGAATCGGTGATCGCGTACGGTCTGGAGATCGGGTGCGAGCCGGGTATACGTGGCGATGACATGGTGGTAGCCGAGCAGCCACAGGTCCAGCGCCAGAATCGTGCCGAAGAGCACCGGGTCGATGTGCACCAGCGACCAGGCCGTTAAGGCGATGGCGAGGGTGCCGCCAATCAGCAGGGCGTCGAATGGCGGGCTGTGCAATGCCCCCGTAGCCGCGCGAAACGTCGATTCGGGAGTATTCATCGCCTCTGGTCGATGTTTCCGATTATGGTGGACTTACAAGCAAAGACCCCCGCGGCGGGGCGGGGGTCTCGTCAGAGCATTTAAGCTGATTTTCCGCTTGCGTTGGCCTTACGGTGCTGCAGCCGCACGGCATTCGGCCGGAAGCTGATTGGCGGGGATGCCACCTCCATCGCAGGTCCATTCAACGTTGTCGCTGGTCTTAGCCTGTGTTGGGCTAAATTTCAGGGGCCCCCCCGTCACCCCAGTGACATTGACTGGGATGGTGATCACGCCGTCAGTACCAACAGCTACTTGCCCGCAATTGTCGGTCGCGGCAGGAGAAACGTAGTCATTAGCAAATGCGCCGACGAGAGGAACTGTCACTCCGTTCGAGGACGCGGTTTCCGTTATGAACGTTTTAGCTCCTCCGGCGATGCTGACGCACTCGGAAATCTTAGCCCGAACGGTGTAATCCTGATACGCCGGAATCGCAATCGCCATCAAGATGGCCAAAATGGCAATCACGATCATCAGTTCGATCAGCGTGAAGCCTCCCTGCTTCTGTATGGTGCGCAAATTGTTCATTTCCTACTCCTTCTAGAATTTCCAAGGGTGAATTCCGCGAAGCCGGGAACACTGCAAGCTCCCCCTCGCTGCCATTGATAATGCAACCGGCATGCCATGAATTGCCGGTTCGGTGAATGGAAGCCCGGAAAATGCGCCATGAGTGTGATTTGCATCATGTTTGAATGATTTTTTGCAAATTCAGCAGCGCACAATTGTGACGATTTTCG
>JAVVFH010000203.1:0-6366 GCA_032250585.1 Lysobacterales bacterium
CGCTGGGTGGCACCTGCGTCAACGTCGGCTGCGTGCCGTCGAAAATCATGATCCAGGCCGCCCATGTCGCCCATGTACGCTCTGGCAGCCCGTTCGACGCCGGCATTTCGGCGCGCGCGCCCGACATCGATCGCAAGGCACTGTTCGCTCAGCAGCAGGCACGGGTGGAGGAACTGCGCCAGTCGAAGTACCAGTCCATACTGGACTCCCACGAGGCGGTCACCCTGATCCGCGGCCAGGCGCGCTTTGTTGATGGGCGCACCCTGGCCATTGAAACTGAATCCGGCGCCCAGCAGCGCCTGACATTCGACCGCTGCCTGATCGCGACCGGCGCCCGTCCCGCAATCCCGCCCATCCCGGGCCTGGCGGACACGCCCTACTGGACCTCCACCGAGGCCCTGGAGAGCGACACGATCCCGCAGCGCCTGGCCGTGATCGGCTCCTCGGTCGTCGCGGTCGAGTTGGCGCAGGCCTTTGCCCGGCTGGGTAGCCGGGTCACGATCCTCGCGCGCAACACGCTGTTCTTTCGCGAAGACCCCGCTATCGGTGCGGCCCTGGCAGACGTCTTTCGGGAGGAAGGCATCGAGGTCCTGGAATACACCGAGGCCAGCCGGGTGGACTACGCCGACGAGGTGTTTCGCCTGGAAACCCAGCACGGCGAGCTCAGGGCCGATCGGCTGCTCGTGGCCACCGGCCGCGCGCCGAACACGCAGGCGTTGAATCTCGAGGCGGTTGGGGTCGAAACCGAAAAGAACGGTGCCGTCATCGTCGACGATCACATGCGCACCCGCGCACCCCATATCTACGCCGCCGGTGACTGCACCAACCAGCCGCAGTTCGTCTATGTCGCGGCGGCCGCCGGCACCCGGGCGGCGGTCAACATGACCGGCGGCGAGGCGGCGCTGGATCTGCGCGCCATGCCGGCGGTGGTGTTCACCGACCCGCAGGTGGCCACGGTTGGCCTGTCCGAGGCCGAAGCGAAGCTCGAAGGCTTCGAGGTCGAATCCCGCACGCTGAATCTGGAGAACGTCCCCCGCGCGCTGGCCAACTTCGACACCCGCGGCTTCATCAAGCTGATTGCCGAGGTCGGCTCGAACCGGCTGATCGGTGTCCAGGCCGTGGCAGCCAATGCCGGTGAGCTGATCCAGACCGCCGCCCTGGCCGTCCATCACCGGATGACGGTGGACGAGCTGGCCGACCGGCTGTTTCCGTATCTCACCATGGTCGAGGGCTTGAAGCTCGCGGCGCAGACCTTTACCAAGGACGTCAAGCAGCTCTCCTGCTGTGCGGGCTGAGATCGGGCACCTCATGGGTGTCAACGAGCACGAGAACCGAAACGACCTGGCGCGCTGGGGTCCTGGCGGCTGGCTACCCGTGCTCGCCCTGTGGGTATTGCCGGCAGCAGTCGCAGGCACCGCCTTGATCTTCGTGCCGCAGCGACCCTGGCTGTTGGTCGTGGCGGGGGCAGCGTTCATCGAGATGGGGGCCGCGTGTGTTATCAATGCAGCCCGCTGTCGTCGAGTACATTGCTATATCACCGGCCCGTTCTTCCTTTTTCTTGCGTTGACATCGTTGCTGGCCATTGCGGGACCGTCGGGCGCACGACCCAACATGAATATCCAGTTGCTGCTGGGTCTTGTCCTCGCACCGGCACTGATCTGGCTGCCGGAACGCATTGCCGGACGAAAATACCGGACATCTTCAGCGCCTCCGGCGCCGAGCGCGTGCCAGCGATGAAAACCTTCACACTCGCAGTAGCCGCCGAGCGGTCCGGCCTGTCGCCGAATCAGGTGCGGACCTATCTCGACATGGGTCTGCTGCGGCCCTGCGCCCGAAGCGACGGCGGCTTCCGCATGTTCGATGAGGACTGCGTCCGCCGGCTCAGGCTGATCAAAATCTGTCGTGTTGCGGATATCGGCCTCGCCGAGATTGGCGTGTTCATCCACAGTCTGGATGGTGAAGATCGCGCGCGCTGCCGGGAAGTAGAGCGGCTGCTGTCGCAACGGATCCGCGACAAGCGCCGCGCACTCGGCCGCTGCGCGCGGGCGCTGGCTGCGGCAATCGAGGCTTCGTGATGTGGAAAGTGCGCGCCCAACGTCTACTCGCGACGGTGCGATCGCCTTGACTCCGGCGGCCATCAGCTCGCGGCGGGCGCTGATCCTGTGCGGTGGCGGTGCGCGGGGCGCGATGGAAGTCGGGTTCTTTCAGGCGATCAGCGAACTGGGCCTGAGCTTCGATCTCATTGTGGCCAGCTCGGTGGGGGCGCTCAACGGCGCCCTGATCGCATCGGGCCTGTCGCCGGCCCAACTGGCGGATCGGTGGGGCCGCATTCGACGGCGTGACATCGTGGCCTGGGACTGGCGAGGACTGGCGGCCGGTCGGGGCGGAGTCTTGACGCTCCGTCCGCTGCGCCGGTTGCTCGACAACGTGTTGCCCGTTCGCCGCTTCGAGGAGCTGGGCCATCCCCTCGTGATCGCCACGACCAACCTGAGCACCGGCGCTGTGCATTACTGGCACAGCCAGGGTGACCTCATCGAGCCGCTTATCGCCAGCATGAGCCTGCCGGGTGTGTTTCCACCCGTCTGGATCGAAGGCCACCAGCACGTCGACGGTGGGGTTGCCTGCAACGTGCCGTTCGAACCGGCGCTCGAGCGCGGCATCTGCGAAATGCTGCTGATCCTGTGCACCTGCTGTCCTCCGCGACGGGGTCCGCTGCGCTCGCCGCTCGCGATCCTGTTGCGCAGCTTCAGTCTCGCGCTTGACGCGAAGTATGTCTGCGATCTGGCGTACTTCCGCCGTCAGAACGTGACGATCCGAGCCGTGCATCCGAGCTTTCCGCATGACGTCGGGCTGTTGGACTTCGAATACACGCGAGCGCTGATCCGCGCCGGCTACGAGCAGACTCTGACGGCCTCCTGGGCGCCGGCAACCCGGGAGCTTCGGCCGATGGAAGTGACGAACAATACGTCGGAGATTCACGCATGACCTTACTTGAGCACGATCCCGCCGGCCGTGCTCACCGGCACGACCGCCGGCGCGTTCATCGGCGAGTACTGGGGTATTGCCGCCATCGCGCTGAGCGGCCTGTTTGTCGTGTCCGTGCTGCGGCTGTTACGGGCCACGAGGCAAAACGCATGACTTTGCCCTGTCAAGCGGTGGAAATCTTCGAAGACCACCAACAGTTCAACGGAGCATTCGCGGCCATGAGTCAATCAAAATCTACACCGTTTGGTAATAACGATCACCTGAATGCGATCTTCGATCAACTCGACGTATCCGACGATGCGCGCCAGCGCCTGGCGCAGCCGATGCAGACCGTGCAAGTCAACATCCCGGTCCGCATGGACGACGGCTCCTTGCAGTTTTTTCAGGCCTGGCGCATCCAGTACGACGGTACCCGCGGACCGACCAAGGGCGGTATTCGTTTCCATCCCGACGTCAGCGCCGAGGAAGTGACGGCGCTCAGCTTCTGGATGACGATCAAGTGCGCTGCGGTGGATCTGCCGTTCGGCGGTGCCAAGGGCGGTGTCTGCGTCGATCCCAAGGCGCTCTCTCGACTGGAACTGGAACGTCTGGCGCGGGGCTATGTTCGCGCGTTTTACGATGTCATCGGACCCGATCGCGACATACCAGCGCCGGACGTCAATACCAACGAAACCATCATGGGCTGGATGGCCGACGAATACGCCCGGATCGCACGCCGGCAGGTACCGGCCGCCCTCACAGGCAAACCGCTGGGACTCGGCGGCTCCAGGGGGCGTACTGCGGCCACCGGGCGCGGCGCGCTCCAGATCGTCGATATGTGGGCGAAGCGCCAGGGCAAGTCGCCCGACGACCTCACCGTGGCGGTCCAGGGTTTTGGCAACGCCGGTTCCCACTTCGCCCGGCTAGCATCCGAGCGCGGCTATCGTATCGTCGCGTTATCGGACTCAAAGGGCGCCATCCATTCCGCGAACGGCCTCGACCCGGAACTGATCTGGCGGCATAAGAACAGAACCCGTGAGCTCAAGGGCATGGTTTATTGTGACACCTCGGTCTGTGAGGAGGCCGAAACTGACCGATTGACGAACGATGAACTGCTGGCGCTCGATGTCGATGTGCTGGTGTTGGCCGCACTGGAAAACGCGATCACGGAGCGGAATGCGGATTCCGTGAAGGCAGGCGCCATTGTGGAAATCGCCAACGGGCCGATCAGTGGTGCGGCTGATCGCCTGTTGGTGGAGCGTGGTGTGCAGGTGCTTCCGGATGTACTGGTCAATGCCGGCGGCGTGATCGTAAGCCATCTGGAATGGGTGCAGAACCGCAACGGCGATGCCTGGTCCGAAGTCGAGGTCAACCAACGGCTGGCAGAGCGCCTGGGCCGCGAGGCCGGCGCCTGTTTCGACCGCGCGGAGGAAAGCAACACAACACTGCGGACCGCAGCGTACATGCAGGCCATCGGGCGCATCGTTGAAGCCATGGAACACCAAGGTACCCGCGAGTACTTCACTGGCACTTCCCGCTGAGCCGGTATAAACGCAACGAGGAGAAAACGATGACCGACAAAACCTACGACCTGATCGTGATCGGCACCGGCACCGCCGCCAGCGTCACCGCCTTCGGCTGTCGCAAGGCCGGTCGATCGGTGGCCATCGCCGACCATCGCCCGTTCGGCGGTACTTGCGCGCTGCGCGGCTGCGACCCGAAGAAGATGCTGATCGCGGCCACCGAGGTGATCGATGGCTGCGAGCACATGGGTAGTATCGATACCGTAAAGGGCGAACTCTCCATCGACTGGCCCGCGCTGCAGCGCCACAAGCGCTCGTTCACCGATCCGGTTCCGGAGAAGCGCGAGCAGGCATACGACAAACAGGGCATCGATACTTATCACGGCCGCGCCCGGTTCACCGGTCCGAATACGGTCGCAGTGGACGGCACGACGCTCAAGGCCGAACGAATCGTCATCGCCGCTGGCGCCGAACCGATGTCGCTCCCGATCGAGGGGTTCGAACACCTGGCCGTAAGCGATGATTTTCTGGATCTGCATACCCTGCCGCGCCGCATCATGCTGGTCGGCGGCGGCTATATCGGCTTCGAGTTCGCCCATATCGCGGCGCGCGCCGGCGCCGAGGTCACGATTCTCAATCGCGGCAAGCAGCCGCTGGGCGGCTTCGATCCGGATCTGGTAGAAATGCTGGTCGAGCGCACCCGCGCGCTCGGCGTGGACGTGCGTCTGGGGCACGAAGTCAAGGCCGTGCGCAAGACCGGTACCGGCTTCGAGGTCGAAGCCGAAGGTCCGGAGGGGCGTGTCGCCATCGAAACCGATCTGGCCATCCACAGTGGTGGCCGCAAGCCGGCACTGGAGGCGCTGGACCTGGACGCGGCCAACATCGCCCATGATCGAGGCAAGCTGCAGCTGGATAAGCATTTCCGCAGCATCTCCAACCCCTCGGTTTACGCCGCCGGCGATGCGGCCGGCGGGCCGCTGCCGCTGACGCCGGTGGCCGCGCTGGAAGCCCACGCGGTGGTCGACAACCTGCTCGAGAACAACGACGCGACGGTCGACTACACCGGCATCCCCAGCGTCGTGTTTACCCTGCCGCCGCTGGCACGCGTGGGCCTGCTCGAGGCCGAGGCCAAGGAGCGGGGCCTGCGCTTCAAAGTCAAGCACGAAAGGGTCCCCAGCTGGTTTACCGCGCGGCGCGTCAACGAGTCGTGCTACGCGTACAAGATCCTGGTCGAAGAGGGCAGCCGGAGAATCCTCGGCGCCCATCTGATCGGCCCGGAGGCCAGCGAGGTGATCAATCTGTTCGGCTTTGCGATGCGTAGCGGCCTCACTGCGGATGCCCTTCGTTATGCCACCTTCGCGTATCCCACCGCGGCCTCGGATATCGAGTCCATGCTGCCATGAATGACGTTCAGCTGAATTCGCTAATCTTCGACAGAATCCGTCCTGGCTCCGTCGGCGGGGATCGCCGCACCCAGCCAGAATCCGCAGGCGTTCTTCTTGGCGGCGACGGCATGCTGCAGTCCGATCAATTCCTACCAGGTGCTGATGGGGATATCTATGGGGGCATTTCCGGCGTTTAGCAGCACAAGCTATTGATTTATAAAGCGTTATGATTGTCGCCGCCTCCACCAGATCCCCGGGAAAAGGGCCAGCAGCAATGTCGGCCCTTTTCGTTTGCGGGCAACCCGTCGCGCCTGCCTTCTCGACTCGCCGCACCACGGCCGGGAATCCGTTTATCCTGTAATCACTTCCCAATGCGAGGTTTGGCCATGATCGATGTCGACCCCGGGATTGTCTGCAGGCTGATCGAACTGGCGCGGGAGTTCCACGCCCAGGAGACCGTCACGATCGATGAAGAACCGGGGTCGTTCGACGAG
>JAVVFH010000204.1:0-6360 GCA_032250585.1 Lysobacterales bacterium
CCGGCCCAGGTAGTCGTCGATCAGGCGCGCGATGTCCGCCGGACCGACACGCTCGAGGGCTGCAGGCAGGCCGATCAGCACATCCAGGGCATCGATCCCGCTGAAAAAAGCCAGCTGGTGGGCCGCGTCCTCGGTGGTGCGGACATCCAAAGCGAGCTCCCGGCGCACCCGCCCTCGCGCCGCCGCGACCAGGGCTTCCGCCGAGCCGTCCGCGGCGTCCAGCGCACGGCGCAGCTGCCCAATTCCCGACTCGATGCCCGCCTCGACGGCATCCTCCGCGCGCGACCCGACCTGCTCATCACCCTGCCCGCCATCGCCGGCGGCCAGGCTGCCGCCGATGGTGAACACGTAATTCTGCTTCGACGGCGGGAACCAGGTGACCAGATCCTCACCCACGCCGGCCAGCGGCGATCCCGGCCGCGCCGGCGTCCCCCAGTCGTTCTGCAGGAAGCTGGCACCGGAGCCGGCGGCCAGCAGATCCTGCAGCAGCAGGAAACCGGCATAATCCGGATGCGCGGCCGCGGGAGCGCGGTAGGCGATTTTGAAGTGCTTGCGGGCCACGACCCCTCGCAGGCGGAGTCGCCGCTCGCCAGTCTGTTCGGGCTCCGCGGTGTGTGGCTCCGGTGAAGGCCTGGTGCCCCGCAATCCGGCGAAGTGGCGCCGCACCAGCCGCATGACCGCTTCATGTTCGATGTCGCCAACCACGGCCAGCACCGCGTTGCCAGCGTGGTAATGACGCCGGTAAAAAGCCACCAGCTCGGCGTGACTGATCGCCTGGATGTCGCGCTCCCAGCCGATCGTGTTGTTGCGATAGGGATGGGCGAGGAAGCTCTGGTACAGCAGGTAATCGTGCAGCACGCTGGAGGGATCGTTTTCGTAGCCGTGCATTTCCGCCAGGATCGCACCGCGCTCGGCCTCGACCTTGTCCTCCGGAATCAGCAGGCGAGCCATCCGATCGGCTTCGATTCGCAGCAGGAGTTCGAGCTCCGCAGCCGGTGCGGTCGCGAAGTACGTGGTCTGATCCAGCCAGGTGTAGCCGTGCCATTCGCCACCGGCCGCGTAGATGGCGCCGACGAGCCGGGTGCCCGGAAAATTTTCGCTGTCGCGAAAAGCCATGTGCTCGAGAAAGTGGGCCAACCCGGTCGCGCCGGCGGCCTCGTGCTTGGCGCCCGCGCGATAGAGCATCTGCACGCTGACCACCGGGAAGGCCGGTTCGTTCAGCGTGATCACGGTCAGGCCGTTCTCCAGGCGCTCGACGACGGCAGCGGACAGGTCCAGCGCCGCCAGCACAGCGCCCGGCAGCGACCCGGCCAGCAGCCCGACGATCAGCCAGACCCACCGTATACCCGGCAAGCGGCCGCGGCGCGAAGGCTCCCTCGCGGTAATGCCCAAGCCGTCAGCCATGCTGAAAGCCTTCCAGGAAGGCAGCCAGATTATCGCCCAGCGCGTCGCAGAGATAGCCCCCCTCCTGGACGATCACCGTCGGCAGTGCCAGCCGCGCGGCGACGCGGCGGGCGATTTCGCGAAAGCCGCCAGTGGTCAGGCTCAGGCCGCCGAAGGGATCGCCCTCGAACGCGTCGAGTCCCAGCGCCAGCACCAGCGCGCCCGGCGAATAGGCCTGGATGCGCTCGATGGCGGTATCCAGTGCCGCGAGGAAGACGGAGTCACCGGAACCGCGCGGCAGTGGAAAATTGAAGTTGTAGCCCTCGCCGTCGTCCTCGCCGGTCTCCTCCGCATAGCCCCAGAAAAAGGGGTAAAAGCGCCGTGGGTCGGCGTGGATTGAAACGGTCAGCACGTCATCACGGCGGTAAAAAATTGACTGCGTGCCGTTACCGTGGTGCAGGTCGACGTCCAGGATCGCGACGCAGCGATGCGCGGAGCGCAATTTTTGCGCGGCGATCGCGCCGTTGTTCAGATAGCAGAAGCCGCCGGCCATGTCAGAAAATGCGTGGTGGCCAGGCGGCCGGCACAGGGCGTACGCGCTGGGCTCGCCGGCCAGCACCAGGCGGGCGGCCTGCGCGGCGCTCCAGGCACTGCGGCAACTGCTTTCCCAGGTGTCCTCCGCAATCGGCGCCGAGGCGTCCGTCATGTGATAACCGGCCTGCGCGACCACCGATGCCGGGTAGCCGACAGCGCGGCAGTCGGGATGAATGTTCGGCGTGACCGCGGGGGCCGCGCCCTCTATCCGCCGCCAGCGTTCGTGCGCGCGCTGCAGGAAATCCAGGTAGGCGACGCTGTGCACCGCCTCGATCGGGGCGCGCCCCAGGTCAGGGGATTCCCGCAGTTCGCAGCCCGCCTGCCTTGCGCCCGCCAGCAGGCGCTCAACTCGCTCCGGTTTTTCGGGGTTCGGTTCGAACACGCCGTTGACCAGAAAATGGGGCGGATAATGGCGCTGCTGCGCCGGGTGATAAATCGCTTTCATGCCGCCGCCTGTCTTGGCAACCCCAGTTCGGCTGCCAGCGCGTCGAGGCTTTCCCGCAGCAAGCCCATGAGCTCATCGACCTCCGCGGTGGTCGTGGTCAACGGCGGACAAACCATGAAATGGTCGCCCTCCAGGCCTTCGCGCGTGCGCCGGGAGTAAATGATCAAGCCGCGCTCGTAGGCCAGCTCCACCAGTCTCGCGTACGCATTCAGGCCTGCCGGCAGCGGGCGCATGGTGGAGCGGTCCGCGACCAGCTCGAAGGCCAGCAACAGGCCCTTGCCGCGCACGTCCCCGACGAAGGGATAGACATCCATCAGACTTTCCAGTTCGCGCTTCAGCCGTGCGCCGGTAGCTGCCGCCCGTGCCAGCAGGTCCTGCCCGAGGATCTCGCGGGTCACTGCCAGCCCGGCCGCACAGGCCAGCGGATTGCCGGCATAAGTGTAGCCGTGCTGGAAGCCGCCCGAATCCAGCACTCGTTCCACAATACGGTCGTCCGCGGTCATCGCGCCCAGCGGCGCGTAGCCGGCCGCGAGGCCCTTGGCCAGCGCAATGATGTCCGGCTCGATGTTCCAGTGCTCGGCGGCCAGGTAACGGCCGGTGCGCCCGGCCCCGCTCATGACTTCATCGTAGATCAGCAGCACGCCGAACTCGTCGCAGATCTCGCGGATGCGCGGGTAATAACTGTCCGGCGCCACCAGGGCCCCGGTGGATGCCCCCCCGACCGGCTCCATGACAAACGCCAGCACCGACTCCGGACCAAGCGCGATGATTTTATCGCGCAGCATTTCCGCATAACGGACACCCCGCTGCTGCTCGGTCAGCTCGTCGCGGTCCAGGTAACAACACGGCGCCGGTATCGAGGGCATCCGGCGCATCATCGCCAGAAACGGTTCGGTCAATGGTTGGTAGCCAGTCACCGCCAGCGCCCCGAGGGTCGAGCCGTGGTAAGAGGGGCTACGCGAAATGACCTGCCAGCGCTGGCCGTCGCCGCTGGCGACCGCAAACTGGCGCGCCAGCTTCAGGGCACTTTCGACCGCTTCGGAACCGCCGGAAACAAAAAATACCTTGTTGTGACGCGGCGGACAAAGATCGGCGAGCAGTGCCGCCAACCGCTCGGCCGGCTCGTTTTCGAAATGCAGGCGGTAGCCGAAAGCCGATCGTTCCAGTTGCTCGCGCATAGCCGCCACGACTCGCGGGTTGCCGTGACCGATGTTCGACACCATCGCCCCGCTGCAGCCGTCCAGGTAGCGTTTGCCGTCCCGGTCCCACAGGTAGATGCCTTCCGCGCGGTCCAGCAGCGGCCGGCGCTGTCGCGTCTGGTAGAACAACCGCGAAGCTGCGCCGGGGGTCCATTCATCTCTTGTGCTCAAGCGTCTGTCTCCTTGGTACCCTCGGGCATGAACATACGCGCGTTCTGCGCGAGCCGTGCGGTCATTGGCCAAGGCGACGTCGCGCCGGCGGGCCCCGGTCCAGCGGCGCCAGGGACCGCACAGACGCGCCTGGAGGGTACTTGGTCGGCCTGAGCTGTAACAGCGCGTATGACTGCACGCCCGTGGGCGAAATTGCTCCGGCGCCAGCGATCGCCTGTCGCTGCGCCCGGCCACGGACTGGCGCGCAGCCCTTTCGGGTACCCTCCGGCTGGCGCTCTGTTCGCGTTAACGGTAGACGCGCTCGTCCCACGGCGTACTTTCGATCCGCTCGTCAAGCAGCCGGATGAATTCCTGTTCGGCGCGGTTCAGGGTCGCGCCGGGATGGCGCACCACCCAGATATCGACGGCCGGCAGGTCGTCGTAAGGCGGCAACCGGAACAACAGGCCGTTCTGCACGTCTCTCTCGACCACGTGGATTGGCAGTGCGCCAATGCCCAGGCCTGCAACGACCATGCGCTTGATTTCTTCGAGACTGCTGGAGACACCCGTCAGGTTCGGGTCCAGTTGCGCTTCGGCGCGCATGACAGCCACCGCGCGCAGCATGTCGTTGACGCGGTCGGCGCTGAAGGAAACCGAGCGCTCTCCAGCCAGATCGTCCAGCGACAGACCGGTCTTTCCGAACAGGCGGTGACGGGGCCCGCAAAAGAAGCCAAAGTGCCCCGTGTAAAGCCTGGTGTAGCAAAGTTCTGGAAGTTGTTCGTCCACCAGGCAAATGCCCAAAGCCGCTCGTTTTTGAAGTACCGAATCGATCACCTCACGGCTGCTGTCGACCGTGATACTCATGCACGCCGCCGGATAGAGTTCATTGAACCGGCTCAGCGAGTCATTCAGTAATGGCGAGGTCACGTGTGTCGCGACCGCCAACTCCACGGTGCCGAGCACCTCTCCTTCGGCTTCCTCGAGCGCCGAGCCCAGGCGATTGACCGAACCGAAAATGCCGCGGCTTTCGCGATACAGCGCCTGGCCGGCGGCGGTGACCTCGAAAGAACGGGGGCCGCGGTCGATCAGGCGCGTGCCCACCGCGCGCTCCAAACGTTTGAGCGCATTACTGACCGTGGGTTGCTTCAGGCCCAGCCGTCCGGCCGCCGCGGTGATGCTCTTTTCCTGCACGATCACGATGAAGGTCCGCAAAAGATTCCAATCGAGCCTCCACGCGATCTCCTTACTCGTCATTGATAATTTCATCCGGCAATAGAATACGTAAATGTATCTATAGGAATTATAGACATTTTATTTAACTAGTAGAACGATCCATTAATAGGTTTACGTAAATGCTTTACTATGCGATCATGCACTTCCAAGTATTTCCTGCTTGGAGGAGTGACATGGGACGCAAAAGTTCGCGAGCGGCGCTGGATCTGACAGAATCTGACCGGGCTTGCCTGGAACGCCTGGCGGGTTCGCGCACGGCGCCGCGCCGGGAAGTGGAGCGCGCACAGATTCTGTTGCGCTATGCCGGGGGCATGACGGTCACTGCGATTCACCAGACGCTTCACATCAGCCGCCCGACAATCTACAAGTGCATCGACAAGGCCTTGGCAGCCGGCGCCCAGGCTGGGCTCAAGGACCGATACCACCGACCACGGGAACCGGTGATCGGCGATCCGGAAAAAGCCTGGGTCACCAATCTGGCCTGCCAGAAGCCCACGGCTGTGGGGATGGCGGCCGAGCTGTGGACCTTGAGCGCCTTGGCCCGCTACACGCGAGAGCACGCGCCGCCGGCAGGTTTCCCCGCCCTGGCCCAAGCCGGGAAGGCCACCATCTGGCGCATCCTCAACGAGCGCGAAATCCACCCGCATCGGGTGCAATACTATCTGGAGAAGCGGGATCCGGACTTCGAGAAAAAGATGCGAGAAGTCTTGATGGTCTATCAGGAAGTCGCGCTGCAAAATGCCGGGGCGCCGGAAGCGCCACCGTCCTCGGTGATCACGGTCAGCCTGGATGAAAAACCCGGCGTGCAGGTCATTGGCAATACCGCTGCGGACCTTCCACCCCAACCCGGCCGCCATGCAGCCTGGGGTCGAGACCATGAATACGTCCGGCACGGTACCTTGTCGATTCTGGCGGCGTTGGACCTGCACGACGGCCACCTCATCGCCCAGGTTCACGAACGCCACCGATCGCGCGAGTACATCGAACTGCTCAAGGAGCTTGACGCCTACTACCCGCCCGAATGCACCATCCGAATCGTGCTCGACAACCACTCCTCGCACATCTCCAAGGAAACCATGGCGTACTTGGCCACCCGACCGAATCGTTTCAGTTACGTCCATACACCCAAGCACGGGTCCTGGCTCAATCTGATCGAGATGGCCTTCTCGAAGATGGCGCGCAGCTTCCTGCGACGCATCCGGGTTGGATCAAAGGAGGAGCTCAAGCAGCGCATCCTCCAGGGCATTGACGAAATGAATGCGGCACCAGTAATCATGCGCTGGAAGAAGTATGATCTTGAGCTTGTACCATAGTAAACTTTTTATTGGATCGATCTACTAGTGCCCATCCATAAAC
>JAVVFH010000205.1:0-6339 GCA_032250585.1 Lysobacterales bacterium
ACGAGGTGTGGAAGGTTTTGAGGAACTTTCATTCGCTTTCCTTCGCCACGGATATGAACATAACGCTCGAGCCAGCCAACGACCTGGCCAGCGACCAGGTCGGGGCGAAACGCATCCTGAACGGCGTTTTCCATGAAACGCTGGTGGGCCTCAACGACCGGGAGCGAACTTTTACCTACACCATCGACGACGGTCCCGGCCCGGTGGCCGCGGACGCGGTCGACAACTACGTCGGCACGGTCCGGGTGTTCCCCGTTACCGACGAAAATACGTCGTTCGTTTTATGGGAAAGCCGATACGACAGCCCCAACGATCCCGAAGTCGGCGATTTCTGCAATCCCATCTATCAGGGCCTTTTGAATGGACTCAAGAAGCATTTTTCCTGAGCGATCGTTGGGTTAAGCCGTGATCTTCCCGTGTTCAATCGAGGGTCCGAAGGCGTCAAGGCTGGATGCGGCGCCAGTGCTGGACGCTGCCGCTGGTGAACATCAGGCGCAGGTTCGGCTCGGCGAATTCGAAGTCCGTCGGATTCAACTGGGGTTCGACGATTCGGGCGACGCCGTCGACTATTTCGACCCACCACTTCACGTCGAAGACCAGCTTTTCGGCTTCGAAACGGTAAGTCCCGGCATGGCTGCGGGCCGAGGCCGTGCCGCCCGGCGCGAGCATGTCATAGGAGATGGCGAAGTGGCCGTCCTTTATCAGCATCAGCCCCGAGACTTCCGGCGAACTATCGGGGAGTTGATAAGAGACGAGTTCCCAGGCCCCTTCGAGCTCCGTCGCCGCGACGGGTTTCGTTCCGGCGAGGGCGGCGCCCGTGCAAATGCACAGGCACATGGCCGTAAGTGCGATCAGTCGTTTCATGTTCATTGCTGTTCTCCTGTAACAAAAAGTCGTGCACGTCGTGTGAAATCGTGTCGTCAACCGTCAGGGCGAGCGCGTGGGGCCGCTGATCGCGCGACTGCCCGCTTGGCCTGGCCGGCATCGGCGGGCCTCGTCTCAGCAAGAGTCGCCCCGAATTCACTTCGATATGTGCTGCATTGCAGCAGTCAGCCTGAGTGCACATCGGCCGGGCTTTTCTTGACAAGTACATGATCTAGGTTAACAGCTTGCACAAAAATAACCATATTCATGTGAATGAATGTAGTACTATGGTCATATTTCACACAGCGTGCATTCGACGCGTCGTCGTAACTTCTTAACCAGCACTTACTATCTATATAAAGGAGGGTTATCCCAGTGGAGAAAAAGAAAGTGGAATGGTGCCGAGCAAGCCTGCTGGCCTGCACGGCTTTTACGCTGATCGGCGTTGCCGGGCTGGGTGCAAGTCCGGCACACGCGCAGTCGCAGGAAGAAGATTCAGAGCGAGGCGCGCTTGAAGAAGTCGTCGTGACGGGTTCACGCATCAAGCGTGCGGGTCTCGAGGGGTCGACTCCGGTCACCACTGTCGAGGCGCTTGAATTCCAGATTTCCGGCTCGTCCAATGCCGAGGACCTGCTCAACACGCTGCCGCAATTTGTGCCGTCCGCGGAGGGAACTTCCCGTTCAAACTCGCCGGGAACAGGCCTCGCACTGATCGACTTGCGCGGCTTCGGGCCGCAGCGAAACCTCGTATTGGTCAACGGGCGGCGTTTCACGATCGCCGACACCTTGCAGCGGACCGATATCAATACGATTCCTTCCGCTCTGGTTGAACGCATGGAAATCGTTACCGGCGGGTCATCGGCCGTTTATGGCTCAGATGCCATTACCGGCGTTGTGAACTTCATCATGCGTGATGACTTCGAGGGAATCGAACTCGACGCACAGACGCGATGGGACAGCCGCGATCAGACTCCGACGAACGATTTCAACCTGACTATGGGCAGTAACCTCGCGGATGGCAAAGGCAATATCGTCCTGTCGGTCAATTATCTGAAACGGGACGAACTGCTGCAGGGTGCACGCGATTTCAGTCGGACCGCCCTGGTCGATGATTTCGATGAGAACGGCAATCCCATACTGGTTCCCGGTGGCTCCGGCTTTGTGCCGAACTCACGTCTCTCGGGACTGCCTACGGGTTCCGCGCTGGATGTTCGCGGCCGTGAAGGCCTGGCTACCGCGCTGATCGCAGCGGGGCTGGGCGAACTCGGCGGCATCGGTTTTATTCCGGATGACAGCGGCCTCAACGTGCGGCCGTTCCAAAGCCCCGAGGATTTGTTCAATTTCGCTCCGGATAACTTTTTGCAGGTTCCTTTGGAGCGTTGGGCGATCACCGCTTTCGGGCACTACGACTTTGACGAAAAAGCCACGGGTTATGTAGAGGCGAGCTTCAGCAACAACCGAATCAACCGGGAGCAGGCCCCGTCGCCGATGAACGGCGCTTTCCTGTTCGCTGTTGACAACCCGTTTCTGAGTCCTGAAATGCAGGAAGTTCTGAGGCAGGCCGATCTGCAGGAAGGCCGGGTCGTAGGACGCGTCGCGGAGCCCGATGGAACGGTGATCGATCCCGGTGAGGTATGTCGCTATGCGGCCGGTCCCGACCCCAGTGTCTGTGATTCCAGCCAGGGGCTTTTCGTTACCCCGGTGGTCAACGGCGCATCGTCTTTGACGACCACCCCCGGCGATGGATTCACCAACCTCAGCCTCTCGCGGCGACTCGAAGAAGCGGGTCCGCGGCGCCTTATGGACGATCGCAATGCCTGGCGCGTGGCGCTCGGCCTGCGGGGTGATCTTGGCGATTTGAGCGCCAATGCGTTTCGGAATTTGTCCTATGACATCTATTACAGCTTTGCCCGAACGGAGAATACCTCCCGGACCGAAAATGTTCCTTCGCGCAGTGGTTTCCAGAGAATGCTGCTGCCGGGTTCCGCGCCAGACGGGGGCACGCTGGGCAATATCTTTGGCCCCAATCTGTCCGAAGAGGCCGTGGAGGTTTTCAGGGTAGGGGCGACGGACATTACCATATCGCAGTTGCAGGTAGCCGCCGGCTCGATCTCAGGCGATCTTTTTGATCTGCCCGCGGGTCCGCTTGGCGCTTCCTTTGGTTTCGAGTGGCGTTCTTCAAAGGCAGGATTTACGCCGGATGAATTTCTTTCTTCCGGTGACGTGGCGGGTTTTGGCGCGCAAAGCTCGACAACCGGTAAAGTCGAAGTAAAAGAACTGTTTGGCGAGCTTCGTGCACCGCTGCTGGAGGATCTGCCTTTCATGGAGAGCTTGACAGCGAATGCGGCGTTCCGCTGGTCTGATTACGATATCGACGCCGTTGGTTCGGTATGGACTTACCTTGGCGGCATCGAATGGCGCGTGTCACCCGACCTGGCATTGCGGGGTCAGTTCCAGCGCGCAATCCGCGCTCCGAGTGTGGGTGAACTCTTCGATGACCAGACGGAAACGGCCTTCAATGCCACTGACCCCTGTTCACTGCCGTCAGCCGCGTCGGATCCAGTGGTCAGGGAACTGTGCGTTCAAACGGGTGTGCCGGTGTCACTGGTCGGTGATCCGGGCATCCAGCCCAATACGCAGGTCACCGCCCTGGTCGGTGGTAACCCCAATCTGGATGCCGAAGAATCCGATACCATCACTTTTGGTGCGATCATCACCCCGCAAGCCATTTCGGGCCTGATCATCACGGTGGACTATTTCGATATCAAGCTGGAAGATGCTATCGACATCCTCGCAGGTGGGGCCAGTAACGCCCTGAACCTGTGCTTTAACACCATTCAGGACATTAACAGCGCGGCCTGCCAGTCTGTCGTTCGGAATCCCGCAAATGGCGAGATTACAACTCCGTTCAACATGCTGCTGTTCAATACCAATATCGGTAAAATTCAAACCACGGGTATTGATCTTGGCGCCAGCTATAGTTTTGAGGCGGGTTTTGGCCTCTTCAGCGAGATCAGCAACTTCGACATCTCCGTGAACGGCACGTGGCTCGATACATTCGATGTGACGCCGGTTCAGGATCTTCCGGAGCAGGTCAATCGCTGTGCGGGTGCGTTCGGAAACAACTGCGGCTCGCCGAAGCCGGAATGGAAAGCGGTCAGCCGCGTCACCTGGGTTACGGGACCCCTGTCGCTGAGTCTGCGCCACCGTTACCTGGGTTCGGTCAGGGACGACAAGGTCGTCATCCCCCAGCGGCTTGGTATTCCGGGACCGTCGCCTGAAGACATCAACAACCCGCGGTTTGGCGACCAGCACTATCTTGATCTGTCTTTTATTTACGGACTGACAGAAACACTGGAATTCTACGGTGGTGTCAATAATCTGCTGGATAACGATCCTCCGGTTACCGGTGGAAGCGCGTCGCAAGCGAACACCTTTCCGAGTGTGTACGACGTTCTCGGGCCCGAGTTTTACCTGGGAGCCAAGGTCGTTTTTAATTGATCGAGCGTTGTGGACAGCGCCCCGTCTCCGGGCGTGGTCCAGATACGCGGGGATATCCGTTTTCTGAACGAGCGGCTTTATCCCGATTTATCCCTGCGGTGGCCCTGAACGGGCCATCGCTTTTTCACTTTCCGGGCAGCATGGCGGGTAAAACATCAACGTGAATACAAACAAATTGCAACCATATTTTCTGACCATTTTGCTGGCAGTTGCGTCGACGGCCGCTGCGGATATGGCGCAGGCAAGTGACGGCGTTCCGGCGTTCGAGCTGGATATGCTCTATTCGACCCCGAGCATCATCGGAACGACGCCACGGGCCGTCGTCTGGTCCAGAGATGGTCAACAGCTCGCCTTTTTATGGAACGATGAAGGCCATGCGTTTCGGGATGTCTGGGTATATTCGACGGAAACTGCCGAAAAGAAACGCGTGACGCACCACAATCCCGGTACCGCCTCCGATCGCCCGCATCCGGGCATCAGCGAGGTCGTCTGGCTGGCGGGAAGCGCGGACCGGCTGGCCTATGTTCTGGATGGCCGACTCTACGTGCAGGACGGCACGGGCGAACCGCAGCAGCTCGAAACGGATAAAGAAGCCATAAAGCGCCTTGCCGTCTCGCCCGACGGAGCTGATCTGGCGTTTGTCTCCGATGGCTCCCTTTGGGTTCGCCCCAGTGATCCGAACGCGAGCGCGTCGGCGAGTAAACTGGTTGACCGCGGCAATCCGAAAGCCGAAATCGCAAATTACGAATGGTCGGCGGACAGTAGTCTGCTGGTCTTTCAGTTGATTGACAACAGCATGATGCCGGAACGGGACATTTATTATTACGCCGATGGGGGCTTGCAGAAGCACCGCGTTTCACGCGCATTTCCAGGGGAAGAAACGTCCCGCTACACGGTGGGTGTCGTGAACCGTGAAACCGGAAAAAAAGGCCTGTTTGAGCGGCCGGATGACAAGCACCCTATCTGGAGCTATGGCCTTTCAGGCGATGGCAGGCAGCTCTTTGTCAACAGTTCCGACATGCTGGTCAAAGAACACACTGTGTACCTGTACGATGTCGCGAGCGGTGCACGTGAAACCCATTATCGTGAATACGACCCCAAGCATTTGCGGCCTGACTGGAAGGTCGCCTGGGCGCCGAATGACGAGGGCCTTATCATCCTGACCGATCGGGACGGCTACCTGCATCTTTATCAGCAAAAGAAACCCGGGGGCGACTTGCAGGCACTGACCCGTGGGTCGTGGGAAATCGCGGATTTGTACGTCGGCGATGCAAAGGGACATATTTACTTCCTGGCCAACGAATCGCACCCGGCTGAACGGCAGCTGTATCGTGTGCCTGCGGGCGGCGGCGAAATCGAACGGGTCAGTGCGCCGCAGCCGGGCACCCATCAACCGGCGTTTTCACCCGGTATGGGTTACGCGGCGACCTTATTCTCCAGCGACGACAGCCCCATGGATCTGTATGTCATCGACCTGGAGCGGAAGGCGACGACGCGCGTTACGCAGTCGCCGCGCCCGGAATTCTATCAGCAAACCTGGGCGAATATCGGCTATGTGGAATTCAACAGCCACGTGGACGGCGTGCCGCTTATCGGCCGCCTGAGCCTGCCACATGATTACGATTCGTCACGGCGTTATCCATTGATCGTGGGGTCGGTCTATTCGGACAGTGTGCGCAACCAGTATGGTGGCAGGACGTCTCACCCTACCTGGGGGCTCGATCAATACCTTGTCGCCCAGGGCTATATCATTCTGAACGTCAATGTCCGCGGCAGCTGGGGCCAGGGCCGCGAACACAACCAGGGGCTGCGCCACGGTTACGGCGTGATCGATATCGAAGATTTGCACAGCGGGGTCAAGTATCTCGTCGAGAAAGGCTACGTCGATCCGGAGCGCGTGGGTATTTGGGGGTCTAGCTATGGCGGGCTGATGACGATGATGTCCCTGTTCAAGAAGCCGGGCGTCTATGCCGC
>JAVVFH010000206.1:0-6320 GCA_032250585.1 Lysobacterales bacterium
CTGATGGCATGCCTGCCTACAAACAGGTTGCCAGGCATGCAAAAATCGTTCATCGCCCGGTTAATATTGCCGCAGGTCAGCGAGTTATAAACAATATTTATCATATTCAGAACGTCAATGCCTATGATAGTCGACTCAAACAATGGATGGCGAAGTTTCACGGTGTGGCGACACGCTATCTCGGAAGTTATCTGGGATGGCATCGAATGATTGATCGTCTCGGTCGAAATATCACACCAACTTTCTGTTTTTTATCAGCTCTTGGGAAAACAAGGCAATTTCAACAATTAATTGTGACATAGCCTTTTGATTGCTCATTCCCTCTGCCACAAACAGCGGGAACTTGTTGGCATTCATTGCCTCCCGCGCCTGTTCCAGCAGCGGTTTTCCCGTATTCACCCACGTGTATTTCTGCAGATCTGCGCCCGCATCGAACAGGTGGAGCGCGCCGTGCAGATAGTGCACGCGTTGCGCATGCGCGCCGCTCTCGCCCATCCAATTCACATACTCAGGTTCCGTATCCTCGTCGCGCCCAAACCCGTCGTTGAATGCAAGCTCTACGGGATCACTGAGTCCCATGTCTTCATGCATAAGTGTCCAATAGAGCAGTAGATCGTAGTTCAGGGTATAGACCTTACCGTCCTTGTTCGCTTCACCAAGGAAATGTGACAAGAACTTTCGACATGCCAAAAACTTTTCATCAGCGATCTCGTTGGGGATATTCGGGTGGTTGCTCGCGACCGTCTGAATTAAAATATCTTTTAACGTTTCCGCATCGGCTGCCATCTGCTTCGCAACTTCGACCGCCTCTCGCGAATAGACAGGGATGACGCGCGATGCATCCTCAAGCATCTTGATGACGTGCTCGAAGTCGGTCACGCCAACCGCTTTGAATACGGCTGGAAGCCTCGGTGCCGATGAGAAGTCGGCCTGCTCAAAGAGTGAGCCGTAAGTGAAGATCTCCGGGCGGCAGGCGATGCTAAACCCGTTACCAAGCAGAAGATGGCGCTTTTTGAAACGCGCAGAGTGTTTGATCGCATCATCAAATGTGAGGATCGTGGCCATGCGCTAGCCCTTCGGAGGGTACGGATCTTTGCCGTATGTATTGCGTTCACGGATTCTGTCGTCGCGCCCTTTGAGAAAGGCTTCGCCGCCCGATTCCTTTGCCTTGGCTTTAGAGTGAGCCCAGGCTTCCGCCTGGGTTTCCGTGACTCTGGAGGCACGCTCACCGCCTTCGCGTTTGCTCTCCCATTTCCCATCGGGGCGCTGCTGGGTCCAGAAGTTTTTCGTGTCAGCCATTGGCGATCTCCTTTGTTTGGGTTGTTGGGTCGGAATCCTCCGGCTTCAAACGCCACTGGCCGGTCAGCAGCTTCTGCATCAGGCCGCGTTTCTGGGTCTGCAGCGCCGTGACGGACTGGCCGAGCAGGTCGATCTCCTCGCGCAGCGCGTTGAGGTAGCGGGCGATGGCAGGGCAATCGGGCTTAAATTATCTTGACTTTTAAGTTTGATTGTTAATCATAAGGTTAAAGGTGTGAGAATTTAAGTTAATCAAAAAACAAGCAATTTGGCCAATTTTATGGTTCATAACATACTGTTTTAATGAATAATAAATTTAAGCCCGATTGCCCTGCGGGCGATGGCGGTTTGGGTGGCGAGGTCGGGTAGTACGACCGGGAAAGCTTCGATGTCAGACTTCTGGATGTTCGGTAGTCCAGACCCAACGCGCAGCGCCATAACCCGAGATTGTTTGCCCTTCAAGTAGTGAAATAGGTAGTGCGCATCAACGTCTTTCGCCAGTTTCGTAACGGCGTAGCAGTGTCCGCCGCACCAGAATCGCTCGCGGTTATAGGACACGAAGCCGCACGAGTTTCCGCCCTCGCTGACCGTGATCGTGTCGGCCTCGCAGTTCCATTCGGTGGTGCGGCCGGATGGCTTGATACCGCCATTTAGTGCGTAATAAGCACCGTCCTCGACCATCGCATCCTTGTTGAGTTGCTGACCTTTCCACACCGTGGCGATGTCGGATAGCGCCACGGTTCGCCATTTGCCACCGCGATTGCGGGCGGAGACTTCCTCGGCGAAAGTGTCGACATGGGCGTGCGGGTGGTGGCCCCGGCTGATCAGGCGCGACAGTTCGTGGCTGTAGTGCCGCCCCTTGGCCGCGATCAGTTGCTCGGTCCTTTGAATGGCAGTGTTCCACGCGCGGAAGAGATCGTTGATCGCTCCTTGCTCCTCTGGCGGCGGCAGGACGATTTGGATGTCTTGGAGCGCGGCTTTATTGAGCTTGTATCGCCCAGCGCCCTGGCGAGTCAGGAAAGGCTTAAGGCTTCTGTGACGGAAGTAGTTGTAGAACCACTCTGCAGAACAAAGCTCGGTTGATTCGATCACATGCGCGTGATTGTTGACGTTGAACTTCCCGGAAACGAGGATCGTCTGTGGCTTCTTCTCCACATCCAGGAAGTGGTCTCCGTCTTCCCCGATTAGCGCGAAGGTGCCGTCGAGTCGAAAGTCTGCAATCGAATCGAGCTGTCCAGTGGGGCCGTAGTAGGGGTATGGGCCTTCCATAGTCGCGCGTTCTTCACGTGAGATCGGAAGACGAAGATCGTTACGGATACTGCAGGCTTCACCAACGGTTGTAGTGGTCCAGCCGGGAGGTGATTGTCTGGTCATTTCTTCTTCCCCCGCCCTTTGTCTTTCAACTCCCGCCCAGCCTGCTCCAGCTGCTCGGCCACCTTCACCATCCGATCAAAGTCCGACTCGAACATCCGGTCCTGCACGATGCGGTATTTTTCGAATTCGCTCTCAGCGTGTGCCTTGGCGATTTCCGCCGTCACCTTGCCGGCATCCTGCAACACACTGCGGTCGGTGGCCTCTATGAAGCGGTTCAAGCGGGTTTCCCAATCCTGCATGGTCATGGGGATCTTGCGCTGGGCCATGTCCTCGGCCACGTCCAGATAGGCGTTGACCAGGCGGGAGAGTTGCGCCATTTCGTGCTCGGTCAGGTAATTCTTGGCGATGACCACATCGAATTTCTGGATCTTGCCGCTGGGCGCATCCTTCCAGGTGGTCAGCCCCATGTTGTCTTTGCCGGCATCGGCGCGTTGGTGGATGACCTCGGCCGCCGTCTGCCCGTGGATGGCCCAGTGCAGCTTGTTTTGTACGGTGGCGAAAAAGCGCTTGGTGGCCTGCGCCGTCACGTCGTAGTCGATCGCCGTGGCGTAGATGTCGGTGATCTTCTGGTAGAACTTGCGCTCCGAGAGGCGGATCTCGCGGATACGCTGGAGCTGCTCTTCGAAGTACTTGTCGCTCAGGACGGAGCCGCCGCTTTTGATGCGCTCGTCATCCATCACGTAGGCCTTGATGGTGAACTGCTCTATGATGCCGGTGGCCCACTTGCGGAACTGCACCGCACGCTCGGAGTTGACCTTGTAGCCCACGGCAATGATGGCGGGCAGCTTGTAATGCTGGGTGTTGTAGTTCTTGCCGTCGGAGGCAGTTATCCGGAATTTCCGGATAACTGAATCTTCCTGCAGCTCGCTGTCGGCAAAGATTTTTTTTAGATGCTCATTCACCGTGCGCACGTTCACATCGTACAACTGAGCCAGCATCTTCTGAGTCAGCCAGATGCTTTCGTCCGCATAAATAGCCTCAACACCCCCCTGGCCGCTGGCAGCGACAAAAATCAGGTACTCCGCCGCCGATGAACGAACAAGCGAGGCTTCCTGCTTCTTCTTCATACCCCCAGCTCCTTGAGGTACTGCTTCATGCGCAGGCGCACCTCGGTCAGTTCACCTTCCAGGCGCTCGATCTCCTGTTCGACGGCGGCGACGTCGATCTCTTCCTCTTCCTCGAAGGTATCGACATAACGCGGGATGTTGAGATTGAAGTCGTTGTCGGCGATCTCCTTAAGGCTGGCGACATGGGCGTACTTGTCCGCCGGCTGGCGGGCACGGAAGGTGGCGAGCACCTTGGCCATGTGCGCGTCGAGCAGGGTGTTCTGGTTCTTGCCGCTCTGGTAGTCGCGGCTGGCGTCGATGAACAGCACGTCCTGACAGTCTTCGCGGGCGCCGCCCTTTTCGCGGGCGCGGTCGAATACCAGGATGGCGACCGGAATGGAGGTCGTAGGGAACAGGTTGCCCGGCAGGCCGATGACGGCGTCGAGCAGGTTCTCCTCGATCAGGGCGCGGCGGATGCGGCCTTCGGCGCCACCCCGGAACAGCACGCCGTGCGGCACCACCACGGCCACGCGACCTTCCTGCGGCAGCGCGGTTTCGATCATGTGGGTGACGAAGGCGTAGTCACCCTTGGATTTCGGGGGTACGCCGCGCCAGAAGCGGTTGTAGCGATCGGCCTGGGCTTCGCTGGCGCCCCACTTGTCGAGGCTGAACGGCGGGTTGGCCACCACCACGTTGAAGCGCATCAGGCGGTCGGCCTCCACCAGCGCCGGACTGTTGAGGGTGTCGCCCCATTCGATACGGGCGGCGTCCTTGCCGTGCAGAAACATGTTCATTCGGGCCAGCGCCCAAGTGCTGCCGTTGACCTCCTGGCCAAACAGGGCGAAGTCGCGGCTGCCCCGCTGCTCGACCAGCGCGGCGGCTTCGATCAGCAAGCCGCCGGCGCCGCAAGTGGGGTCACAGATGCGGTCGCCGGGCTTGGGGGCAGCCAGTTGCGCAAGCAGCTTCGATACCTGCTTTGGCGTGTAGAACTCGCCGGCCTTCTTGCCGGCATCCGAGGCGAAGCGCTCGATCAGGTAAATGTAGGTGTCGCCGATCACGTCCTCGGAGACGCGCGAGGGGCGCAGGTCGAGCTTGGCGAAGTCACCCAACAGGTTCTCCAGGCGGCGGTTACGGTCCTTGGTCTTGCCGAGGTTGGCCTCGCTGTTGAAATCGATGTTGCGGAACACGCCTTCGAGCTTGGCCTTGTTGGCCTCCTCGATGTGGTCGAGCACGATGTTGATCAGCTCGCCGAGGTTGGCCGCCTTGCGCCGCTCGTACAGGGCGTGGAAGTCGGCCAGGAAACGGTCGGTGACCTCGCCAGTCTTTTCGTCCTTGAACTCGACGTAGGGCAGGATGAAGCGCTCACGCTCCAGCTTGCGGCGGATGCGTTCCTCGTCGTCACCGTACTCCTTCTGGTACTCGGCGTAGTGGTCGGCCCACTGGTCGCTGATGTACTTGAGGAACAGCATCACCAGGATGTAGTCCTTGTACTGCGCCGGGTCGATGACGCCGCGAAAGGTGTCGCAGGCGGCCCAGGCGGTGTTGTTGACGTCTTGTTGGGTGAGCTGGTCGGTCATGGGGTGGCCTTTTCTGGGGATGGGTGGGCAAGCTTCATCAGCATGTGTGTGGTCAGGCGCTGGCGTAGGCTGGCGATGCGGGCTAGCAGTGTTTGTTCTTGTTCGGCCAGGGCGGCGGCCTGCACGATGCGTTGCTGCGTGGCCTGCGAAGGCAGAGGCACTTCCAGCGCCTTCAGCGCTTCGGCGCTGATCATTCGTACCGAGGTGCCCTCGGCCAGCGCTGCCAGCTGGGCCTGGGTGGCCGGCGCGTTGATGTACCAGCACAGATAGGCTGGCAGCACCTTGTGGGGTCGGATCAGCAGCATCGGCGCCGAGAGCACGGCCGGGCCGATGCCTTCCAGCACCTGAGCCGCGCCATTGCTGCGGCCGCGCGAACGGAACAGCAGATCGCCCGCGCGGAGCAGGTGGTGAGCCTTGCCCTTGGGTAGTGTTACCCGGATCGCTTCCTCGGCGTGCAGCAGATTGGCGTCGTCGATGTCCTTCATCTGGATCACGGCGACATCGCCCTGCGGATCGTGCTCGAGGCGAGACCGGAAGGGGTAGCCCATCTGTACTTCAGCCAGCTCGCCAAGGTTCATGTTTGCAAAAACGCCGTTACGACAATCGCCATGGACACCATCTTAGGTGCCCAGATTGCGTCTGTCAATTAAAAGTAACGGCGTTTCTACAAATTCTACTGGTGTGCTGTCTGGGTCGGGTTGGCAGCGACGGGTAAGTAAGGTGATCTTTGCCCCATAAGGAGCGCGGCTTACCCTGTTCGCCTCCGGGGCAGATCGCGGTCTTCAGGCGCAAACCGCAAACCCTGCAAACCTTGAGGTATGCTGAGTTTATGGAGTCTAAAGTTTCGTAGAATATAGCTATGGAATGGAGGACAAAGATGAAGCAATTACTGCGAACTCAATATGGCCAGGAATTTCGTGAGCAATCGGTCAAGTTTTTTAAGGAAAGTGGATTAACGCTAGGGTCTGTTGACGTTTCAAGGTAAGTATATAATAGATAGAAACAAACTCGTAATATTGGGGTTCCT
>JAVVFH010000207.1:0-6316 GCA_032250585.1 Lysobacterales bacterium
CACCGATACGACGGGCCAACCGATCCTGCTCAAAAAACGCCTGATCGTTTCCGGTGACCAGTTGATCGGCGCCTCCAGCGGATTCGATCAGCAGACCGGCCAGCCACAGGTCAGCGTCACGCTGGACGGCGTCGGCGCCAAGCGCATGCTGGACTTCACGCGCGACAACGTCGGCAACCGGATGGCCGTTGTCTACATCGAACAGAAACCCGGCGGACTCAAGGTCGAGGAAGTCATCAGCGTGGCCGTGGTCCGCGAACCCTTCGGCAAACGCTTCCAGACCACCGGGCTGGATTCCATGAACGAGGCCAGTCAGCTGGCGTTGCTGCTGCGGGCCGGGGCCCTGGCGGCGCCGATGGAGATCGTCGAGGAGCGCACGGTGGGCCCCAGCCTCGGCGCCGATAACGTGGAGCAGGGCTTCCGTTCGGTCCTGATCGGTTTCATCCTGGTGCTCGTGTTCATGGCCGCCTATTACCGCGTCTTCGGCCTGGTGGCCGACCTTGCGTTGTTTGCGAACCTGGTGTTGCTGATCGCCCTGCTGTCGATGCTCGGCGCCACGCTGACCATGCCCGGCATTGCCGGCATCGTGCTGACCGTGGGCATGGCCGTCGATGCCAACGTGCTGATCTTCGAGCGCATCCGTGAAGAACTGCGCAGCGGCAACACGCCGCAAGCGAGTATCCGCGCCGGCTACGGGAAGGCCTTTTCGACCATCGCGGATGCCAACATCACGACGCTGATCGCCGCGTTCGTGTTGTTCCTGTTCGGTACCGGCCCCATCAAGGGTTTCGCCATTACGCTGTCGCTGGGTATCGTGACGTCGATGTTCACGGCGATCATGGGTACGCGGGCGGTGGTCAATCTGATTTACGGCGGGCGAAAACGCGTCGGCAAACTGGCGATCTGAGGTGCTGTCATGAGATTTCTGAACCGGAAGACCCAAATCGATTTCATGAGCAAACGCAAAATGACGTTTGTTTTCTCGGCCATTCTGATCATCGTCAGCATCGGCTCACTGGCGACGCGCGGCCTCAACTTTGGCCTGGATTTCACCGGCGGCATGCTGATCGAAGTCAGCTACCCGGCGGCGCCGGAGATCTCGCAGGTGCGCTCGAAACTCGCGGACGCCGGCCTGAACGATGCCGTCGTGCAGACCTTTGGCGCGGCCACCGACATTGTCGTGCGGGTGCCGCCGCGCGGGGCGCAGGAAAGCGACGCGGAACTGTCGACCATCGTACTCGGCGCGCTGCAGGAAGGCGTCGAAGGCGAGGTCGTCATGCGCCGGGTCGAGTTTGTC
This sequence comes from Lysobacterales bacterium, assembly GCA_032250585.1. Taxonomy (GTDB): domain Bacteria; phylum Pseudomonadota; class Gammaproteobacteria; order Xanthomonadales; family SZUA-36; genus JAVVFH01. The sequence goes on from JAVVFH010000207.1 coordinate 1,298, forward strand.
GGCCCGCAGGTCGGCGAGGAACTCACAGAGCAAGGCATCCTGGCCGTCGTTTATGCCCTGATCGGTATTTTCCTGTACGTGATGGTGCGCTTCCAGTGGCGATTTTCCGTCGGCGCCGTAGTGGCGGTCATCCACGACATTATCGTTACCATGGGCTTGCTGTCGCTGGTGGGGATGGAATTCGACCTGACCGTCGTGGCGGCGCTGCTGGCGGTGATCGGTTATTCGCTGAACGACACCATCGTGCTTTTCGACCGGATTCGCGAGAATTTCCCGCGCATGCGCAAGTCCACGCCGCTCGAGGTCGTCAACACCTCCGTCAACAACACGCTGGCGCGCACCTTGATGACCTCGGCGACCACCCTGCTGGTGTTGATCGCGCTGTTCATTTTTGGCGGTGAGATCATCCACGGCTTCGCCTTCACGCTGATCGTCGGTGTCGTGGTCGGAACCTATTCGTCCATTTATGTGGCGAGCGCTACGCTGCTGCAGATAGGCGTGAGCAAGTACGACCTGCTCGAGGTGGAAAAAGAAGGCGCGGCCCTCGATCAGAGCCCCTGATTTCGCGTTCGCCGAAGCGGCGCGTGAATCAGCTTTTGAGGCCGCGCGATGCCGCCTGATTTCGACGGTCTGTTCGATCGCCCGCTGATCGTCCTGGCGGCGCCGCGTTCGGGCAGCACGCTGTTGTTCGAAACACTGGCGCAGGCGCCGGAACTCTGGACCGTCGGCGGCGAGAGCCACCGCCTCATCGAAGGGCTCAAGCCCCTTAACCCGATGTTTGGCATCGTGGATTCCAACCGCCTGACCGCCCGCCACGCCACGCCGCAAATCACACGGCTTCTGCGGCGCCGTTTCGCGCGTCAGCTGCGCGACCGGGAAGGGCGCGCCTTCCTTCGAAACCCGCGGCCTTCACGCCTGCGTTTTCTCGAAAAGACACCCAAAAACGCGTTGCGCCAACCCTTTCTCGAAAAATTGTTCCCCGGTGCGCTGTACCTGTACCTGTTCCGCGACCCACGAGCCAACATCAGCAGCATGCTGGAGGCGTGGAAGAGCGGCCGCTGGGTGACCTATCCACGGTTGCCAGGCTGGCGTGGACCGCCCTGGTCTTTGCTGCTGCCGCCGGATTGGCAGTCTCTGAACGGACGGCCCTTGGCGGAAATCTGCGCCTTCCAATGGGCGGCAGCCAACCGCATCATACTGGACGACCTGGCGACCCTGCCGGCAGATCGCTGGCTGGCCTGCGATTACGCCGAACTTACTGCAAGACCGCGCGAACTGGTGGAACGCATCTGCGCCTTCGCGGATATGCACCGGGACGAGCGGCTGGAAAGCTACCTTGCCAGGCCGTTGCCGTTGTCGCGCTTCACGCAAACGGCGCCGGACCCGGAAAAGTGGCGTCAAAACGAAACCGTCATTCTACCCTTGCTGGGGGCGTTGGAAGACATCTGGGCGCGATGCAGGGATTCACTGAATCGGCGCGGCGCTTGAACTTCGTCGCGGGCCGTTTGTGGTTTTCAGCCGGCGGGCTTTTTCTTTTCGTCCCATTTTGAGGCAATCACCTGGCGCAGCGGCGTCATCACTTTGTAGGGCGCTGCGATGATCGAGCCGGACTCCTCGACGGCGTCACTGCCGCTGAAATCCATTACCACGCCCCCGGCCTCGCGGACCAGCAAGGCCCCGGCAGCGACGTCCCAGGGTTTCAGGCCGACTTCGAAATAGCCATCCAGTCGCCCGTTCGCGACCCAGGCCAGGTCGAGGCTCGCGGTGCCGGCGCGGCGAAAATCCTCGACCTGCGACAGCACGGCCTGGAACAATCGGCCGAAGGCGGGCATCTTTCGGCGGTCGCGGAACGGAAAGGCGGTGGCCAGGATCGCGCCTTCGAGCTCGGTGCGGGTGGAAACCCGGATCCGTTTCTGGTTAAGAAAAGCGCCCGACCCACGATTGGCGGTGAACAGTTCATCGCGCATCGGATCGAAAACGACGGCTTGTTTGGTGAGGCCGCGGTATTGGTGCGCGATCGATACCGCGAAGTGGGGCAGGCCATGCAGGTAGTTGCTGGTGCCGTCCAGCGGGTCGATGATCCACAGGTCCTCGCTGTCGCCCTGCTGGCCGCTTTCCTCGCAGAGGAAGGCGTGGTCCGGGTAGTAGCGTTTGATTTGCCGTACAATTTCGACTTCGCAGGCATGGTCGATTTCGCTGACGTAATCATGCCGCGCTTTGCGTTCGACCGGTATGGAACCGACGCGATGCAAGTGCCGGCGCATGATTTCACCGGCCGCGTGCGCGGCTTCGATCGCAACATTGAGGACAGGATGAGTCATCGTGGGAAGTCTTGAAAAGGTCGCTCAGAATACCAGAAGCGGGCCGGCAAGTGCAGGGACCGGGAACACCGCTGTGGAGCAGCGTCTTGGCGCAGTGCGCATGGTGTTGATCAACACCACGCACCCCGGCAACATCGGCGCCACGGCGCGCGCGATGAAGGTGATGGGTCTGGGCTCGTTGCACCTGGTGACGCCCAAAACCTATCCCCACGCCGACGCCACGGCGCGCGCTTCGGGCGCGGACGACCTGCTGCAACACGCGGTCGTGCACGAGACGCTGGACAGCGCATTGGCCGGTTGCGCACTGGTACTCGGCACCAGTGCGCGGCTGCGCAGCCTGCCGATGCCGATGCTGGATGCCCGCCGCGCCGCGGTTCGGGCGCTGCAGGAGTCCAGTGCGCGGGAAGTTGCCATCCTGTTCGGCCGGGAGCGTTACGGCCTGACCAACGAAGAGATGCAGCGCTGCCAGTACCTGGTCAACATTCCTTCCAATCCGGCGTACTCCTCGCTGAACCTGGCGCAGGCAGTGCAGATCATGGCCTACGAATTGCGGGTCGCGGCCTTGGGTTCATCTGATATATCAAGCTCGCTCCTGGGTTGGGAGCCGGTGGACGACGCGCAGATGGAAGGCTTCTACCAGCATCTGGAGCAGGCTTTGCTGGACATCCGCTTTTTGAACCCCAATCAACCGAAGCGCTTGATGATGCGGTTGCGGCGCCTGTTCAACCGTGCGCGCCCTGATCAGAATGAAATCAATATCCTGCGCGGTATTCTTACCGCGTCACAGGATGCCGCCCAAGTCCGCAACGAAAAACAATGAACTTGCCCGCCGCAGCGGTCCGCTTATGGGAGGACCTTTGTAGGAGGGTCTTTGTGGCGGCTTCAGCCGCGATGGTTTTTACAGGCTTCTGGCTTATTATCGCGGCTGAAGCCGCTCCCACAGATTTCTCCGATCTTTGGTGGGGGCCTATTGTCCGCGATCTCACGTAAGATACCCGGCCAGGCCGAAAATCTCCGATCAAAAGAACCTGTGAACAGCGAATCGAACAATTCTATCCAGACGGACTCCGATCACGATCGGTGGGTCAAAGCGGTGTGGGAAGTGGTGCAGGGCATCCCGCGCGGCCACGTCCTGACCTACGGTGATGTCGCGCGACTGGCCGGGCGCAGAGGTGCCGCGCGCCGTGTCGGTCAGGCCTTGCGACGCGCGCCCCGCGGCCTGAAACTGCCCTGGCACCGGGTGGTGAATGCGCAGGGAAAAATCTCTTTTCCGGCCGACAGCGTCAATTACGCACGCCAGCGGGCGCTGCTGCAGGAAGAAGGCGTAGTTTTCGAAAACGGCCAAATCGACCTGGCTCGCTTCGGCTACCGGGGCGCGCTGGATCAACTGATATGGGGCAATCCGCTGTGAACGAAAAACAGCCCGTAGCGGAGCCCCGCCGTGGCCGCATTCGTAGCGCCTGGCGGCGTCTGCGCTCAAATTACTGGCGCGCGCTGCTGATCGACGCGGCCCTGATCCTTACCGTGTTCGCCGCCGTCCACGCCTGGCAGACGCGGGAACTGCCGCTCGACGAAGCCGCACCGGAAACGGTACTGCCCCTGCTCGACGATGCGGCGTTCCGTTCTGCGATCCGGGCGGGCGAGGGCGGCATCGTCTATTTTTTCGCTCCGTGGTGTGGGATATGTCGTGTCAGCATCTCCAACCTCGACAAACTGGTGGCGGACGGACGGGTGGCCTGGGCCACCGTGATCGCGCTGGATTACGAAGACCCCGCGGAGGTGCGCGATTTCATTGCGAAAACCGGCGTCGCGCTGCCGGTGCTGATGGGTACGTCACGAACCGCCGGCGACTGGTCCATCGGCGCTTTTCCGACCTATTACGTGATCGACGCAGAGGGCCAAATCCGCAGCCGCTCGGTCGGGTATTCGACCACCATCGGCATGCTGATCCGCAACTGGCTGGCGAAATAAATCCGCGTTTGGAAGGTTCCTGGTGGGAGCGGCTTCAGCCGCGAAAGAAATTGGCTTCGAGGCCGGAAAAATCGCGGCTGAAGCCGCTCCCACACGGGTTCTCCCCTCAGGTTTTTCGCTGCAAGGCTTTTGCGTGGTGGCGCAGGTGGTCTTCAATAAAGGTGGCAATGAAGTAGTAACTGTGATCGTAGCCTTCCTGCAGGCGCAATTGCAGCGGGTAATGATTGGCGGTGCAGGCCTGTTCCAGGGCGCCGGGCTGGAGTTGTTCGGTCAGGAATTCGTCTTCCGTTCCCTGGTCGATCAGCAGCGGCAGCTTTTCGCGGGCGCTGTTGATCAGTGCCGAGGTGTCCCAGGCCCGCCATTCTTCGCGCTCTTCACCGAGGTAGCCCCCCAGCGCTTTCTGCCCCCAGGGGCTATTCGATGGCTCGCAGATCGGCGCGAACGCCGAGACCGACCGGTAGCGGCCGGGGTTGCGCAGATAACAGACCAGCGCACCGTGACCGCCCATTGAATGGCCGCTGATGCCGCAATTGCCGTTGACCGGCAATTGGGCATTGACCAGCGCGGGCAGTTCCTCGGTCACGTAGTCGTACATTCGATAATGCCGTGACCACGGTTGCCGGGTCGCGTTGACATAAAAACCGGCTCCGGAGCCGAAATCGTAAGTCTCGTGTTCTCCGGGCAGGTCCGTGCCGCGCGGGCTGGTGTCCGGGCAGACGATGGCCAG
>JAVVFH010000208.1:0-6308 GCA_032250585.1 Lysobacterales bacterium
AGCAGCTTCAGCGTCAACTGGTGGAGGCGGGACATCAGGCGCTCGTTTTCCGATGCGATCTGCATCAGGCGCTTGAGTTGACGATCGAGTTCATTGTTGTGTTGACGCAAGCGCTCAACCTGCCGCTCGATCAGCGACGTGGCCACGCCGCTTTCGTGTCCCAGTTCAAGCCGTTCCAGAATCTCGGGGTGGCGGTCGAAGAAGTCCGGGTTTTCGCGCAGATGCTGCGCGATTACTTCGTCCGTTGATGTCCTGGCGTCAGTCATCGATGGCTCCTCTGAAAACGTGCACCGCCGGGCCTTTCATCGTCAGCGGTCCGCCGTTTCCGCGCCACTTTATCATAAGACGACCACCAGGAAGCAGGACCTCCACCGCATCGCCGACGCGTCCGGCGCGGTGGAGGATCGCGACCGCCGCGCAGGCGCCTGACCCGCAGGCCGGGGTTTCCCCGGCACCGCGTTCGACCACGCGCAAACGGATCCGGTCTTCTGCTTCGACCTGTGCGAATCCGATGTTGCAGCCCTCCGGAAAAACAGGCTGTGTGCTCAGGTACGCCCCGATATCTGGAATTTGGGCGTCTTCGATGTTATCCGTCTGTATCAGCGCGTGTGGATTCCCCAACGATGCGGTGCCGAATTCGAGTCGGCCCCAGGGCGAATCGAGGTGGTAGCGGTGCCCGTCGGGGTCCAGGGCGATGGGGATGTCGTTTGGGGCGAAACGGGGGTGGCCCATGTCGACTTCGAATTCGCCGTCCGTGCAGCGACGCAGGGATACCGGACCGGCCGGGCTTTGAACCGAAAACGGGTGGTCGGCGGCCTCGCCGTTCAACTCCAGGTACAGGCCTACGCAGCGAGCGCCGTTGCCGCACTGGCCCGCAGTGCTGCCGTCCGCGTTCCAGATGTCGTAGCGCACGCGCTGTGCCGGGTCCTCTGCAGGGCGCAGCACGAGCAGCTGATCACAGCCGACGCCCAGCCGCCGGTCGGCAATTTGCCGCGCGGTTTCACGGCTTGCCGTGAAGTCCTGTTCGCGTGCGTCGATCAGCACGAAGTCGTTGCCGGCGCCGTGCATCTTGTGAAATTCCAGGGGCATCGTGCTCGCTGTCCGGTCGTCAGGCCTGCAGCCGGCCGCTGACGGTGAAGTGCCGGTCGCTGGGGGTTTCGATTTTCAGGCGGTCGAGACCCGCACTCAGCAGTTGTGCGCTGATTTCGACCGGTGTGTAGGCAGCCAGCAGGGAATTATAAAAATCCTCCCGCAGAATGTCGGGGGCGCCGGCGGCGTATTCATCCACCAACCGCTGCGCTGCGGTCTCGCTTTCGGGCCGCATCAGATCCATGACCTGCACGGCGGCGCCAGGTGCGCCAAGCTGGAGCACGCTGTCCCATAGAATACGCGGGTTCGGTAGATGGTGCAGCAGGCTGTTGCTGATCAGTGCCTGCCACGAGCGAGCGGGCAGCCCGGGATCGGGCAGGTAAGCGAGACGGAAGGTCACGCGCGAAGCCGCTTCGCTGTTTTCCAGTCGCGACTGCGCCAGATTCAGCATATTGGGGCCGGCATCCAGGCCGGTAATGCGCCAGCCCGGGTACAGGGCGGCCATGCGCAAGGTGATGTCGCCCGGCCCACAGCCCAGGTCCGCCATCTCACCTGCGGGTGGAAGGTCGGGAAAATGCTGTTGGAATCGTTGCGTGAAAAGGTTGTTGGCAGCCTCGAAATCGGCTTCCGCGTACGCGCGGGTCTGCGCTTCGCTGTCCATCAGTTCAGGCTCGGGGCGTCGGCGCATCGTCGTCCTCGCTGGCATCCGGTTGCGTTTCGGCGGGCGCGGGTGGCGGCGCGCGGTCAGGTGTTTCGGGCAGGTACAGCGGGCCGCGCTGTCCGCAGGCGGCCAGCACCAGTGAGCCGCACAGCAACAGCGGCAAAAAGCGGCTCATCGATGAGCTCGCTGACGCGCGTTTTTCGATTCGTTTCATGGGCTACGGGTCAAGTCAGGGCTGCTACACTATACGCCATGAGTACGCGAGAATCAGCCACCAGCTCCGCCGTAGCGGCAGCGCTGGAGACCGTGGAAATCCCGAGCGGTCCGGATCCCGACGCCGCGGTCATCTGGCTGCATGGCCTGGGTGCCGACGGCCACGATTTCGAACCGATCGTCCCCCACCTGCAATGGCCGGGCGCGCCGGCCATCCGCTACGTGTTTCCGCATGCGCCGGTCAGGCCGGTGACCCTCAACGGCGGCGTGCCGATGCGCGCCTGGTACGACATCATCAGCCTGAGTTCGGATCGCAACCAGGACGAGCAGGGCATCATGACCAGCGTCCGTCAGACCGAGTCACTGATCCGGGCACAGCGCGAGCGGGGGATCGCCTCGGAGCGCATCGTCGTGGCAGGTTTCTCGCAAGGCGGCGCGATTGCCCTGCTGGCGGCCCTGCGTTATCGCGAACCGCTGGCCGGCCTGGTCGCGTTGTCGACCTACCTGCTGCTCGGCGCGCGGCTCGAATCGGAGGTGCACGAGGCAAACCGCGGCCTGCCGGTTTTCGTCGGCCACGGCAGTCAGGATCCGATGGTACCGATCGCCTTGGGAGAAGAGACCGCCACGCGGTTGCGTGAACTGTCGTACCCCGTGGAGTGGCACAGCTACGCAATGCCCCATGCCGTATGTCCCGAGGAGATTTCCGATCTCAAGGCGTGGCTGCGCGCGAGGCTCGGCTGAACGCCATGGCCGGCGTGGTGCGAAAAGAGACGCAGGCGCGGGCCATCGGCATTTACCCGCCTTCGTTTTGCGACTGGCGACTGTTGCTGGCCGTGATGGTAATCACCGAGGTATCCGTGGTGCTGGTCGGCATCGGCCATGGCCGCTTTCCCGGTTGGCAGTGGCTGGCTACCGTCACCCTGTATGCGCAGTGGATGGCCCTGTTCTGTGCGGCGGGCCTGTGTGTGAGCAGCGGTTGGACAAGCCGTCTGTCGGCACGCGGCGCGTGGTTCGGCAGTTGGATCTTCTCCCTGGTACTGGCCACGGTTTTTAGCCTGGCGGTGTGGACGGCCGGCCAGAAACTGCTTCCCGGGCGCATCGAGGGGGGGGCACTTGGCTTCGTTTTCAGTAGCGTGTTCGCAGTGGCGTTGGTGGGAGTCGTGTTTTTTCGTTACCTGCTGATCCGGGCCCGCTGGCGTTCGGAACTGATGGCCCAGGCCGAGGCGAGGGTGCAGGCCCTGCAGGCCCGCATTCGGCCGCACTTTCTGTTCAACAGCCTCAATACCGTCGCCAGCCTGATTCCGGATGATCCGAAAAATGCCGAGGCGGCGATATTGGATCTGGCGGATATTTTTCGCGGCAGCATGCGCCGGACAGATCGGCAGATTCCATTGGTTGACGAACTGCAGCTGGCGCGCCAGTACCTGGCAATGGAAAAACGGCGGCTGGGAGAGCGCCTCGAGATCGACTGGCGCGTCGATGAATTGCCGCCACACGCGTCGGTGCTGCCGCTGATGCTTCAGCCGCTGCTGGAGAATGCGCTCGCTCATGGCGTGCAGTGCCGTGCGGAAGGCGGCAAAATTGTCGTGTATGGACGCGCCGAGGGGGACCAGGTCGTCATCACCATCGCCAATCCCCTGGCGCCGGAGGGGGTTGCTACCGGTGGGAACGGCATGGCGGTGGACAACATCCGTGAGCGGCTGGCGCTGGCCTTCGGTGCGCGCGCGAGCCTGTGGACCAACCAGGATCGGGAGCAGTTTTACGCCGTGCTGAGCTTCCCCCATATTGCCTATGAACATACTGATCGTTGATGACGAAACCCCGGCGCGCGACCGCATGCGGCGCTTGCTGGAGGACCTCGGCGACTGTGTCGTCGCGGGTGAGGCGGGCAGCGCAGCCGCGGCCCTGGAGTGCATCGGCGTGGTGCGCCCGGATGTGGTGCTGCTGGACATCTCCATGCCCGGCATGAGCGGGATGTCGCTGGCGCGTGTGCTGCTGGAAGGCGGCGCTTCGCCGGCGGTGATTTTCTGTACCGCTTACCAGGACCAGGCGCTGCAGGCTTTCGACGTCGAGGCGGTTGATTACCTGGTCAAGCCGGTACGCCCGGAACGGCTGCATCAAGCCCTGGAAAAAGCGCGCCGTTTTCTCGGCGCAAGCGGCGATCGGCAGGAGGAGGTTTTCCTGCGTTCGACGGTCGGCGGTAATGTCGTGCTGACGCCATTGCACCTCGTGATTTGCCTGTTGTCCGAAGACAAATACACAACCGTCATCCACGAACAGGGAAGTACTGTGATCGACGATTCGCTGACCGAACTCGAGCAGCGTTTTCCAATGCAGTTTTTCCGTATTCACCGCAATGCGCTGGTTTCCCGCAAGCACGTCCGCGGGCTGAAGCGAACCCCCGAAGGTGTTGCGCAGGTTGTCCTGAAGGGCACCGATCGCAACCCGGAGGTCAGCCGCAGAAATGTGTCTGCCGTGCGCAAACTAATCGCTGAGCTCTCATGAAAAACAAGTTGATCATCGCTACCCGAAAAAGTGAACTCGCCCTCTGGCAGGCCAGGCACGTGGCCGACCTGCTGCGCAGCCGTCACGCGTCGCTGGAAGTGGAATTGCTGCCGATGGTGACCCGCGGCGACCTCATCCTGGATCAGCCGCTGGCGCAAATTGGCGGTAAAGGCCTGTTCCTGAAAGAGCTGGAGCGCGCACTGCTCAACGGCGAGGCCGACATCGCGGTGCACTCGATGAAGGACGTGCCCGTGGATCTGGTTCCCGGCCTCGTGGTAGACGTCATGCTGAAGCGCGCAAATCCCTTCGATGCGCTGCTCAGCCGCGAGGGGCTGGCGCTGTCGCGCTTGCCCGCGGGGGCGCGGATCGGCACCAGCAGCCTGCGCCGACAGTGCCAGCTGCGCGCTCTGCGCCCTGACCTGGAGGTGGTGGACCTCAGGGGCAACGTCAACACGCGCATCCGCAAGCTGCAGGAAGGGCAGTATGACGCCATCGTGCTTGCCTGCGCCGGCCTGGAGCGGCTGGGGCTGGATCACCTGGTCACCGAGACCTTGCGCCCCCCAGCTTGGCTGCCCGCGGCGACGCAGGGCACGATTGGCGTTCAGTGCCGCGAGGCCGACCAGCATGTGATCGACCTCATCGAACCCCTGCAAGACCCGGACGCCACGCTGTACACGCGGGCCGAGCGCGCCATAGCCACCGCCCTGGAGGGCAGCTGCCAGGTGCCGCTGGCCGTTTACGCGGCCTGCGAGAACGGCGTGCTGGACATTGTCGCGATGGTTGGCAGGCCCGACGGCAGTAAAGTGCTGCGCAGCGAGCGAAGCGGTCCGGCCGGCGAGGTGGACCGTTTGGCCGCCGCGGTGGCCGCCGACCTGCGCCAGCAGGGCGCGGCGCGGATCATCGCTGGCCTGAGCCATGGTAAATAAGCCGGGTCGGGCCATTTCAGAGGTGTTCATCTCGCGGCCGCAGCCGCAGGCGGGTGAGCTGGCCGTGGAGGTCGAAGCCCTGGGGCTTGAAGCCATCGTGCAGCCGGCATTCCGCTTCGCTCGCGTGGATCTTGCGACAGAGCAGCCCGAAGCACTGGAAGAAGTACATTCGGTGTCCTCGCCGCTGCTGGTTTTCACCAGCACGCGCTCGGTGGTCCATGGTCTTGCGCAATTGTCCGCCGAAACATTGCAGGCCGCGCAGGTCGTCGCCATCGGCCCGGCTACGGCCAGGGCCCTCGGCGCCGCGGGGCTGCGACTGGCGCTGACACCCGGCGATGCCTATACCAGTGAGGCACTGCTGACGCGTCTGGCCGGGCAGCGGGCCGGCCGGTGCGGTCGCTGCGCGTACATCATCGCCGCGCCCGGCGGGCGTCAAAAACTGGCGGAAGGATTGCAGCAGCTGGGCTGGAAGGTCCGCGTGCTGATGGTGTACCGCGCTCAGCCGCTGGAGATCGATCCGGCCGTGCCGCAGGCGCTGCGTTCGGCAACGGCTCTGCTGTCGGTGTGGACCAGCGCCAACGCGATAGAATCGCTGGCACGGCGCTTGCCGTCCACCGCCTGGCAGCGGCTGTGCCGCGGCGAATGGCTGGTCATTTCGGAGCGGCTGCGGGAGCAGGCACGGGTTTACGCGGCCGGCAAGATTCACCTGGCTGCCGGGCCCGGCAACACGGACATTCTGCATTCGATACGCTCTGTGCTCTGAAGCTCGCGCAGAACGCGTGTATATTTATGACCGAGGGTACTAAGGTGAACACCGAGATTTCCAAAATCGAAAGCAAGAGCGAGAGCGAAACGACGGAAGACGCCGGGCAAACAGGCAAGCCGCGGCGCGGCGGCGCAGCGCTGGCGGTGCT
>JAVVFH010000209.1:0-6256 GCA_032250585.1 Lysobacterales bacterium
GCATGCGGTGGTTCCGGTTCATCGCCCGAGCGCGTCGACAGGCGGTTTGGAGATCGGTTGGTGCTCATCAACCACAGCAGACGTCGCTTCAGCCGACGTGGCGCGCTGCTCCATGATGGCCGCAGATGCCCAAGTCGAGATTCCAGCTCGGCCAAGTCGAGATTCCAGACCTGTTCGGCTTCGCCCAGATGCTGCGCGACTTGTCGGGTGGCGTTTTCATCCAGCGGTTTCGAGGCTCTGGATGCCAGCATGGACGCATCCAGGGGGGCCGGCTGCAGTCCGAGATGCCGAGTCATTCGGTCCAGTTGCTGGCGTGGATGGGCGAGTATGTCCTCATACTTCAGGTGCAAAAACGACGGGTTTCCCCGTTGCTGGAGTGCAAACTGCCAGGCTCGGAGCCATGTGTCCAGTGCATCCATAATGCCGAACCAGCGGCTCCACCGTGGGTCTTGCCCCTGTCGCGCGTGCCGGGACCGCTCGAGCATCGAAGCGATGACGGCTGAAGGACGGCGGCTGATGTGAATGATGCGGTAGTGCGAGGGTTGGAAGAGCCTGTCCGGATTTGATTCGTAGTATTCCGGTATCTTTTCACCCACCCAGCGGATTTGTCTTCGCTGCTCCTCGGTAAGCACTTCGAGATACTGCTGCTGTATGGCTGCCGTTCCGTGGTCGCGAATTTTCCGCAGCAGTTGCCGCTCGTTGGAAATCGCGATCGCTGGATGGGCCTTGAGCAGGTGGAATACCAGTGTCGTTCCGCTACGGGGTGCGCCGCCGATCAGCAGCCACTGCACGCAATCAGGGCCATTTTTCATGCCGAAGTGACGTTTTGGAAGTCCATTCAATTGTCCCCGCCGGATGCCCGGCCGGTGTCGCGGCGGAAGCTCGGAAATCTGCTGTGCCTTGATGCTATTCTTCCACAGAATCGAAGCGTGACGGTCGCTTTTTTATCAGATCGACAGTCGCATGAGACACTGCGGTTAAAAATACGGATTCGTCCTGAGCCTGATAGCGGCAGGACGAAGAATCCGGTGGAGGTTGCCGGAGTCGATTGAACAGAGGTGTGAGTATGATTCGAAGTCATCTGTGGGTCGGGTTAGCGATTTTCTGTCTTGCTGCTGGCCCGTCCGTGCACGGCGCTGAAATCTTCGTTCAGCCCGGTGAATCCATCCAGGTCGCGATCAATTCGGCGCGGTCAGGCGATGAAGTCGTCGTGCGAGCCGGTACTTACACGCTGGCCACGCCGCTCGAAATCTCGGGGAAGTCCATCACCTTGCGGTCCGAAGGCGGTCGAGACGTGACCAACATTCAGTCGGTATCCGGGTCGGCGGTCCCTTTGTTGCTGATCAGCGGCGGTGCGCTGCCCATCGTGCAGGGCTTCAGCTTCAAAAATGGCACTGCCGACAGAGTGTTTCGTGGCGGCTGCCTTTCCGTGGAGGGTCAGGGAACCAATCCCGTCATCCAGAACAATCGATTCGAGGGTTGCCGAACGATTGAGTCCGATGCGCGCAGTTCAGGCGGCGCGATCAAGGTCATCGCTCAAGCGCGACCGGAAATTCGTGATAACGAGTTTCGCGCTAACCGCAGTTTCAGCCAGGGTGGCGCCATCCATGTATTGGAAGCGAGCGCAGTAATCGTCGGTAACGCGTTCTTCGACAATATAGTTGAAGGAACACCTGTCGCGGGCGGAGGTGGCGTCAAGGTCACCGGCAGCTTGGGTGAACCGGTCGAGATTCGCGACAACCGTTTCGAGGGCAATCGGGCATCATTCGCAGGCGGAGCGATCTCAGTGTTCTGTGGCGATGCCGACATCGTCGGTAATACCATCGTCGGTAATGGTTTCGGTCGCTTTGGCGGTGGAGTCCATCTGGAATCGCCCATTGATCAACGCGATAACTGTCAAGTGCTTTCTCGGCAACTGCTGCTGGACGGCAATCTGATCGAGCAAAACGAGATCTCCAATGTCGAGATTAATGATCTTGAGCCGTTAAACGACTCCGTCTCGGGTGCCGGTGTGCATGTCAACTTTGGATTCCAGGGTGAATTCAATTCCTCAGTGCTCGTGATTCGGAACAACATCATCCGGGGAAATAATGCTTTCGATACCCGGTGTGTCGACGGTCAGTCGCGTTTGCAGTGCGCCTACGGGGGCGGGATCGTGTTCTTCAATGGGTTTGAAAATCAGCAGATTGTCTCCGGCAACCAAATTGAAAACAATCTCTCGGATGTTTACGCCGCCGCGAACTTCGACAAAGTCAACCTGCGGTTCGAGAGCAATCACGTGCAGGGCAACCAGGCTCGGTTCTCCCACCCCGGCGTGGGATGCGTGAGTGATCGCCCGGCGGCGCTGGTCAATTGCGTGATCCAGAAAAACCGCTTCATCAACAATGGTTTTGTCGACGTAGACAAAGCGCTGCCGGTGCTGAACAACGCTGCATCCATCAACATTCGCCGGAATAGCGCGATGATCCGCAACAATCTGTTCGTGGACAATCAGGGTTATTTTGCCGATGTCTTCATCCGCCACGAAGACTCGAGTGGATTTTCGAACATCGAGCACAACAGCTTCATCAGCAAGCGGGGTCTGCTGGTCAGTGGCAGCTTTGGCAGTCTCGAGTTGCGTGGCGATGGTGCGATCGTCAATAATATTTTTGCGGGTGGGTTGCGGGGGTTCAGACTGGACAACTTCTCGGACGCCAGTTCGGTGCTCGCTAACAACTTCACGGGAATGCAGTCGGGTCTGGCACGATTTGATACGCAAGTGGTCAACACGCCGGATGCGCTGAACCAGCTCGACATCGCCCAGGGCAATACGTCAGAAGCGCCTGGATTCGCCGACCCTTCGGTGTTGGACTACTCATTGGCAGAGAATTCAGTTCTGATTGACTCAGTGGCCTGCATCGAGGGCGTCAAGACTGATCTGCGCGGCATTCCCCGTCCTTCGGGGTCCGCTTGTGACCCGGGCGCCTTCGAATTTGGCACCGACCTGCTCTTTGCTGATGGGTTTGAGTAAGTTGACCGTAAGCTGATGGTTTGAGTCGGCGGGCGATGATAGATCTGAATACGTTTCTCGCTCGACCGGATGATTTGTTGCTCAGTCGGGATCGACTGCACGATCGGCCGGATGAATTCGCGGCGATCCATGATTATCTCGGCCGGCAGGTCCGGGCGGCGCTGCAGTCGCCGGTGCTGCGAGTCACCGACAAGCGGCAGCTCCCGCCCAGCGGCGATGCGCGTGACTATTTCAGTTTTGGAACGTACTGGTGGCCTGACCCTGAGCGTACCGACGGTCTGCCCTGGGTGCGGCGCGATGGTGAAATCAACCCGGACAGCATGCACAGCGACACCGGACGGGTGCGCAAGCTGTGCCAGCGCATCTGGCACCTGGCACTGGGCTGGTTGTTTCTCGGCGACGCGCGGGCGGCCGAGGCGGGTGCCGAACAGCTGAGGGCATGGTTTCTTGACCCGCAGCATGCAATGCGTCCACATCTGCGCTATGCCCAGGCGATTCCGGGCCGAGTCGAGGGGCGCAGCCATGGGATTATCGATACCCGCGATTTCCGCTTCGTCTGCGATGCGGCCTCCATCTTGTTGGAGTCCGGGGCCTGGAAAGATGCCGATCACGCTGCGCTGCAGGTATGGATGGGCAAGTTTCTGGACTGGCTGCTTGAATCTGCGGCCGGACGCAAGGAGTGCGACGAGAGCAATAATCATGGCACCTGGTACAGTGCGCAGGTACTGGCGATCGCGCTGTTCTGCGGGCGGATGCGGCTGGCTCGCGAATTGGCCGAAGGCGTGTCACGCCGCATCGATCAGCAGATTGATGGCAAGGGTTTTCAGGCCGAGGAGTTCAAGCGTTCACGGCCGCTGACCTATTGCAGCATGAACCTGCAGGCTTTTTTCGATTGCGCCTGCCTGGCCGAGTCGGCTGGCCTCGACTTGTGGCACTATCGGTCCGACAAGGGTGGCTCGCTGGAAAAAGCTTGTGATTGGCTGCTGCCGTATCTGATGGACGCCGACAATCGGATCGAGCGCGAGATCGTCGACTATCAGCCGGAAAACTATCTGGACCTCTTCCAGCGCGCAGCTCGGCAGTACGGACCTTGCTTTCGGCCGGAAGCGCTGGCGCTGGACACGAAACGGGTTGTCCGATCGATCGCCGGGTTGTTATGGCCGGCGATTCCGGAACAACGAAAAAGCAGGGCAGGGGAGCTCAAATTGCAGCAACAAGACCAAGCAGTACGCGCGATTGCCCGACACTGGGGTGCAATCGACAAGAAGCGCCGGACCCGGTGGTGGAATGTGCCGGCGATTGTGCAGGAAATCAATCTTC
Organism: Lysobacterales bacterium; assembly: GCA_032250585.1. GTDB lineage: Bacteria > Pseudomonadota > Gammaproteobacteria > Xanthomonadales > SZUA-36 > JAVVFH01. The sequence continues at coordinate 4,331 of JAVVFH010000209.1, forward strand.
GGGTCTGTGGTGAGCCGATCAACGGCGTCAGCCAGGGCTCCTACCGGATGCTGAAGACCCTCGCCAACGGGCGCGTGTTCGACCATGGCGTGTCGGTGGGAGCGGGCAGCGCGAGCAAGGAGATGTCGCTGCTGACTGCCGGGCTGGTCCAGCGGTTCACCATCTACGAACTCTCACCTGATCGCATCCGGGCCGGTCGCGCCGCTGCCGATAACAAGGGTCTGGGTGACCGGATCAGTTTCATCGAGGGTGATGCGTTTGCCGCCGACATTCAGGACGGTACTTACGATCTGGTTCACTGGAACAACGCGCTGCACCATATGTTCGATGTGGATGCTGCCATCGAGTGGAGTCGGAGAATTCTAAAAATGGATGGGTTGTTCTTCATGGACGACTATGTCGGTCCGAACCGCTTCCAGTGGTCGCAGTCGACATTGGCGCTGGCCAGCCAGATACGACGGCTGCTGCCCGAAGGCTATCTAACCCGCGAGACCGACCCCGACCAGCAGGTCCCGGTGGATGTGCGACGACCCAGCGTGCAGCGCATCATCCGGGAAGACCCGTCGGAGGCACCCGACTCGGAGCGCATCCTGGACTCGCTGGCACGGCATTTTCCGCGCGCCTTCGTAATTCCGACCGGCGGTGCGATCTACAACCTCGCGCTGACGCATACGCTCCATCATTTCAACCCGGACGATGCACGCGACAACGCCCTGCTGAAGTCGCTCATGCTGCTCGATGAGGCGGCTCTGTCGCGCCCGGATATCGACACTCACTACGCCGTTGCATTCGCATGGCGAAGCGGCAAGAAAATCAAATTGTCCGCCACCTCGAGCTTCGATCCGGAGCCTTCGGACAGCGTGCCGCCCTGGAAGCGCCTGCTGAAAGCCGTGTTGCCCGAACCGGTGCAGGAGCGGCTGGTTCATTTCCAGCAGGTGGTGACACAACAAATCGGTTCCCGGCCACCGAAGCTTGCCGTCGATAGTGCGCAAGGCAGCAAGGCGCCAGAAAGCACGGGCGACCCGGAAACCGACGGGGAAACGGCCGCCGATTTGATCGACCCCGAGGGTTCGTTCCAGTGTCCTCTTTGCGAGTCACGACTCAAGGGCTTCCTGCCCGGCGGTCCGAAACGACGACCAAACGCCAAGTGTCCTTCCTGTGGCGCGCTGGAGCGCCACCGCGCGGCCTGGGTGTATCTGCGAGACCACGCGCACTGGCTGAAAGAGGGTGACGAGCCGGTGCGACTGCTGCACATTGCCCCCGAAACGCCGCTGGAGCAATGCTTCCGGAAGTTCGCACATGTCGACTACCTCAGCGCCGATCTCGAACCGGGACGGGCCATGCTGGAAATGGATCTGACCGCCACCGGCCAGCCCGACCAGTGCTTCGATGTGATCTTTTGCTCGCACGTGCTGGAACACATCCCCGACGACGTGGCGGCGATGCGCGAATTGCACCGGATCGTACGGGCAGGCGGCGAGGTCTACATTCAGGTGCCGCTGCGGGGCCCGACTACCTACGAAGACCCCGCCATCACCACCCCGGAAGGTCGTCTGGAAGCATTCGGCCAGGAAGACCACGTGCGGCTTTATGGAATGGACATCCGCGAGCGCCTGCAGGCGGCCGGGCTCGAGGTCGAACTGGTCTACCCCACGCGCGACCTGCCCGAAGCCGAGTCCAAGGCCATCAACGCTGGCCGCGGTCAATGCCTGATCGTCTGCACGAGGCCCGTCGCGGCCCGATCGACGGAGCCGTTGTAGGAGGCCCGCCCTCGGGCCGATGGGTTTGAACATCTGGGGCGTGCCAATTCCTCATCGCGGCGAGGGCGCCGCTCCTACAGCGCCGGTTCCCGTTGTAGGAGGCCCGCCCTCGGGCCGATGGGTTTGAACATCTGGGGCGTGCCAATTCCTCATCGCGGCGAGGGCG
>JAVVFH010000020.1:0-26794 GCA_032250585.1 Lysobacterales bacterium
GCACCTCCGCGCGGTCGGGCTGCAGCGCCTGCCCTTGCCGGTCGCCGTTCCGCTCGCTTGAGGTTCCCGGTTGCGCCCGCGCGACGCTCGCCGCCAGAAGCGTTATGATGAGCGCCAAAGGCAGCGTTCGCCGCCGCGCCACGGCACGGCAAAGAGCAGAAAGCTTGATCCTGGGCCATACGGCACTGTGCATGCAGATTCCTTTGCCTTTACGAATTGGCGCCATCAAACGAGAAAGCGGGCCGGAATGATTTGCTGGGCGGTATCGCGCTCACGATAGCCCAGAAACCACGTTACAACAAGAAATCGGCAAAGCCGCAGAACTTCCTGGAAACCATGGCAAATACATCATCCCGACCACAGATTTTTCAATTTTCATGCTGAATGCAAGCGACGTCGAAGCGGCCCTGACCGCGGCAGAATGCGCGGCGCTGCTCGAATCCGGTCCGGATGTCCTGCGGGCCGCCAGCGAGTGGGAGCAATGTCCGCTGCTTGGGATCGACACGGAATTTCTCCGTGAACGCACCTACCGGGCCGAGCTGGGCCTGGTCCAGGTTTCCGACGGCCGCCGGGCTTGGCTGATCGACCCGCAGGTCGAAGAATCGCTGCAGCCTTCGAAGCGCCTGCTGGAAAATCCAGACCTGGTCAAGGTGCTGCACAGCAGCTCGGAAGACCTCGAGGTTCTTTATCACACCGTCGGCGCCATACCCGACCCGCTGGTCGATACGCAGATCGCCTGTGCCATGCTGGGACAACCGCTGCAGATGGGTTATCACCATGCGGTGAAATGGCTGGTCGGCGTCGACATCGACAAGGACCAGACGCGTTCCAACTGGTGCAAGCGACCCCTGAACGCCAAGCAGCTGCGCTACGCGGCCATGGACGTCGTCCTGCTGCCGATGATGCATACGATGCTCAAGGTACGGCTGGAAAAACTTGCGCGCTGGGATTGGCTGGAAGAGGACATCGCCCGCATTCAGCGCAACGTGGCCGAATCCGCGTCAGCCGAAGACGCTTACCTGCGGTTTCCGAACATCGGGCGTCTCGACCAGGAAACGCTGAAAGTACTCCAGGCGCTCGCGGCCTGGCGCGAACGGACGGCCAGCGAGCGCAACCGCGCACGTGGCTTCGTGATTTCAGACGCCGGGCTGATGCAGCTGGCGCAGCAAAAGCCGGCCAATGCCGCCAAACTGCGCGCCGTGGATGATCTCCACCCCGTCGTGCTTTCCCGCCACGGCGACGAATTGCTGAGCTTGATCGACGAGGCCATGAGCAGCACGGCTCAGGTTGCATCCGCAGAAGCCCTGAGCGGAGAGGAAAACCGGAAAATGAAAGCGATGCGGCAAGTCATCTTGAGGCGAGCCGCGGAACTCGAAGTAGACCCGGCGCTGCTGGGCTCGCGCCGGGAACTGGAAAAGCTGCTGCGCGCCCATGCCGCGGGCGAGCCTCTGCCGGAACGTTTCCTGGGCTGGCGCAAGGCGGTGATCACCGATGACCTGCTGGCCGTGCTGGAAGATCCAGCCTGAGGCCGCTGGCGGTAAGCAGGACAAACCGCTAGACTTTTCCAACTGCCAAGCCCCGGTAGCTCAGCGGATAGAGCAACCGCCTCCTAAGCGGTAGGTCGCAGGTTCGACTCCTGCCCGGGGCGCCATAGAGGCTCTCCCGCACAAGCCACTGTTTGCGTCCAATCCGTGCGCGGAGATCGTTCGTCGAATCGATAGAGGTCGACAAATTCAACGGGGGCGAATTTCAACGCCGTAGGCGCCGGATCGAACCCCTGAAATACCCGCTCGCGCTTGCGCGATTGCAGGCTGGGGCACGTCATACCGGCCGTTCTTTGAGCCTGATTCCGTGATATACTTTTTGAACGCGTAAAACCAGTTCTCAATCACGTGTGGGAAATTCAATAAGCCCAAGCACGAACCTCCTGCTCGCGTCGCTACCCGACGACGCCCAACAGCGCATTTATCCCCAGCTCAAACTCGAGCAGCAACCGCTCGGCAAGATCATTTACAAGCCCGGACAGATTGTAGACTACGTCTATTTTCCAGCCGACAGCATCGTCTCCTTATTGTATGTGATGGTAGACGGCGCTTCGGCGGAAATCTCCGTGGTCGGTAATGAGGGTATCGTAGGAATCACGGTTTTTATGGGCGGCGAAAGCACGCCCAACTGGGCGATCGTGCAGAGCGGTGGATCGGCGTACCGCCTGCCGGCCTCGGCATTGCGCATCGAGTTCAATACCTACCCCGAGACACGCATGATCATGCTGCGCTATACCCAGGCACTGATTATTCAGATGGCGCAGACGGCCGTGTGCAATCGGCACCATAGCATCCAAGAGCAGTTATGCCGCTGGCTGCTGCTGTCGCTGGACCGCCTTGCCAGTCCCGAAGTGATAATGACTCAGGAGCTCATTGCCAATATGCTCGGCGTCAGGCGCGAAGGTGTAACCGAAGCCGCAGGCAAGCTGCAGAAACTGGGCGTGATCCGTTACCACCGTGGGCACATCATCGTGCTCGACCGTGCGCACCTCGAATCGCTGTGTTGCGAATGTTACGCGGTTGTGAAGAAGGAATCCGATCAACTGTTCGAAATTCCGCGTTCGCGAAGCCACCCTCACCTTGATGTGGGCACTTAGTCCTGGCCAGCCCACGGGCATCAAACGCCTTATTTTCTGCAAGGTCTTGCTTTTGTACGGGGCCGGTACTCCCGGGACGGTCAATACGCGGGCGCAGCACGGGGTGGCGTCATGATATTGGCCTGCTAACGCTCAAAGCGAGCGAACACCCGGAAACAGCGTCCGTTCGATAGCGCACAGAACTCAGATCCGCACGACTTTATACTCATTTTTCACAAGTTTTCTCAAGGTGGAGGGCTGGAAAATGAGCTTGGGAACCATCCTGTTGGTTATCCTGGTGCTGGTGCTGCTTGGCACCATTCCCACCTGGCCACACAGCCGGAGCTGGGGCTATGGGCCAAGCGGCATCATAGGTCTCATCCTGGTGGTGCTGGTGATCCTGCTGTTGCTCGGGAAGATATGAACGGTCGCGAGAGCGGAGCAGCTGGCAGGGCTGCCGCGATTCAGGGGCATGGGACGGGATAGCGGTATGGCGATCTATCTGATCGTCGTTGGATTACTCGGGCTGTTCGGCGGCCTGCGCCTGGGATAGGCACAGGCCCAAAGCACGTACATCGTACACACCTGTCCTGATCCGGACGTTCATCGCGGCCGGACTCGGCGTGCCTCGAGGCAGGCTGCTGCCGCCCGCACTGAACACTGAAGCTCGCCTGCAGTGTTTGCTAACGCACAGACGCACTCGCGACTTCCCGATAAAGTCATTTCTGCCTTAATGAACATGCGCCTGAAGTACACAATGAAGCTACTAGAAACCATGTTCTGGATCGTCGGCGCCACGCTGCTGGCGCTGTTTGCCGGCGCGCAGACCTGGGGTGAAATCGAACGACAGCGCGATGTTGCTACATTTACCGATGCAACGCAATCGGCACGGGTGCAGAGCGCGAACCGGGAGCAGCAGGCCACACCCCAGGTCGTAGAGGCATCCTACTGGCAGGCTCCGGGCGATACGGTACTGGCGATACTGCGAATTCCCGGAATCGCACTCGAGGTGCCGGTGAACTATGGCACAGACGAAAGGGTGCTGCTGCGCGGCGCCGGCCTGGTGGAGGGCTCCGCACTGCCCGGTAGCAATGGCAACGTGGCAATTGCGGCGCACCGCGATACCCATTTCCGCGGCCTGAAGGATCTGGCCGTTGGCGACCGGATCGAACTCGCCATGCGGGACAGCACGCAGATTTATATCATCACGGACCTGTCGGTAGTCGAGCCCACCGATGTGCACGTGCTCGCCGATACCGGCGATCCGGTTTTGACGCTCGTGACCTGTTACCCGTTTTACTTCGTCGGCCATGCTCCACAACGATTCATCGTGCGAGCCACGGCTGTCGGTTCTTCAGCATGAAACCAGCAAGGAGAGTGAAATGAAAAAATTGTATGTAACCACTATGACGGCAGCAATGCTGGGCGTTGCCATGACAAGCCCCGCCGTCGCCCAACAGCAGACCGATTTCCCAAGAGAACGCACGTCGGCCGCATCGTGCGCGGATATCGATTGGAACGAGAATATGCTTCTTCACCACCCGTCCCTGATCAACGCTTGCCAGGAAGTGGTTTCGGTCGAAGGCGAGGCCTGGGCCCGGTTCGCGGCCAAGTTCGTGCGGATGGAGCCCGATGGCAAGGTCGTCTTCAGTGTGCGCGACCGGCGTGATCGCTCCATCGACGAAGTTGCATTCATGCCGGTTCCAGGGCAGATGGTCGACTTCAACGGTCGCGCGAAGCCGTTCAGCTCTTTGCGCACCACCGACTCGATCAGTTTGTATGTGCCCGAAGGCCAGTACGGATTCGCGACCCAGCCCGGTGCGCCACGGGAACAGATAGCCAAGGTGGTCGATCCGGCTGATTCGACCAGGTCGACCTCCGCGGATCGGGCCGCCACCGCAACGACGACAGACAGGACGGTCGCACAACGCGATACGAGACCGTCCGTGCTGCCGACCACAGCAGGTCCCTTGCCATGGCTGGCGCTGGCCGGCTTCCTGTCGATTCTTGGCGGCCTGGGCCTGACGCTCCGGCGCCGGATTTAGACGCGCGCCGGTTGTTGATACGGCTGATCTATATAGCCAGTCCAGCCCGGGGACTCTGGCCCCCGGGTTGGAATTTTTCGCCACCGTACACACTCCCGGATTCATATGGAGATTCGCCATGAACCGCTTGTTTGTTATTCTTTTAGCTTTCACTTTTCTGGCTTCTTGCGCAATGAACCCGGTTTCGGGCGAGCGCGAGCTTGCACTTGTCTCCGAAAGCCAGGAGATCGAGATCGGGCGGCAATCTGCTGCTGCGGCCGAGAGCCAGTTGGGGCTGGTCGAAGACCCGCGGTTGCAGGACTACGTGCAGCGCCTTGGCACACAGCTTGCTGAGGCATCCGAGCGGCCCTCGTTGCCCTGGACGTTCCGGGTCGTGGACGACCCGACGCCCAATGCTTTTGCAGCGCCCGGTGGCTTCATCTTCGTAACACGCGGATTGCTCGCGCTGATGGGTAACGAAGCGGAGTTCGTGAGCGTGCTCGGCCATGAAATCGGCCATGTCACTGCACGCCATTCAGTCAGCAGGATGAGCCGTCAACAACTCGCCCAGATCGGGCTCGGCGTTGGCGCGATCATAAGTCCGCAAATCGCGAAATTCAGTGATCTTGCCGCCGGGGGACTGCAAGTCCTGTTCCTGAGTTACGGACGCGACGACGAGCGGCAGGCCGATGATCTCGGCTATCGCTACGCGCTGACCCAGAATTACGACGTGCGGGAAATGGTCAACGTATTTGCCTCACTGCAGCATTCGGCGGAACTGGCCGGACGGAGTCCCATACCCACTTGGCTCGCTTCGCATCCCAACCCCGCCGAACGCATCGTGCGCATCGAAAAACGGCTCGAAACGCTGCCCGCGGCCTCGCAGCCGCGCCGCATCGGCGAAGACGCCTACATGACCCACATTGACGGGCTGATGTACGGCACCAATCCGCGCAATGGCTACTTCGAGGAGAATCGGTTCCTGCATCCCGGGCTCGCGTTCCGCCTGGACCTGCCCGAGGGATGGCAAACCCAGAACCTGGCTCAATTTGTGGTCGGCGGCAGTCCCGCCAACGATGCGATCATCCAGCTGTCCATCGTCCCCGGTGGTCGCTCGGAAGCCGCGGATACCTTCTTTGCCCAGGAAGGGCTGGTCCCCGGGCGTGCAGGAGCAGAAAAAGTGAACGGGCTGGGCGCGATCATCGGTCGCTTCGAGGCGCAGACCGAGCAGGGCAAGCTGGGCGGCATTGCAGCCTTCATCACGCTGGCCGAACGCACTTATCAGATCGTAGCCTATACGCCGGCGGAAAAGCTGTCCGGCTATGAAAACGTTTTTCGCAGATCGATCAACAGCTTTGACCGGCTCACTGACCGGGACGCGCTGGCCCGGCAGCCAAGCCGGCTGGAAATCGTTCGGCTGCCTCGTTCGATGACACTCACGCAATTCAACCGGACGTATCCCTCGACCATTCCGCTCAATGAGCTTGTTGTAATCAACCAGTTGTCAGGCCCCGACAGCACCATGCCGGCACGATATCCGGCGAAAAGGGTTACCGATCACTGACCCCGCGCGACCAAGCGCGCGCGGCGAACGGCTTGACCGATTTGTCAGGGCTTCGATACATCATCCTTTCTCATCAGAATCAAATAGACAGTTAGCACTACCGGCAAAGATATTGCCATGGCGCCCGCTATCATAAAATGATCTTCCGAGAACAGGCGGCGGAAAGAGAAGTGACGAAGGCCGACAAAGGTGCAACCGGATTTTGAAGCGTTATTTCCTGATAGGGCTCGTAGCCGCCAGGGTCGATCAGTCGGTAATAGACAGCCTTGGCGAAATCCCCTCGCTCTGCGCTGCTGAACCCGTATACATCGCCTATGCTGTTTCCCGGCCTGACACGCACGACAATCCTGCCCGAAGGGCTCGACACACCGATCGGCTGTGGAGCCGGCCAATCGTCTGCGGACGCAACCGAAAGCCATAGTAATGTGCAGGCCAAAAGTGTTTGAGTGCGAACCATGGACTGTCCTGGCTTATAACGTTCCGTAACCGGCACCTTAGCATTGAGCGTAGCGAACGAAAAATGCGTCCGACTTTACGCCCTTGTTAGTGGATCATTTTCATGCAAATGATCCACTACATACTTGTGAAGGATGCTGGCAACTAATGTCTGGTATGGAATGCCCTCAGCAAGGGCTTTTTTCTGTAACCCTCGAAGACCCCTGGAAATCAGGCGGATATTGATCCGGGCATCTTACTTAAACATGGCTTCGGCATAGTTCTGATGACGTTTCTGTGTCTTGGCTGCGTACTCGCATTTCAGAGGTTAGAATCTGGCGACTCACTCAACAATTGGTTCGCTGATTGAAAGCGTTTTTTCACCTCCTTGCGGTCTTCGTCTTCCGGCAACCCGCCACCTGCCCCACGGGCGATCATCCTGGCGTGCCGTAACAACGCAGCGCGGTCCTCTGGCCGATGTACGGATCGCGCGACCTCGGCAATCGTTTCCAGCAGACGGATGGTCACCGCAGTGCTGGAACGGCCATATTGCCGGATTTGGTTGAATGCCGCGTCCGTGACGTCCGGGAACGTGAAGACAGGCGCAATGACCCGAAGCTGATCCTGAGAGTCATGCAGATACGGTGACGGCATGTCTCGTTCAGCCAGGCGAGACAGTGCCGACCCCAGGTGGTCCACACACGTCATTGCCGTGAACGGGTCATTCACGCCGGGGGAGAGCGCTCGTATTGCGATTTCGACAAGCTGGTTGACCGCGAACTCAATGTCCTGACCGGACGTACGCTGGTTACCCAAAGCGAACGCGGCATTGATGCAGTCGGCCAGCTGATCGGTAACCCTGTTTCCCGGCCAGACCAGCGCCAGTGGCCGGCTGGCAACGATATAGTTACCGGGTCGTCGCACCAGTCGAATAACGACATCCTCTTCCATGGCCAACGCCATCAAAGCGTCCTCGTCGACGAACTGTAGATAGCCATCACAGGCAGATCCAATCGGACGTGCCTCCCGATCAAACGTGTCGAGGAAGCCTGCGTCGGGTGGCTCAATCGGAATCCGAAGTGCACCCTGTCCTATGCTTTCCGGAAACAGCCGATCTATTCCCTCGATCAACTCCGTTCTGACCCGTGCCACAATCTCGTTGGCCTGGATAGAAACAGACACATGATGGATAAAATAGATCAACACCCCCACACTCACCACCGCGAGTAGCACACCGAGGGCGACAGACAGGTGGGGGACGAAGAGGATCTCCTCAGCGCGGCGGATGGTGCGGAGAACGAGCAAGCAGTACAGGAAGGTAGCGACGAACGTACCGAGTACCAATTGGGTCGTGCTGTCCCGCATAAAACTGCGGAGTAGACGTGGTCCGAGCTGTGACGAGGCGAGCGAAAGGGCAACCAGCGTCATCGAGAAAACCACTCCGGCTATGGTGATCATTGAACCGGCGATGGCTCCCAGCAAGGAGCTCGCCCCCTCCGCTCCGCCGGTGAAAGTCCAACCCCAGTTAAGCGTCAACCAGTTCGTCACCCGTTCATCCAGGGCGACGGCTGCGAAGGCCAACACCACCGCCCCACCGGCCATGACGGCCGGGAGAAACCAGAAACTGGAACGAACGCGGTCCCATGTTTTGAAAAGCTGTACTCTCATGACGACACGCCCTCATTCATTCGCATGTCCGACGGGGCCGAACGATTGAACTAACCGGCGCGTGCGCAGCACGCGTCTGGGTTTAGTGAATTGTTATACCTCTTAGCCGGCATGACGAAGCTCTTCCCGGATCACTTTGCGAAGAGTTTCTTCAAGTGGCCCAGTTCGTGCCTCGATATGCTTTCGAAGCGCGTCATTTATGAGCGTTTGGTAATTCCCGCCGCCTGCCTCGAGTACTTGTCTTTTGAAGTGATTGATAATGTCACCATCGAGCCTAATGGTGATTCGTTTCTTGTTGAGGTCAGGCTTCAGCACCGGACCACGTTTGCCCTTGCTGAAATCTTCACTCATGGCGCAATCCTCGGTGATACTGCTTGGTTTCGCTGTGGTCGGCCTTCCGAGCTCAAATAATGCGGACGGTTTTTTTATCCCTTTCAGTGCGTATAACGAGCAGACCCCGGCCCAAAGTCTTAAAGCGCAGCTCTTTGTGAAAATTGCCCTCAATCGTTAAGGTATTTTCATCTTCCAGGGCGATAACGGCATTCGCAAAGTCAATTCCGCATTTTCGCAGATTGGAACTGGCTTTGTCTGGACCCCACTCGACATTCACAGACGAAGTGTATGCACAACTTGTGCACACGTCAATTCGAATGGCTCAGGCCTTTAGCAAAGCAGGTATAACGTTTGAGCTCAGCCGTCTGCGAAGGCTGGCAAAGCCAGCCGTAGCAAGTCGGCTGGAGCGAAGGGTCAGGTGACATTGATCAACCCGAGCAACGTATTTGTGTTTGCTGCCGCACAGATATTGGAAGGGTCATGGGAGTGTGGTGTTGCAACCACTTCAAGCGAGTGAACTTATGAACACATTACAGAGCGTTAACGTTGGCATGGCGTCGCTTTTAGCCGCAGCTAGCACTCTGGCGCAAGACAGAACCATGATGAATGGCGGTGCGTGGGGCTCCGGATGGATGGGTGGGTACTGGATGGCTATCCTGGTGCTGGCCGTAGTTGTCGGCTTGGTTGTCTGGGTGGTCAAGCAGCAGAAAAAGTAGGTTGTTGGGGACCATCTAGCGCCAAGTTGAGTCAGAAACTCACTCCGGTCGTCGGTTGGTTGGCGACCGGCGGCCGAGAAAAACACCTTCGAAAACCAGTATCAACACCATGGCAATGCCCGCCACGGCGACAACCAAAAGATCCGAAGCCAGCTTGAACCAAACAAACCCTGCGAGCACTACGAGATCCAACACAATGGCTGTCGTGAGAACCCATACCTTGGCCCCAATGTCTTTGCGCAAATAGCGCAGTACGCCCCATTGAACGGCGATATCCATGACCAAGTAGAAAATGATGCCCAACGCTGCAATCCGCGCCAGATCAAAGAATGCGGTCAATGCCAAACCCAGAATTACCGTGTAAACGAGAGTGTGTTTTTGAATAGTGCCTGGCATGCCGAAATGACTGTGGGGGACCAGCTTCATTTCCGTGAGCATGGCAAGCATTCTTGATACCGCAAAAATGCTGGCAATGATTCCGCCGGCCGTGGCCATCATTGCTAAAATTACTGTAAACCAAAGGCCGTACTCTCCCAATGCCGGCTTTGCGGCAGCGGCTAGCGAATAATCCCGCGAGGCGACAATCTCGCTGAGTGACAGGTTACTGGCAACCGCAAAGCCCACCAGGCTGTAAATGACGACGCATAAAATAATTGAGATGGTAATGGCCCTGCCTACGTTGCGATGGGGATCTTTAAGCTCCGATCCACTATTGGTAATTGTGGTAAACCCTTTAAACGCGAGAATGCCCAGCGCCGTTGCGCCAAGAAAGCCAGTGGTCGTTGACTCGGAAGTTGTTTGGGTGAAATCCACCGCGAGGCTATCCGCCAGCCATACACCGACCACGCCAAAAAGAATAATGCCGCCGATTTTCAGAAAGCCAATGACTGAAGCTACCCCTCCAATCCAGCGGTTCCCAGACAAATTAATAACGAAAGCCACGAGCAACAGGCCAACCCCCAGCCCTGGAACGAGTATATTGCGGTCGCCCGCATCAATAAGCTGAACTGTGTATGACCCAAAGGTACGGGCCAGGAAGCTCTGAGCAATCACCATGGAAAAGTACATCAGCAACGCATTAAAAGCAGTCGGCAAGGTGCTGCCATACGCCTTGTAGAGATACATGCCGATACCACCTGCCGATGGGAAGGCGTTGGACATCTTCACGTATGCGTAAGCGCTGAACGAAACGATCAATGCAGCCGAAAGAAACGCCAAAGGGAACAGCACTCCGGTCATCTCTGCCATCTGACCGGTCAACGCGAATATACCGGCACCGATCATTACACCCGTGCCCAAAGACACAGCTCCAATCAGTGTCAAGCTATTAGCTCGATATTTCGTGCTTCGATCCTGTGAGTTTTTCACGACATCACCTATGGTGGCCTAACGCCAAGCGTCAGGGGCGGGGTGGCGTAACGTCTTTCCTGCAAATATTGATGGTGGGTAGAAGTGCCGAGCCATCCGGTTATCCATTTGAAAGCGAATTTTGGACTATTTGCAGACAAGGACGAGAAAAAATGGCTCAACACTATCAGGATAGACGGATTGATGACGCAGTGGAACTGCCAAACGTAAACTCCAAACGGCGGCAGCGCCTCACCGGCGCGGTGCCGTCAGGTTCAGTACTTTGTTAGTCCGCATCCCCGGCATTGAACAAAGCTGATCCCACGCCAGCCAGCAAGCGGATATACGAGTCATTGCCACGCTCTCCGTGCGCTGGCGCACAGACCCCCGGGTGATCTGGCCTTAGGGTTTGAATTTACTCGTGCAAACGGGAGGTGTTATGTCACACGTTACGAATGCGTCCCATGGTGATCTGCCTGCTGCGACCGACTGGAAAGCCGGTGCGCTAGCCGGGCTCATCGCCGGCATCGTATTTCTCATGCTGGAAATGGGTCTGGTATGGATGGTACAGGGCATGAGCCCGTGGGGCCCGCCGTACATGATGTCGGCGATGGTGCTGGGTGCTGATGTACTGCCCGCCATGGGAACCTGGGCTGTTTTCGACCTCAAGATCGTCATGATCGCGATGATGATCCACTTCCCCATGTCCGTCGCCCTTGGTCTGCTGGGTGCATGGCTCGTTCATCGCTTTGCTCTTGCCGTTGCCGTCATGGTCGGTGCCGGTCTCGGCCTGGTTGTCTACCTGATCAATTTCTACCTGGTCGCGCCAATGGCTTTCCCCTGGTTCGAAATGGGTCGCAACTGGATCGGTGCATTTGCACACATCATGTTTGGTGCGGTGATCGCAATTTCCTATATGATGCTCAGAAAGTCTGGTGCCGCTGACCGGGATACTTCATCATCCGGGAGTTAGAGAGTGTTTGCTTTGGATCGCTTCGCTGTGCGAGGTTTCGCCCCTCGCCCCTCTATCGGCGCCGCCGTATGACGTAGGGCGCGTCGAGCTCCGCCACCGTCTCTCGCGCACGGTCCGTGACGGTGCAGGAGAGCGGAAGCTCACACCGACCGCTGGAGTGCAGTGCCAACTCGACGAAGGCGAAGGTGCTCGATTCGAGGCCGAAGGAGACGTGAAGTTCACCGCGGGCATGATCCGGGATCACGGATATCGATGCACCCCCCTGAGACGCGCCCACAACCCCGGCAGGCGCGAGGTGTCGAGTTCGGATGGCAGCAGCTCGGCGGGCACCGGCACGGAGCGCGGGTGGCCCACCTCACCGACCTTGAAGCGGAACACATAGCTGCCTTCGATACCCATGCGAAGGTCGGTGATCACCACGTCGCCGCCGATTTGCGAGACCCGGTAGAACCCCTTGGTGAACCACTGCAGCCGGGGCACCGGCCAATGATCCTCGATGCCGTCGAGCAGGCCCGGGTCGGTCGGGTAGTGCTGGAACTCCATCGTTTTGCCCGGGTCGAACAGAGAGTACCAGCCGACGTGGTACGCGGCCTCGTCGATCGCGACCGCCCGCCACAGGATGGTGTTGAAGGGGCTGACAAGCGTGACGATGCGGTCATAGGCAATGCCCTGCGCGCCCAGCGCGATCTGGGTGATCGAATCCACACCTCACCGTTTAATTTGGGTCTGGCCCGATCTTGCCCCAGATCAATGAACAACGCACGTATTGCCCACATCATGGGCGGATCGACGAGTGGAGAGCAGTTATGAAGAGTCTCGAGAAAACCGTTTTTGAATTCATTTTGATCATCGCTACGGTCGTTGCGATAGCCATGCTGCCGCTGGCAGCCCACGCCGGTCAGGGCATGCAGCACAAGCCACCGTCGTTCGCCGAGATCGACAAGGACGGCGATGGCTTTGTCAGCGAAGCCGAATTCGACACCCACCGCGCCGAGCGGCACGCCGCCATGGCCGAGGCCGGCAAACCGATGAAGGGCATGGCCACCGCCCCCTCCTTCGCCGAGGTCGACAGCGACGGCGATGGCAAGCTGACCGAAGCTGAACTGACGGCTGCGCAAAAAGCGCATATGAAGGCCATGCGCGAGGCGCATCGAGGCATGGGTATGCACAAAGGCATGAAGATGCCGACCTTCAAAGACCTGGATCTCGACGGCGACGGCTGCATCAGCGCCGAGGAATTCGCCAAGCACCAGCCCGAGATGCACATGTAAGAGGTTGCGCGCCACAGCATTGCGCGTTCTGCGGAAACATGACCTTCTTGTCCGGACCGTGCATCGCCCGTCAGGCCTTGACCCGTCGCTGGAGGGTGCGCAATAACTGATCGGGATACCGGCCCGGATAGCGTTCCTGCAGCCACTCCAGCAAAGTCAGCGGCTGCAGGCGCGGCTGTTGCGCCAGTTGCTCGGCAACCGGCCAAAGTAATTGTCGTCTAACGACAAAGCGTACCGTTCGTCACGGTCAGGTCACGTTTCGCAGGCTTGCCGATTCTTGATCTACAGCGCAACAGCCCTTGCTTTTGCGGTGCTTCGGCATGACACTTCGAAACATTGTCAGCCGTAGACCAAACCGCAATCAATCCTGGAAACAGAGTGATGTCATCATCGGATATTCGAGCCGCCGCCGTGGTCTTTCGGCGCGATGAACACGACCGGCGTGCGCTGGCCGAGTTCGCGCGCAGCCTGCAATCCGCCGGCTTTCGCCTTGGCGGCATAGTACAGGAGGCTTTTTACGACGAGCAGGGCCGCAGACTCGGGATCGACAGCGTCGACCTGGCGACCGGCGACCGCGTCACCATCAACAAGCCAGGCCTCGATCCACTCAAGGGCGGTTGCTCACTGGACGGGGACGCGCTGATGGATTCGGGCTTGCCGCTGCGCCGGGCGCTGGGCGATCGGCCGCAGCTGGTCGTCATCGAGAAATACGGTGAGCAGGAACAGGCGGGCGCCGGCCTGGCCGACGACATTATCGCCGTGATCGCCGAAGGCCTGGCTACCCTGGTACTGGTGCCCGCCGAAGCCCTCGACGACTGGCGCGAACTGACCGCCGGCACCGTCCCGGAGTTACCGTGCGAGGCCGGTACTCTGCGGCGATGGTGGGAGTCAGGGCGCGCCGCCTGACGGTGTCCACCATTCTCGGGGCATTCCAACTGGTGCCGCCATAAGCTTGCGACGAGCCTTCCTCGTTGTCTCGTTAAACGGCTCTCTCAGCCAATCCGGAAATAGGTTGGTGCCCATCATTACTACAAACAGCTAACGCTTCGTTAACGGGCCAGAGCAAGCGAAGCTTGCGAAAAGCGCTTCGCGAAGGCGAGGCCAGTGGCTTCGACAGCTATTCACTGGCATCGGTGATTTCCGAACTGGACGATAACGCTGGTCGCTAAAGCTAAACGCCGCTTCCGCGTTTCCGGTGCCGGTCGAAAAGACTTGCTTGGGATTGGTCGATTTACTGAGCATCAATGGGGCATGTCAAAGCGAAACCACTGAGACAGCTTGACGAAGCGTTTGAACTCGGGCGCCGCTGGCAATACGCTCCCATGACCGACACCCCGCAAAAGCCACGCTTATTGGATCAGATGCGCGATGTTTTGCGGCTGCATCAATCCAGTATAGCCACGGAACGCGTTTAACTGCAGTGGATTCCCCCGGAGTAAGGCCCCGTTTCCCGGACACCTGAATCAAGCACCTGGACGGATCCGGGTGTGGTGGGCACTTCCGGCCTGTTCTTTGACGTGAGGCAATGATTGTTGCGCGGCAGGATTTTCCAGGCGTCTCAGCGATCCTCGAAGTAATAGAAACCAACGCCGGCCGTCATCAGCTGCGGGTCGTAATCGGTTTGTTCCCAGGGTTTGATGGTGTTCCTCGCCCGCGCCTCGTATTCCTCCAGCATTTCGCGCATGTCGGCGCGAAAGCCCGCACGGTCTTCGGCATCCAATCGGAACGTCCAGGACTGTCGCTGGAAAAGCTTTTCGCCTTCCAGCCCCGCATCCAGGTTGTGCTCGACGGTGCCGGCGAGATTGGAAATGGCGGAGAAGGCTGCATTGAGGATGCTCGGTTCGTCGTCCGACAGGTAGGGTGAGAAATGATCGACCAGCAGGCGCAGGCGGCCGTGTTCCCGATCCCGTTCGATGCTCCGGGTATCCACCAGCCGCTGGATGATCGACGAGGTGGTGATGCCCCGCGTGGCGATGGTCTTTCGAACCAGGGATTCGAAGCCCGCCTTTTCATCGCCATAGTCCAGCACGGCTTGCTCTTCTCCGCTGTCCTGGACGCGTTGGGCCCAGGCCTCGACAATGGCGCTTTCCGGGGTCAGTTCGCGGAGAAACTGTTCGTCGCGACGCCCGGTACCCTTCGCGGTCTGCTTGCGGATACGAACCACGGTCCGCGTGTCGAGACCGGTCGCCAAAGCCAGTTGCGTGAGCGTGACGTTGTGCCCGGGATTTTCCGCGCGCAGCTTGCGCTCGGTTTCCTCGACGAAGATGGAGCGGATCATCTCCTGCAGCCTGACCAGCGACATGCGCCCGACGAGCAAGCGGATCAGGCGACGCATGACGTTTTCCACTGCCTGGGCGAGTATCGCAGCGCCGGGATTTCCCTGCCTGGTACCGGATGGCATCTCGATCTCCTTGTCACATCACAAGGAAAAGTCCGGGCCGTTTCCGGCCCGGACCGTTCCTATTGAAGCCCCCGCTTTGGACCTTCCGCGCTTGCCCGTTTCGCCCCCCTGACGAATCACGGGCTTTCAAGGCCCTCTGCTTTTAAGCTTCAATGCTCCCCTTGCATTGACAATAATGTCAATTATTGCCATTTATGTCAATATTATTTGGGTCGACACTGGCGCCCGGATAAAAAATCGGGTCAATTTCCTACACGAAGGGTTTTTTTGGCGAGTTGCAGCAGCAACCAGAGAAAGGCGATCGGCAGAATTGCGGTTTGCAGGATGAACACGACGCTCAACTGGATAAGGTGCTCAACGAGTTCCGCGGCCCGGGCGCGGATGCGTTCCACCCGCTGACGCACATCCAGCGTTTCACGGGTACTCTGCAACGTCCGCTCCAGGGAGCCGAACAAGCCGCCCGCCGGTTCGGTTTCGAGCGGAACGCTGCCGACTTTCTCGATTTCGGAACCCGCCACCTCGATCGCCTGGCTGCTCTCAACGTACCTCGGCTCCAAGAACAGCCGGTACAGGCTCTCGTTGCCGATCAACAACAGCGGTACAGCCAGGCGCAGAAACACGATAACGATCAGCAGTCGCAGCAGCGCCCGCTCGAAAACCGGCGCTGCCTGCACCTTTGAATCAAGCGCCCCACGCCGCAGACGCAGCCCCACCCACGCCAGTCCCAGCAAACCGATAGCAAGGCGCAGCGGCCACCACTGGCCGGCATCCAGCACGACCTGCTGGATGCCCAGCGACAGGGTAGCCCCCAGCATGATCCATGAGAAACGCTCCACCAGGTCGTTGACCGGATCCAGAATCTCACCGGGGGTCAGCGTTACGCCAACGCCCGCCGGCTGCAGTGCC
This sequence comes from Lysobacterales bacterium, assembly GCA_032250585.1. Classification (GTDB taxonomy): domain Bacteria; phylum Pseudomonadota; class Gammaproteobacteria; order Xanthomonadales; family SZUA-36; genus JAVVFH01. The sequence continues at coordinate 16,259 of JAVVFH010000020.1, forward strand.
AGTTCGGTGCCTTGCACCACGGAAATCACACCGTTGAGCGTACGCGCCAACGCAAAGGTGACGAGGGCGCGCTGAAACAGCGTTTCGTATTCACGCTCGGCGTAACGATCGATGGACGGCAGTGACGACAAGCTCACACCGACGACAACCGCAATGATCAGCCACCATTGGCGACTTTCCTTTCGCGGCTGCTTCGGTCTGTCGGGATCGCGGGCACGCACGACACCAGTTTGCAGCAATCGGCCCGGTCAAACCAGCAGCACGATCATCGCCCCGCCAAAGGCCAGCGTTACCCCCCCAGCCCATGCTCAAATTGCGGCCGAAAGTGCGACCGGCCGGCGCTTCAGTGCGGCGCTTCCAGGACGGTGGCCGTTTTCAGCATCACGGTTTCCGCCGGCACGTCCGGCGCGTCCAGGTTCTCGTCATACCCAGTCTCCACCGCGGCGATGGCCTCGACGACATTCTGGCCACTGATGACGGCGCCGAACACCGCGTAACCCCAGCCGCGTGGGTTCGGATCCAGCGAGGCATTGGCGGCCAGGTTGAAGTAGAACTGGCTGGTCGCGGAGTGCGGGTCATCGAAGCGCGCCATGGCAATCGTCATCGGCAGATTTTTCAGTCCGTTGCCGGACTCGTTGATGATCGGCGGATGAAGATCACGCTCCTCCAGGTCGACCGAATAGCCGCCCCCCTGCACCACGAAACCGTCCATCACGCGGTGGAAAATGGTTTCATCGTACTGGCCTTCGGTTACGTAGCGCAGGAAGTTATTAACGGTCACGGGTGCACGCATCCGGTTCAGCTCGACGATGATGTCACCCATGCTGGTCTCCAGCCTCACGCTCGGAAACAGGTTGTCCGGCATGATTTCTTCCGGGAAGCATTCCGGTTCGGCCGCCGCGGCCGGCAGCAGGCCCGCCAGCGTCAGCCCCAGGGCGAGAAACGTCGTTGGTATTTTTTGCATGATATCCATCCAGTTTGGTTCAGCGGCCGTTTTTGGCGAGCGCCATGATACCGTCTGCTGCCTCGCGGCGCAGGCCGGGACCTTCCCCGCCCATCAGCGGACCGGCGCAGCGCGCGTTCCGACAGTCAACTCATCCAGCGGCTGCGCCAGCACCACGACGGTCGGAAACTCGGCAGCCAGGTGCTCACGGGTTTCTGCCATTTCGCGGGGCGGAATGTGAACCGCGATTTTCAGCGGGGCGTCCAGGAAGCGCTCGATCAGCGCGGCGCCGGCTCCAGGCTGGAAAAACCAGAAAGGAATCAGCGCGACGTCGATATCGACGGTGTCCAGGCCGGCCCGGGCGAAATCTTCGGGGCCCATCGCCGCATCCCCCAGGTGCACTACGGTCACTCCACCCAGTTCGACCAGGTGCCCGTAATTCTGCAGCCTCGCATACTTGCGCACGCCGTGACTGAGCAGGAAGGCGCTGACCCGCGCACCGTCCAGTTCGGTCACATGCGGCACGCCGTACTGCGGCTCGATCTGGTGGACCCGCGGGCTGGTCAACACGAATTCGCGACACTTTTCACGCATCAAGCCGATCACCTGCGGTGAGGATTTGAACTCGGTACCCGGGCTGGCTTGCAGAAAACGGCAGGCGAAGCGGGGCTGGTTATGGTCGTGGTGGCGATGGCTGGCAAGGGCCAGGTCGATGCCGGCGAATGCTCCTGTTGCGCGGTCGAAAGCCAGCGCTGCTTTGTCGGGCAGCCCGCCATATAGCGAATACGGTTCCACCACCATTCCGTCGATCATGATCCGCAGCCGCCCGTCAGATACGATCACCCCTTCATTGGCGAGGCGGGTGATCGTCACGTCCGCCGCCAGCGGGCCGCCGACCAGCGAGACGAGCATCAGTGCCGCCAGGAACAAGGTACCCGGCAACGCGCCGGCCCCCTGCCGTTTGCGGACGGCAGGCACCTCAGCGCCGGTCCGGTCGGCTAACGGCATATCTAACGACTCCGTGTTCCGAACCACGGCCGGAAAAGGTAAAACCGTTTTTCTCCAGTACACGAATCGACCGCAGCAGATGCGGCAGAGTATCGGCGGTGACTTCGACAACATCCTGGTGACTGAAGGCCCAGGCCAGCAATCGCGCTACCGCTTCGGTCGCGAAACCGCGATCGCGGTGCCGCGGCAGTACCGAATAGCTGATTTCCACCGAACCGGTCGCATCCGGGCGATCCTTGAAGCCGCAGATACCGACGATCCGTGAACGCTCATTTTCCTCGCTGAGCAGATACCACACAGACCAGCCCTGCTCCGGAGCGCCCCGCAACTGCTCCAGCGTCGCCCGCATAGCAGGCGCTTCGAAAAGTTCCGGGGGCCAATCCAGGGGTGCGTCGACGCCAAGCGCTTCGGCCAGCGCTTCAGCACTGTCGAGGTCTGCCTGCACGAGCGCCGCTGAGGCCGCGACCAGCGTCAGGCGACGAGTTTCCAGCGTTCTCAACGGGTGCCTGGTAACAACGGTATTCACGTTTTTGCCCGGCCCGCCGCACGATCCGCGGCTCGTTGCGGGGGGAGGTCTTCTTCATAGGCGGTCAGCAACTGCGCCCAGCAAGCGTCGGCCTCGCCCGCGCGGTCCGGCGGCCAGGTCTTGTCGACCGAGCGGCGCAATCGTGCGAGGTTAGCCGCGCAGGCACGCGCATTGTGACGTCGCCATTGCGCGCGATCGAAATCGATCAGATAGACCTTCTCAGTGCGGTCCACGAGGATGTTGCGCGCGTTCAGGTCGGCGTGCACGACTCCATGCTCGTGGAACCGTCGGATGCAGCTGCCGACCCTGCGCCACAGGCCCGGACCGTCTTCGCCGCGGCGAACGATGTCGGCCAATGTCTGGGCCGGCATGATCCGCCGAGTCAACAGGGAGCCGCGGTAAAACAATCCGCTGCGTCTGCAGACCGCCGCCAGTGGCTGCGGGACGGGCAGACCCGCCGCCGCAAGCCGCGCAAGCGCGTGGAACTCGGCAATCGGGCGCGCGCGGCCATAGCCCGCGAACAGGTAGCGATCACGGGTCAAACGGGCAGCCCAGCCTCCGCGCAGGTAACGCTTGAGTACGGCCGGACCGAATTCGGTGTGCAGAAAAAGCGCGCTGCCACGGCCCTGCGCAGAGCCGCGCAACGCATCGCGGCGCGCCCAGAAGGCACTATCGAACAGGTGCCTGCCTGGCTGCGGGACGGCGTCGGCATCGTATACAATAAGCGCCGACCCCTCTTGATGTGTCAGAGGATTCACTCGCTGATATTGTGCGGTTGCGTTCCAATCGCGTCAATCAGGATCACGTCGTGTTGCCACTCGAACAGCCCCCGGAACAGATCTGTATCCTCAGGCTCTCGGCGCTGGGTGATGCGACACACGTGGTGCCCGTCGTGCGCGCGCTGCAGGACCAATGGCCGGCTACCGGCATCAGCTGGATCATCGGCAAGCTGGAGCATCAACTGCTGCGGGGACTGGAAGGCGTCGAGTTCGTCGAATTCGACAAACGCGGCGGCTGGGCCGCGATCCGCGAACTGCGCAATCACCTCAGTGGGCGCCGCTTCGATGTGCTGTTGCATATGCAGGTGTCAGCGCGCGCCAACCTCCTCAGCAAAATGGTGCGCGCACCGGTGCGGCTGGGCTGGGATCCGGGCCGTGCCCGTGATTTTCACCAGATGTTCGTCCGCCAGCACATTGCAGCGATGCCTTTCCAGCACCAGGTGGAAGGTTTCCTGGAATTTCCCCGGGCATTGGGCATCGCCGTCGCCAGGCCGCGCTGGGACCTGCCAGTCAGTGCAGCGGCCGAACAATGGGCCCAAGCCCGTCTGCCGTCGGATCGGCCGGTCCTGCTGATCAGCCCCTGCTCGAGCCACCCACTGCGCAACTGGCGCGCGGAGTATTACGCTGCCATCGCCGACTACGCGGCCGCCGAGATGGGCATGCAGCCGGTACTGAGCGGCGGACCCGGTGAGCTGGAACGGCAGGTCGGCCAGGACATCGAGGTCTATATGGAATCGCCCTGCCTGAACCTGATCGGCAAAGACACGCTGGAGCAGTCGAAAGCGCTGCTGAAGCGGGCGGATCTACTGATTTCACCGGATTCCGGCCCGGCACACATCGCCTCGGCGCTCGCGACCCCGGTCATCGGCCTGTATGCGGCCACCTGGTCGAAACGCTCCGGACCTTACAACAGCCTCGAGCTGTGCGTGGACCGTTTCGAAGAAGCCGCGCGCAAGTACCGGCAAAGGAAGGCAAGCGATCTGCGCTGGGGCACCCGCATCGAGGTTCCCGGTGTGATGGACCTGATCCGGCCTGCCGATGTCATCGAACGATTGCAGGCCTGGCAGACCTCGCGCACCGGAACGAAACGGGCGCGGTGAAAAGGCGGATACTCGCCGCCCCCTGAGACAGCCTGCTTTCCACACGCCGCTACCGCCTGTGCCCTGATTGATGCAGGTCACATTAATGCATTCAAAGCGCATCTAATATACTCTGCATCGAAACTTGAACTACCGGAAAAACATGCTTCACGTCTCACAGTACTTACGTCCGCTAATCGCGAGCATCACCGCCCTGCTCGGCGCCCTGCCGCTCGCGGCAGATCCGTCAGCCGGTGATCAGATGGCCGACGACCCGCAACTCAGCCTCGACCCGATCGTCGTTGTCGCGAGCAGGATCCCGCAACGCCTGTCAGGCGTAGCCGCCCAGGTGACGGTCATCGATGGCGAGGACATCCGGCGCAACCTGGTTGAAGACATTTCCGGCTTGCTGAAGTACGAACCCGGACTCGACCTGGAAACATCGGGCACCCGCTTCGGCGCCAGCGCCATCAACATCCGCGGCATTGGCGGCAACCGCGTCGACATCCGGATCGACGGCGTGCCTTTGCGCGACCAGTTCATTATTGGCGCGTTTTCCAACGGTGGCCGCCTGGCGATCGAACCGGACCGCATCAAGCAGGTGGAAGTGCTGCATGGACCGGCTTCCGCGATGTACGGTTCCAACGCATTGGGTGGCGTGATCGCGGTGACAACCTGGGATCCGGCCGACCTGCTGAACAGCGCCGGCGACTTCGGGTCGTACAGCCTGCGGACCGGATACCAGGGCATGAACTCCAGTCGGGTCGTCTCGGCCATGGCGGCCGGCGGCGGACACACGCATCGGATTCTGGCGGCCGCGACCTACCGTGACGGCAACGAACTGGACAATCAGGCCCCGAGTATCGCCGATGCGCAGGACTGGGACAGCGACGACCTGATGGTGCGCTATACCTGGGACTTGCGGGCGGGCCAGCGCTTGCGGTTCTCGGCCGAGCGCATGAGCCGGGAAACCCGCACGGAAGTCGACTCGGTGCTCGGTTTTGGTCAGCGCTTTCGCTGGACCACCGCGTTACTTGGCAACGACCGTGACGAACGCCGCCGTCTTTCGCTCGATTACGAATTCGACCTGGACAGCGGCACGCAGGGCGTTTTCCGCCTTTATGACAGTTCCCACGATACCGATCAGTTCAGCCGGGAAACCCGGGCGGCCGCGCCGAGTCCGGTCGCCCTCGAACGTCGTTTCAAGTATGCACAGGACATCACGGGTGCGGAGGCCTCCCTGCACCGGACTCTCTCGTGGCTGGACCTGGAGCACCGTATCGGCATCGGTGCCGAATGGAACCGAAGCACCGTCACCGAACTGCGCGACGGCACGCAAACCAGCCTGAACGACGGATCGCACAGCAAAAACATTCTCGGGGAGACCTTCCCACTACGGGATTTTCCGATCTCCGACAGCGATGAGGTCGGTGTGTGGCTGCAGGACGAAATCCGGCTTGCCGGCGGCCGCTGGAGCATTACGCCCGCTTTACGCTGGGACCGTTATGAACTCAGTCCCGAAGCCGATCCGATCTGGCGCGAGGACAATCCGGACACGGCGGTTGTCTCGGTGGACGAAGCGCGACTTACGCCGCGACTGTCGGTCGTTTTCCGCCCCGGAGACACCTGGGCTTTTTACGGTCAATACAGCGAGGGCTTTCGCGCCCCGCCATTCGAAGACGCCAACGTCGGCCTCGACATTCCGCTGTTCGGTATCCGGGCCATTCCGAATCCGGACTTGCGGTCAGAGACTTCGCAAGCCTTCGAAATCGGCATGCGGTGGTTCGGCCCGTACTCCACGTTGAGCGCCGCCCTGTTTCACACCGAGTACGATGATTTCATCGAGTCACGCGTTCTGATCGGCCGTGACCCCGGGACAGGCGATCTTGTATTCCAGTCCCGAAACATCGCGCAAGCGCGCATCCGCGGGATTGACCTGCGCTACGAAGGCGACCTGTCTGGCTTCAATGCGCGCCTGCAGGGCTGGACGGTGCACGCGGCAGCGTACTGGGCGGAGGGCGAGAACCGGCAATCCGGTGTGCCTCTTAACAGCATTGCGCCGCCCCAGGCGGTAGCCGGTCTCGCGTGGGACAGCCGGGACGGTGTATGGCGGCTGGCCGCCACGGGAACGTTCACGGCCGCCAAGCACTCGGACGACATCGACGAATCGGAGGCTGAACGCTTTGCAACACCCGGCTGGACTACACTCGATTTGACCCTGGGTTGGCACCCTTCAGCGCGCCTGGAGTTCCAATTCGGGTTGTTCAATCTGACTGACCGCCATTACTGGCGGTGGCTGGACGTGGCCAGACTGCAGGCCGATGACCCGATGATTCCCCTGCTCTCCAGAAGCGGGCGAAGCTTTTCGCTCAGCGCACGGATAATCTCTTTTTAAGCGAATGATGGATAGATATTTTCCTGTTTCAATCCCGCCTCTCGGAAACACTGCATCGTTTGACATGAATCATTGCGATTGCAAGCGCGGGCCGTAAAGTAGCCAAAGATTCATTTCATATACATCTAATTAAGTGAGAAACCGATGATCAATCGAAACGTATTGTGTATCGCCGCCCTCTCGGCACTGGCCATGGGTTGCGGCCAGGAGGCCACTGAGCCAGGCAAACCAGCCGACACCGCCGTCGCCGTCCACTCAGCAGAGGTAGCCAGCCGCAGCTTCGACGAGCGCATCGCCGCGGGCGCCAAACTGTACAACGTGCACTGCGCGGCCTGTCACCAGGCCAACGGCCAGGGTCTCGCCGGCGCGTTTCCGCCGCTGGCCGAGTCGAGTTATCTGGCCGAAGGTGGCGCCAAGGTCGCCATTGAAGCGGTGCTGCATGGCCTCAGTGGCCCGATCACCGTAAACGGCAAAGAGTACAACAGCGTGATGCCCAACCTCGCCTACCTCAGCGACAGCGAAGTGGCCGACGTGGTCACCTACGTGATGAACACCTGGGACAATCCCGGCGGCGAAGTCAGCTCCGCCGAAGTGGCTGCCGCACGTAATGGCGAGCCGGTCAGCGGCCCGGCGGATCACCCCGGCGCCTCATCGGAAGAGCTGGCCTACCAGGGCGCGCCCAGCACCGTCGCCGGCGCCACTGGGTTCATTGATTCCGCCGGCCCGCCCATGACGCAGGTCGAGTTCGATGCCGCCACTCAGATTTACTTCGAGCGCTGTGCCGGCTGTCACGGCGTGCTGCGCAAAGGTGCCACCGGCAAGCCGCTGACCCCGGACATCACGCGGGAGAAGGGCCACGAATACCTCGAGGCCCTGATCACCTACGGTTCGGCCGCCGGCATGCCCAACTGGGGCACCTCCGGCGACCTGAATGCCGAGCAGATCGACGCAATGGCCCGCTACCTGCAGCACGAACCCCCGGAGCCGCCAGAATTCGGCCTGCCCGAAATGATGGCCAGCTGGAAAGTGATGGTGAAGCCTGGCGACCGCCCGAGTGAACCGCAACATCAACGCAACATTGAAAACTTCTTCGCCGTCACCCTGCGCGACGCCGGCCAGGTGGCCATCTTCGACGGTGACAACTACGAGACGGTCGCCATCGTGCCGACCGGCTATGCAGTGCACATTTCACGGCCCTCCGCATCCGGCCGCTACATGTACACCATCGGGCGCGATGCCAAGGTCGACATGATCGACCTGTGGATGAATCCACCGCAAATCGTCGCCGAGATCAAGATCGGCCTCGAGGCGCGCTCGGTAGAAACTTCCAAGTACAAGGGCTACGAGGACGTCTACGCGATCGCCGGCGCCTACTGGCCGCCGCAATACGTGATCATGGAGGCCGACACCCTGAAGCCCATGGAAATCGTCTCCACACGCGGCATGACGGTCGACACCCAGGAATATCATCCCGAGCCACGGGTGGCCGCCATCGTCGCCTCGCACGAGCACCCGGAATTCATCGTCAACGTCAAGGAAACGGGCAAAATTCTGCTGGTCAACTACGAAAACCCGGAAGCCATGACCGTCACCACCATTGGAGCCGCCCGCTTCCTGCACGACGGCGGCTGGGACCGCAGCAAGCGTTACTTCCTCACCGCCGCCAACCAGTCCGACAAAATCGCGGTGGTCGATTCGCGCGAGCGCAAGTTGACGGCCCTGATCGACGTCACCAAGATCCCGCACCCGGGCCGCGGCGCCAACCTCGACGACCCGCAATACGGGCCGGTCTGGGTGACCAGCGCGCTGGGCAATGCCAACGTGACCTTTATCGCCACCGATCCCGAGGGCCATCCGGACCACGCGTGGAAAGTGGTGCGCACCCTTGAAGGCCAGGGCGGCGGTTCGCTGTTCGTCAAGTCCCACCCCAAATCAACCAATCTGTGGGTGGATACGCCGCTGAACCCCGATCCGTCGATTTCCCAAAGCGTCGCCGTTTACGACGTCAACAAGCTCGACGCCGGCTACGTCGTTCTGCCGATCGCCGAATGGGCGGACCTCGGCGAAGGACCCAAGCGCGTGGTACAGCCTGAGTACAACAAAGCCGGCACTGAAGTCTGGTTCTCAGTCTGGAGCGGCAAGGAAGAGGAATCAGCCATCGTCGTGGTGGATGACAAAACCCGCACCCTCAAGCACGTGATCAAGGGTCCGGACATCGTCACCCCGACCGGTAAATTCAACGTCTACAACACAGTGCACGACGTTTACTGAGTGATCATGGGAAGGGCCGGTCACGCCGGCCCTCCCCTTTCCTTTCCAAGGCTCCTGGCCGCTGAACGGCGCCAGACCCGACGAGGATCTCACCATGAGCATGAACGACAGGCCGACGCAGCCGACTCGGGCGCTGTTGACTTTGCTGATCACGCTTGCCGCAGCCAATGTGGGTACAGCCGCTGCGGCAGACGGCCTCAGCGCCCTATTCACCGAGGGCAAGGGCGGACTGGCGTTTCGCTATCGCCTGGAAACGGTAGACCAGGACAATTTCGCCAAAGACGCCACCGCGTCCACGCTGCGCACCCGGCTGAACTTCAAGAGCGGAACGTTCAACGGCTTCAGCTTTTTTGCCGAGTACGATTACCTGCTCGAGGTGGGCTGGGATGATTTCAATGCCGGCGCGGGCAATACGCCAGATCGTTCGCAATACCCCGTCGTCGCCGACCCCGATGGCTGGGACCTGAACCAGGCATACCTGCAGTGGACGCCCGCCAAAGGCACTTTGCTGCGCGGCGGCCGCGAGCGCATTATCTACGACAACGCGCGCTTCGTCGGCAATGTCGGCTGGCGCCAGAACGAGCAAACCTACGACGGCGTGTATTTGCAACACAAAGCCGGCGGCATCGACTTGCAGGCCGCCTGGGTCGGGAGGGTCAACCGCATCTTCGGCCGCGACGTACCCGCCGGCCGCGCGGACCACGACAGCTGGCTGCTGAACGCCGGCAAAGCCTGGGAGGGTATCGGCAAACTGACGGGTTATTGGTACAACATCCATGACGATGAAGTGCCGGCCTCTTCAAACATTTCCTATGGCCTGCGTATCGCCGGCAAGCTGCAGTCGGAAGCGGCCGCGCTGGGCTACGTCGCCGAGTACGCCCACCAGACCGACGCCCATGACAATCCGGTGAATTACAGCGCCGATTACTACCGCATCGACCTGTCATACGGCGTCGACAGCTTTACTCCGTATATCGGTTACGAATCACTGGACGGGGATGAGCGCAGGGCGGGCGCTGCCTTCCGCACACCACTGGCCACACTGCATGCCTTCAACGGCTGGGCCGACCAGTTCCTGAACACGCCCGGCGCAGGGCTGAACGACCTGTTCCTCGGCGCCAGGGGCAAAGTTGGCGCCTGGTCCTGGAACGTGCTCTATCACGACTTCGAGGCCGAATCGGGCAACAGCAGCTACGGCGATGAAATCGACGCCTCGCTGGGCATCAAACTGTTCGATCGTTACGGCCTGTTGTTCAAGGCCGCGTGGTTCGATGCGGAAACGGGATCATCCTTCAACGACACAACCAAGCTCTGGCTCCAGCTGACGGCGGACTTCTGAGGGATCCGACTCCTGTGGTCAGATCTCAGTTTTCACGCTCCATCAGGGTAGCAAGATCCCTGGCCATGCGATCGGCATCCAGGGGGGCCGAAAATGCGCCGCGCAATTGTCCGCGCCGATCGACCAGCACCACGGAGGAAGAATGCGCGACCTGGTAGTGCTCGGCTCCGGCGTCGTGCTCTTCGATCTGGTAAGC
>JAVVFH010000210.1:0-6253 GCA_032250585.1 Lysobacterales bacterium
CTGCTGGCGGCTGCGGCTCTGGCCGGAACGGGCTGGCTTTGGTGGCAGGGGCAGCAAGGCGCGGATTCCCGAAACGGGCAGTTTGCGGCCGAACTTGCGAACCTGGAGCGTTCGGACGAGGCGCTGGAAAGCGATCTGCAGCGTTTGCGCGAGGCCGTCACGGCCATGCCCGACGATCCCGGGGCCGCCATCGCAGCGCTCGAACAACAGGTCGAAGCACGCACTGACGCCGTGCGGCGCCTGCGGGAACAACTCGATGAGCAGCTTGCCCTGTCACGCTCACTGCAGATGGCTTCGGTCGCCATGCAAGGCAGGCTGAAGGCTGCGGAGGCGGCGCTGGCAGGACTCGCGAACCGTGAGCGCGACGTCGTTCGCGACCTGGATCTGGCCGAAGTCGAGTACTTGCTGCGTCTCGCCAGCTACCGGCTCAGGCTGTTTTCCGACGTGGCAGGCGCCAAAACAGCGCTGGAACTCGCCGATCGCCAGTTGGCCGCGCTGGACAGTCCGGTTTACCTCGCGGTTCGGCAGGACATTTCCGCCGCCCTCCGCGGCCTGGAAAAGCGCTCGCCGCCCGATTTCGTCGCGACCGCCGGTGAGCTGGATGCGGCGCAGCAAGCGATTGCGGCGTTGCCCTTCCCGGAAGGGGAGACTGCCACCGGCCGCCCGGCATCCGGCGCGACGGGCTGGTGGGCGAAGACCGTGGACGTGTTCTCCCGGCTGGTGACCATTCGTCGCAGCACGCCGGAGGAAATGGAGCAGCTGAGCCTGAAGGACAGGGATTTCATCCGCCAGCGGTTCTGGCTGCAGCTGGAAACGGCGCGCCTGGCGCTGATGCGCCGTGACGACCAGGCGTTTCAGGGCTCGCTTTCCCGAGCGCGGGAAACGCTGTCGGACTGGTTCGACATGCAGAGCGAGGCCGGCCAGGACATGCTGGGCCGGCTGCAGGCGCTCGAGGCTTTGCGGCTCGAACCCGTTCTGCCCGACATCAGCCAGCCTTGGCAGACTTTGCACGCGTTACGCCAGGACGCCGGCGAGTACCGCCCGCTGGAACCTTCCGAACCCCTCCCGGACGCAGCCGAACCGCCGGGCCCGCCCGTCAACGAGCCGGAAGCTGTGTCGGAGCCGGAAGCCGAATCTGAACCTGCAGCCAAAGCGGACCGGCAATGAAGCGATCGTTCCTGATACTGATCGCGGTTGCGCTGGCCATTGTGGCTGCGGCCGCGGCGCCGGTTTTCCAGTCAGATCCCGGCGTGGTGCGAATCCACATCCTGGGCTGGACCGTGGAAACCACTGTGCTGGTGCTGGTCACGGGCCTGCTGCTGCTGTGGTTGGTTCTGAACCTGTTGTGGCGACTCTGGCGCATGCCCGTTGAAACCGCCCGCAGAGTGCGCGAGGGGCGTGCCCTGCGGCAACTGGAAAAAGGCCTGTTGGCCTTGAGCGAGGGCGATTGGCGAACCGCCGAACGCGCACTTGAAAAATCCGCCAGCTCGCATGGCCGAACCACCGCGCGTTATCTTGCCGCGGCCGAGGCAGCCGGCGGCCAGGATGCGGGCGACCGGGCCGAGTGGTACCTGGAGCAGGCCGACTCCCGAAAACCCAGGCAGCGCTTCCTGGTGGACCTCACACGCGCCCGTATTCTGGTGGAAAACGGCAAGTTTGAAGAGGCACAGCCACTGCTCGAAGATTTGCAGCGCCAGCGCCGCAAGCACCCGCAGGTGCTCGACTTGCAGGCGCGCTGTTATCAACAGGGAGGGGAGTGGCGCAAGCTCGAGAAACTGCTGCCGCAGATGCTGAAAGCCGGAGTGATCGACCAGGCCCGCGCAGATGCCCTGTGTGCCCAGGCCGCCGTGGCCGCGATCGGTAAATGCCGCGATGCGGAGGCCCTGAAAGCGGCCTGGACCGATCTGCCCAAGACCGCGAAGGCGTTGCCTGAACCAATCCTGGCGTTCGCGGAGCGGGCGATCGCCATCGGTGCGCCGGAAATCAACGAGGAGGTCCTGCGCAAAGCGCTCAATCGGAAGTGGCACCCGGAGCTGCTGATACCTTATGGCGAGCCCGCTCCGGGAGACACCCACCAGCGGCTGAAGCAAGCTGAAAAATGGCTGCGGGATCACCCGGAGGACCCCTGGTTGCGACTCGTGCTGGGCCGCCTGTGTGCGCTGGAGGAACTCTGGGGCAAAGCCAGGCAGTACATGATCGAAAGCCTGGAGATCCAGCCGACCGTCAGCGGTTACGACTCGCTGGGGCAGCTACTGGAACGCAAGGGCGAACTCGAGCTGGCGATGGCCTGTTTTCGCAACGCTCTGCGCATGAACCAGGGCAAGGAGCCGCTGCCCCTGCCGCAGGAACAGGCGAAACTCGCAAACGAAGCCCGCGATGGCTGACCGGCCGAATCAGTGCGGTTTGGCCAGTACCCGGATCGGTACGTCGAGACCGAATTCGAAAGAATCGTAAAACAGCCGTTCCTCCGGCAGCCCGTGCTGCTGGAATTGCCGTTTGCCCGCGTCGATCATGCCGGGCGGGCCGCTCATGTAGACGTCGAAACCCGACAGGTCGGGATGGTCGTGAATAACGGCTTCGTGGACCAGGCCGTGAAAGGCTTCCAGACCGCCTTCCTGGCCAGGCTCGGAAATGGCTCGCCGATAGTGAATGTGGTCATGTTCGCGTGCCCAGCTCATCGCCAGTTCGTCGAGATAAAGTTCTCCGGCTTTTCTGGCGCCCCAGTACAGGTGGATTTCGCGGTGGTCGCCCTGTTCGAGAAGGTGCTCGATCATCGATTTCAGCGGTGCGAAACCCGTACCGCCCCCCATCAGGATGAGCGGGCGATCGGTTTCGTCGTTGCGGATAAAGAAAGTGCCGAGCGGGCCCTCGAAACGCAATATGTCCATCTCTTTCAACTCGTGGAATACGAAGCCGGTGAAATCGCCCCCTTCCACGTGACGGATGTGCAGCTCGATTTCGTCTTCCCGTGACGGACTGCTGGCAATGGAGAAGGCGCGGCGCTTGCCGCCCGCCAGCAGGGCGTCGACGTATTGCCCCGCCAGGAACTGCAGGCGCTGGGCATTGGGCAACTTCAGCCGCAGGCGAACGACGTTTTCCGTGAGCCGGGTTTTCTCCTGCACGCGGGCCGGCAGCATCCTGACCTCGATGTCGCGCACCGCTTCGATTTCCCGCACGCTGATTACCAGGTCTTCCATCGGTTCGGCCTGGCACAGCAGGGCGTAGCCTTCGGCGATGTCGCTTCGTTCCAGTGCCAGCGGCGGATGGAAGGGGTAATGCACCTCACCGCTTTCGACCCGTCCCTTGCAACTGCCGCAGGTGCCGTTCTTGCAGGAATAAGGAAGCATCACACCCTGGCGCAGCGCGGCATTGAGGACGCTTTCCCCCTTTCGGACGAGGAAGGATTTCCCGCTGTTGGCGATCGTGACAGTGAATTGGCGCACGTCTTGCTCCGCAAAAGACCGCACATTGTCGCCGATTGCGGAGCAAAACCAAACCCCCGCCCGGCAATGGGCTCGTGTCCGCCCTGGCCTGTCAATACGGTGAGCCCATGCTGCCGGCCCTGGTGGGCCTGTGATACGCTTTCCGGATATCCTCGGCATTTTTGGTGTGGACCCTCATTGAACAAATACATCAGCCAAGGCGATCTCGGCCTGGTCAAAATCAATCGGCTTGGCGAAGCGGCGATCGAAAGCCGGCTCGGCATCCGTTTCACCGCGGTCGGGCCCGATTTCGTCTGCGGCGAGATGCCGGTCGACCAGCGCACGCTACAGCCGCTCGGACTTTTGCACGGCGGCGCATCCATCGTGCTGGCCGAATCGTTGGGCACCTATGCCTCTGCGTTGGTGGTGGCGGATGAGCCGGGCAGCCGGGTAGCCGGCATCGAGGTCAGCGGCAGCCACGTCAAGGCGGTGCGCTCCGGGCGCGTTTTAGGCGTCGCGCGGCCGGTCGCCATCGGGCGCTCCGTGCACGTTTGGCGGATAGACATTCGCGACGAAGACGAAGTGCTCTGCTGTGCGGCCAGGCTGACCGTCAAGGTCAGCAGGAGCGGTGGCCAGTATCGTGACCGGTAAATTCCGACACGACCAGCGAGTCCTTGACAGGACACTAGTCAAGGTGGCCGGCATTTCGAGATTGCTGTACCGGCTGCCATTGCTGCTTCTGCACGTCGCGTTCGCGACGCCGTTGACGGCCGTCTGCCAAATGCCGCCAGTCCGCGCGATCCGCTTCGGTGGCCGCACCTTGGACGAGATTATGCTGTACTGTTGGGGCTTGGTCACCTGCCGCATTTTCGGGCTTCGGCGCCGAGTGTCGGGCGCGATGCCCGGCGGTCCGCTGCTGATCGCCTCCAATCACATTTCCTGGCTGGACATCCCCTTGCTGCTCAGCGTTTCGGCGATGGGTTTCGTAGCCAAGGCCGAGATCGACCGGTGGCCGCTCGCGGGCCGGCTCGCCCGTGCCGGCGGCACGGTCTTTCATCAGCGGGGCAGCCACGATTCGGCCAGCGGCGTCATGTCGCAGATGGCGGCCCGGCTGCAGGCGGGCGGGCGCATCGCCATTTTTGCGGAGGGCGGCATTCTGCCCGGCCCCGGCGTCAAGCACTTTCACGCGCGCCTGTTCGGCCCGGCCGTTGCCAGTGGCAGCACGGTGCATCCCGTTATGGTGCGGTACCTGCGCGACGGAGATCTTTACGAAGACATCACCTTTTTGGCGGGCGAGCATTTCCTGGCCAATGTGTTCCGCTTGCTGAAGCAGCCCCCGTGCACTGCCGAAGTGCGAATCCTGTCGCCGCTGGCAGCTGCCGGCAGGGCACGGCGGGAACTGGCCGCCGGCTGTGAAAGCCTCGTGCGCGAAGCCTATGAGAGTGAGCCCGAAGATCCTGAGCGTTTTTCTGCTTTTTGCCCGCCCCACGGCTTGCGCAGCGGGCACGTGCAGTCTCTGCTCAACAGCAGTCGTCTGCGCAAGCGCCTGGTGACCAGGCGTGCCGCCGCGTTGCTCGATGCGCAGGAGGCGTGGATCCTCGACGGCGGCGACGGCATTCGACTGCAAGGGCTGCTGTCGGCCCAACGGCGTGACAGCCGCGGCCTGGCCGTGCTGTTGCACGGCTGGGAAGGCAGCGCGAACTCCAATTACATGCTGGGCAGCGGGGCGCGCCTCTTTGATGCCGGTTTCGACGTGTTCCGGCTGAATTTCAGGGATCACGGCGGGACACAGCACTTGAACGAGGGCATTTTCCATTCCTGCCGGCTGGACGAAGTGGTTCATGCGCTGAGCGACATGCAACATCGCCTGCGCGCCGAGCGGTGGTTCCTGGCCGGCTATTCGCTGGGGGGTAATTTTTCGCTGCGGGTCGCGCTGCAGGCACAAGTCGCCGGTTTGCGCGTGGCACGGGTCGTCGCCGTGTGCCCGGTGATCTCGCCGGCCAACGCGATGCTGGCCATGGAGCGCGGCCTGGGCGTCTACCAGCGGTATTTCGAACGCAAGTGGTCACGTTCGCTGCGAATCAAGCAGCAGTGTTTCGCGGACCTTTACGGCGCAGAGGACTTTCTCCGCATTCGCGGCCTGCGCGAGCGGACGGATTATCTGGCCACCCGGCACGCCGGTTTCGCGAGCGCCGAGCAGTACTTCGAAGGCTATTCAATTGCCGGGCGGAAACTCGAATCACTACGCGTGCCTTCAACCCTGTTGACCGCCGCCGACGACCCGGTCGTGCCGATTGCCGATTTCGCGGCCCTGCCGGAGAATCCGGCGCTGGAAGTAATCATTTCCCGTTACGGCGGCCACTGTGGTTTTTTGAAGAACTGGCGGCTGGAAAGCCTGGCCGAGGATCTGATTGTGGACCGCGTCCTGGCAGCCGCGGCTGAGCCCGCCACCCGGGATCATGTTCTCGAAGCAGTCGCGTCCGCGCTTGCCGCAGACCCTGCTGACGCCGGGTGACCTCGCCAAGATCTGCGGCCCGCCGCAGGTCGACACGGAGCTTGCCAACCATCTCGTTGATGACGCGGGCACTGTCCTGCTCGGTGGCGCGGGTGAGATGAGCGTAGCGGGCGGTGGTGGTGGGGGCTGGCATGTCCAAGCAACGCCTGGATATGGCGCAGACTCAGGCCCTGTTCGTGCAGATGCGTGGCAAAGGAGTGGCGCAGGGTGTGAATGGACGCTTTTTTTAATGCCGCTTTCTTGAATTCTCGTCATTTCCGCGCAAGCGGAAATCCAGTTCCAACAACACCGCTGGATTCGCCAAGCCGCGGATTGG
>JAVVFH010000211.1:0-6201 GCA_032250585.1 Lysobacterales bacterium
GAGGAGTTCTACAGTTGTACCCTCTGCCAAAGCTTTGCTCCCAACCACGTCTGCGTTGTATCTCCGGAGCGTCTAGGCCTTTGTGGAGCGTACAACTGGCTGGACTGCGCGGCCATGCGGCTTGGCAAATCCGTGTAGCCGATCAGGGTCACGCCGTGGTGCTCGACCACTTTACCGGGTTCGGTCAGTTCGCAGTTGCCGCCCTGTTCGGCGGCCAGGTCGACGACGACGCCGCCGTCCTTCATCGATTCGACCATCTCGGCCGTGATCAAACGCGGCGCCGGCTTGCCGGGGATCAGGGCCGTGGTGATGATGATGTCGACTTCCTTCGCCTGTTCGGCGAACAGCGCCATCTCGGCCTCGATGAATTCATCGCTCATGACTTTCGCATAGCCGCCTTCGCCGGAGCCGTCTTCATCCTCGAAGTCCAGCATCAGGAACTCGGCGCCCATGCTTTCGATCTGCTCTTTCACTTCCGGGCGCGTGTCGAAGGAACGGACGATCGCCCCCATGCTCTGGGCGGCGCCAATAGCCGCCAGGCCGGCGACGCCGGCGCCGATTACCAGCACTTTCGCGGGAGGCACCTTGCCGGCCGCCGTGATCTGGCCTGTGAAGAAGCGGCCGAAATGCTGGGCGGCCTCCACCACTGCCCGGTAACCGGCGATATTCGCCATGGAACTCAGCGCGTCCACTTTCTGCGCGCGCGAGATGCGCGGGATCGAGTCCATGGCCATCGCAGTCACACCGCGTTCGGTGAGTTGCTTGAGCAGCTCCGGGTTTTGCGCCGGCCACAGGAAGCTGATCAGCGTCTGCCCGGCTTTCAGGCGAGCGGCTTCCTGCTCATCCGGGCCTCGAACCTTGAGAATGATGTCGGATTCGGACCAGATTTCCCCGGTGCTGGTTACGACGGAGCAACCGGCCGCTTCGTACGCGGCATCGGAATAATTCGCCTCTGCGCCGGCCCTGGATTCGACCGCGACGTCGAAACCCAGTTTGATCAACTGGGCGGCTACCTCAGGTGTCGTGGCGACGCGCTTTTCGGCCTTGTCTGTTTCTCTCGGTACACCAATTCTCATGAGAAATCCCCGGATGGTTTGTTGTTTGCAGCCTGATGTCGGTCGATCGACTGTTGCGTGGGTTCGGATCTTTTCGGTTCGTCGGTCAAGGCTGTGTTGAAAAATTTCAATCGTGAGGATACCCACAAAAAACGACAGCGGGAAGATATAGGTCAATTAATGGCACTAATTCGCAAAAAAACCGGGGTCAGAAAACCTTTCTTACCCGCTGTCCGGTCTGTCACGGGCGGCGGCTGTAAAAAAATGTTCTCTGTCCCCGGTTTTAAAGTCAGCGCTGGTTTTGGCAAAAGCCCTCTGAATCCTCTTATTTGAGTGACTCGAGTCGTTCGGGTGTGCCGACGTCGCTCCACTCGCCTTCGTACAGTTCTCCGGTCACGAGATGATTCTGCATCGCGCTGCGCAGCAGCGGCACAATGGAGAACCTGCCGGGTGAGCAGGCCGAGAAAAGGCGCGGGTGGTAGACGGCGATGCCGCCGAAGGTCTTCCTGGGGCCACCTTCTTCGCGCACGCGGCCGGACTGCAGCGTGAAGTCGCCGCCCGGGTTGTGCGCCGGGTTTGGTACCAGGACGAGATGGGCCCAGTCGCATTTGACGGCGCGCAGGCGCCCGAAGGGATAATGGGTCCGGATGTCGCTGTTGATCACCAGGAACGGCGCATCGCCAAGCAAGGGCAGCGCCTGGAAAATGCCGCCGCCGGTCTCCAGCGCTGTGGGCTGTTCGTCGGACCAGTGGATGTGGATGCCCCAGCGGCTGCCGTCGCCAAGGGCCACCGGCAGCCGATCGCCGAGATGCCCCTGGTTGATGACGAGTTCGCGGAACCCGCTCCCGGCCAGCGCTTCTATAAGGTGTTCGATCAGCGCCTTGCCGCCCACTTCGATCAATGGCTTGGGCATGGTATCGGTCAGCGGGCGCAGCCGTTCGCCACGGCCGGCGGCCAGGATCATGGCGCGCATTCGGACTGCTCCAGCAGGCGGCTCAAAGCCTGCAGTTCGCGGTAGCGGCCGGCAACGTCCCGCAGGTAGTCGTAGAAGCGGGGAATCAGTTCCAGGTAATCCTGCTTGCCGTCCCGGTAGGCGAGTCGTGCGAAGATCCCGACGATTTTCAGATTGCGCTGCAGGCCCATCCAGTCGCAGCAGCGAATCCATTCGGCTTCAGCAACGGTCGGGGCGAGCGCCGGGCGCAGTTCGCGCATCCAGCCTTCGATACGCTGCCGCGGCCAGCTGATGTAGCGGTCCCAGACCAGCGAGACGAAATCGTAGCTGACGGGGCCGCGCACTGCGTCCTGGAAATCGATGATGGCCGGCCCGGAGGGCGTGTGCAGCAGGTTACAGGAGTGGAAATCGCGGTGTACGAACGCGCGCGGCTGTTGCGCGGCGGATTCCAGCAGCAGCGCGCAGGCGCTTTGCCACTGCGCGCGCTCGGCGCTGTTCAGCCCGCGGCCCTTGTGCCGGGCGAGGTACCAGTCCGGGAACAGTTCCAGCTCCTGCTGCAGCAGTTGATCGCTGTACTCCGGCAATCCGTGGGTGGCGACGCGGGCTGCCATGGCTCGCAGCAGTTCCAGTAGTTCGTCAATCGGTTCGTGGTGGGACGAATCCAGCACCTCGCGATAAAGCGTGTCGCCAAAATCTTCCAGCAGGCCGAAGCCCTGTTCGAGATCGAAAGCGAGGATTTCCGGTGCGCGGAGCCCTGCCTTGTGCAAACGCACCGCCACGTCCAGAAAGGGGGCTGAATCTTCCCGCTCCGGCGGCGCGTCCATCAGGATCAGGCTGCGGCCCCCGGCACGGCAGCGGAAGTAACGGCGGAAACTGGCGTCGGCGGAGACGGGGATCAGCCGGACGGACTTCAGACCGAGCTGTTCGGCCGCCCACTCCGCCGCACGCTCCTTGCGCTCGTCATGGCCCTGCATGGATCTGGCGGCTGGTTCACTCATGCCGGCATTTTGCCCCAAAGGGGGCCTCTTGGGTATGCGTAGCGGTTGTGGAAAGGGAATCAGGGATTGTTTTAAATAAATAGTACCCATATGGTACTATATGAGCATGTTACGAATTTCCAAACTCACCGATTACGCTATCCTGGCCATGGTCGAATTGGCGCGCGGTGATGAAGTCCTCAGTGCGCAGGCCCTGGCCGAACGGGTGCGGCTGGAGGTTCCGACCACCAGCAAGGTGCTCAAACTGCTGGCTCGCGCCGGCTTGCTTGAATCCTATCGCGGCGCCAACGGCGGTTACCGCCCGGCCCGCCCCGCGTTGGAGATCAGCGTCGCCGAGGTGATTGCGGCCATCGAAGGCCCGATCGCAATGACCGAATGCAGCGTCGAGCAGGGCCTGTGCAGCCAGGAAGACAACTGCGAACTGCGCGGCAACTGGCAGCGCATCAGCGTGGCGGTGGCGAGCGCCCTGCAGGAAGTCAGCATGGCCGAAATGTCGGCGCCGCCGCCCTACGCGCCGAACCCGCTCCAAATCAGGACGCTCGACGTCCAGTAACAGACAGCAGAGACGGATGACCATGAACAACGAAACGATTGCCCCGGAAGCCACTTCAGTAGACCATTTCGTGCAGCAGAAGTACCGCCACGGCTTTGTCACGGACATCGAGTCCGATACGGTCGCGCCGGGGCTGGACGAAGACACGGTGCGCTGGATCTCGGCGCGCAAGCAGGAGCCCGAATGGTTGCTCGAATGGCGCCTGAAGGCCTACCGGATCTGGCTGAAAATGCGCCCGCCGAACTGGGCGCACCTGAAGATCGCGCCGATCGACTTCCAGGCGATTTCCTACTTCTCGGCGCCGAAATCCGACAAGGACCGCCCGCAGAGCCTCGACGAGGTGGACCCGAAGCTGCTGGAGACCTACGACAAACTGGGCGTGCCGCTGCACGAGCGCGCCCGCTTGGCCGGCGTGGCGGTGGACGCGGTGTTCGACTCGGTGTCGGTGGGCACGACCTTCCGCGCGGAGCTGAAAAAAGCCGGCGTCATTTTCTGTTCCTTTTCCGAGGCGGTGCGTGATCATCCCGAGCTCGTCAGGAAGTACCTGGGCACCGTTGTCCCGGCGCGTGACAATTTCTTTGCCGCCCTGAACTCGGCGGTGTTTTCAGACGGCAGTTTCGTGTACATCCCGCAGGGCGTGCGCTGCCCGATGGAGCTCAGTACCTATTTCCGTATCAACGCGGCCGAGACCGGCCAGTTCGAGCGCACGCTGATCGTGGCCGAGGAACAGAGCCAGGTCAGCTACCTTGAAGGCTGCACGGCGCCGATGCGCGACGAAAACCAGCTGCACGCGGCGGTGGTGGAACTGGTGGCGCTCGAAGAAGCTGAGATCAAGTATTCGACGGTGCAGAACTGGTACCCCGGCGACGAGGAAGGCAAGGGCGGCATCTATAATTTCGTGACCAAACGCGGCGACTGCCGCGGCGACCGCTCGAAGATCTCCTGGACGCAGGTCGAGACCGGTTCTGCCATCACCTGGAAATACCCTTCCTGCGTGCTGCGCGGCGACGGCTCCAGCGGCGAGTTCTATTCTGTCGCGCTGACCAACAACTATCAGCAGGCCGACACCGGTACCAAGATGATCCACATCGGCCGCGACACGCGCAGCAAGATCATCTCCAAGGGCATTTCCGCCGGGCGCGGCCAGAACGCCTACCGCGGCCTGGTCCGCATCGCCAAAAAGGCCGAAAACGCGCGCAACTACACGCAGTGCGATTCGATGCTGATCGGCAAGCGCTGCGGCGCGCACACCTTTCCCTACATCGAGGTGGGCAACCGGTCGGCGAAAGTCGAGCACGAGGCCACCACCTCGCGCATTGGCGAAGACCAGCTGTTCTACTGTCTGCAGCGCGGCATCTCCGAGGAGGACGCGGTCTCGATGATCGTCGACGGCTTCTGCAAGCAGGTGTTCCGCGAACTGCCGATGGAGTTCGCCGTGGAGGCCAAGGCGCTGCTTGAAGTCAGCCTGGAGGGTGCGGTTGGCTGATTGCGCGCGCCGCGAGCCGTTTCGTTAATTTTGAAATCATTGATCAGAGAAGGCAAACAAGTCATGTTGGAAATCAGAAACCTGCACGCTACCGTCGGCGGCACGGAAATCCTCAAGGGCGTCAACCTGCAGGTCGGGGCCGGAGAAGTGCACGCCGTGATGGGTCCGAACGGAGCGGGCAAGAGCACGCTCGGCAATGTTCTGGCAGGCCGCGAGGGCTACGAGGCAACCGCCGGCGAGGTGCTGTACAAGGGTAAAAACCTGCTGGAACTCGAACCCGAGGAGCGCGCCTGCGAAGGCTTGTTCATGGCCTTCCAATACCCGGTGGAGATACCCGGCGTCAACAACACCTATTTCCTGCGCGCGGCGCTGAACGCCCAGCGCAAATACCGCGGCGAGCCGGAACTCGATTCGATGCAGTTCCTTAAACGGGTGCGCGAAAAGCTGGAAATCCTGCACATCAGCGACGACCTGCTGCACCGGGCTGTCAACGAAGGCTTCTCCGGCGGCGAGAAAAAGCGCAACGAGATTTTCCAGATGGCCGTGCTGGAGCCGTCGCTGGCGGTCCTCGACGAGACCGATTCGGGTCTCGACATCGACGCGCTGCGCCTGGTGGCCGACGGCGTCAACCGCTTGCGCGGCCCGGAGCGCTCGATGATTGTGATCACGCACTACCAGCGACTGCTGGACCACATCGTGCCGGACCGGGTGCACGTGCTGGCCGACGGTAAAATCGTGGCCAGCGGCGGCGCCGACCTGGCGCTGAAGCTCGAGGACCAGGGCTACAAGTGGCTGGAGCAGGGTGGCATCACGGCCCTGCAAGAGCAGGCCCCCGCCTGAGATGAGCCCAGGAGCGAAACCCGAATGAACGATGCGACGATAAACCCACTGGTGCAAAGCTGGTCCGAGTCCTACCGTCCGGACGCCCGGTCCGCGGTGCCCCCATGGCTGGCGGATCTGCGCGACGGTGCCGCGCAGGAATTCGCGCGCAGCGGCCTGCCCCAGCGCAAGGACGAGGCCTGGAAATATACGCCGGTGCGCGCGCTGGAAGCCCTGGCGCCGCGCTTCTGGTGTAGCCACCTGTGCCCCCTGGGAACGCTACTGGGCCTCAGTGCGCGCCTGGGCCCCCTGCGCAGGGCCAAGACCGGTGACGAGCG
>JAVVFH010000212.1:0-6196 GCA_032250585.1 Lysobacterales bacterium
CGGCAAGCACGCACTGGACATGTCCCGTCAGCTGGCCAGGCGGGAGGGCATATTCTGCGGCACTTCGGCCGGGGCGACTTTCTCAGGTGCCTTGCGCGTGGCCGAAAGCGCCCCGGCCGGCAGCACGATTCTCTGCATGTTGCCGGATACCGGCGAGCGCTATCTCTCGACAGCGCTTTTCGATGACATCGCGGTCGAGATGAATGAAGAAGAACTGCAAATTTCGCGTTCGACGCCCGGCTATCGCTTCGATGCTCCAAGTCCCCCTGCCCGTTCCGGCGCGGCGCAAGGGACGCAACCCGAGGCGACGCCATCGGAAGATGCGAAGCGTTTCGTGGATGAGGTCGTCAGTGATCCGGATCAGCCCGTCGTGATGTTCGCACTGGAGTGGTGCGAGTTCTGCTGGGCTATCCGCAGGCTGTTCAAGGAACTCGGGGTTCCCTACCGCTCCATTGATCTCGATTCCGTGCGCTACCAGGAAGAAGACTGGGGGGGGCGCATCCGCACCGCATTGCGCGCGCGTGTCGGCAGCAATACGATCCCGCAGATTTTTATTGGTGGCGAGCACCTCGGCGGCGCGACGGATACCTTCGAAGCCTGCAAGACCGGCGACCTCCACCGGCGTTTCGGGCAGGTCGGAATCGAAGCGGGAAACCTGGGCGACAAGGATCCCTTTGAACTGCTGCCCAACTGGCTGCACGCCCGTTGAAGCCGGACCGTCGGGAAGGTACCAGACACGCTTATTTTTGGAGGACACTCACGAAGACACCGGACACCCACGTTTTGGAAGACACCGGATATCCACATTTTCGCCTGTAAGACTTATCCTGAAAGGTGCTCGCCAGACTCGAGAAAAGGCACCACGGCGGTCATGGCCGTGGCGCGCTCCCGGCGCCGGCAGACCAGACCCATACGGGTTCCGCGGCAGGGGCCCGGCCCTGGTTGGCCACGCGAACACGCAGCCGGTTTGGATTGGCCGGCCAAGGTGAGTGCCAACGATTACCGGGTCCGGTGCCCGCTATTGCCCGGATCCGGCCCGGGCGGCCCCTCGACCAGCTCGCGGTGGACGCAAATCGCCGTGTTGCGTGGCTGGATGTGTTGTCCCCTCGCTTCGAAATGGGCGCGCGTGATGGCGGCGCCGAACAACAGGATCAGGGCCGAGTAATTGACCCACAGCAGCAACAGTACCAGGGAGCCGGCCGCGCCGTAGGTCGACGCGGTCGCCGTTTTGGCCAGGTACAAAGCGATCAGCGATCGACCGACGGTAAACAGCAGCGCCGTGACCAGCGCGCCGACCAGCACGTCGCGCCAGCGCAGCATCACGTCGGGAAGAATCTTGAAGATGGCCGCGAACAAACCGGTTGTCACGACCAGTGACAGGCCGATCTCGATCCCGACCATGACCCAGCCCGGCATCGGCAGCCACTGGTCGGCAAAAGCCATGATCGCGCGCAGCGCCACGCTGAGCAGCAGCGATACCAGCAAAACAAAACCCATGGCCAGCACCATGGTCAAAGACAGCAGCCGGGTTTTCGCCAACCGCCACAGGCCGCTGCGCGACGGTCGCGGAACGACGTCCCAGATCTGGTTCAGTGACTTTTGCATCTGGGCAAAGACCGTAGTCGCGCCCAGCACGATGGCCACCACCCCCACCACGGTCGGCCAGATGCCGCTCTGCTCGATCCGGGAGTTCATGACCGCGGTTTCCACCACCTGGGCTGCATCGTTGCCCAGCACCTGCTGCAACTGAGCCATCAGTTCACCGGTCGCGGCCCGCTCGCCGAGCACCAACCCGACCAGCGCCACAACGACGATCATCACCGGCGCAATCGAGAACACCGTAAAAAAAGCCAGTGCGGCGGCATAGATGAACGCCTGGCTCTCTGACCATTGGCGACCGCCCGCAAGCAGAACGTCGATCCAGTAGCGCAGCGGCCGGGGTAATCGTTCGAACAGGGCCCTTAGCCCGTCAATCCATGCCTTTATCATGCCTGCTATTGATTGAAACGTGATTTGCAGTATACCTTGGCGCTCTCAGATCCCGTTGGCGAATTTGGTTTGCGGGGAAATGCCGCACGTGGTTATTGTATGGTGACTACTACCACCCTTCACGTTGAGCGCCTCCCAGGCGAAGGAGTTGAACCGTTGCTAAAAGCCCAAAAAATGGGCACCCTGCTGGTATTGGCCGCATGTCTTCATGCCTGTACCTGGGTGCCGCTCACGCCGGAGGGCGAAAAAGTCCGCGTTGCACAGCCCGGTGAAGTTCAAAACTGCGAGCGCAAAGGTGGACTGACTTCCAGTCTCAGAAGCAGAGTAGCCGGCGTCGAGCGCAAGCCCGGCAAGGTCGCGGGCGAATTGGAAGCGCTGGCCCGTAACGAAGCCGCCCTGATGGGGGGCGACACGGTCGTTGCCGAATCGCCGATCGATGATGGCCGGCAAAGCTTTGGTGTGTACCGCTGCCAGCGCTGACTGGAGCCCATCGTGCCATGTACACCGAGCAGGGCAAGGAGCCGCTCAATCCCGAAACCGTGTACCGCTACCCGCACGTCCAGACCAACTCAATGACTTCATTGGATTCGCACAGCTTCACGAGCCATTTTCCTTCTTTAGATCATCAATTCGCGGCGCAAAATGAAGGTTTTAAGAGCCTGTTATGCCAAAAACCAAACGACACCATGAGCTGCATTCTCCGCGCGCGCCAACCACTTGCTTGCGCCAGCGGCCTGGCCAAACGCCCGTCATCAGCGGCCCGGCTGTTGCAGGCGGTGGCGCAAATAGCGGCTCATCAGTGGCTTGACGCTGATGCCGTGAACAAGAATCGACAGCGTGACCGCGATCAGTGTCAGACCGACCAGATCCAGAGCCAGATCTTCGGGCACGCCGTGCTGGATGGCATACATCAGGTAGTACAGCGACCCGATGCCGCGCACGCCGAACCAGCCCACCATGGCGCGTGTTGGCCACGAAGTGCCCCTGCCCACCAGGCCGATGAGGGAGCTGACCGGGCGGGCGGCCAGGAACAGGAAGAGAGCGAGCCCCACCGCGCGCCAGCTCCAGGAATCGAGAAACAGGGTGCCTCCAATCAACAGGACGAGCATCATCTCCGAGAGCCGCTCCAGATGTTCCTTGAAAATCAGCGATCCGCCGCTGACGGTCGGGCCTGGGTCGCTTTCCGGACCGGCGCTATCGGTTTCCGGCTTGATCCGGTCCGTGGCGCAGTGCTGCGAGCCATCCAGGTCGACGCCGGCTAGTTTGAGTTCGGCCTGGCGCAGGCTGACGGCAGCGAAAAAAACCGCCAGAAAGCCCCACGCTTCGAGCAGCAGACTCAAGCCGTAGGCCACGCCGATCAGGCCGAGACTGAGGAAGTTGTCCAGAAATTCATGCCGGGGCGAAATGCCGCGCAGCTTTCGCACCACGTGGGCCAGCGCCGTGCCTGACAGAAGCCCGATGGCGATGCCCGCCGCCGTGGCCCACAACACATCGACCAGGAACCAGCGCAGGCCCAGATCACCCAGCTCATGCAAGCCGAGCAGCCCCAGCCCCAGCATCACGAATGGAAAGGTGCTGCCGTCATTCATGCCCGCTTCACACGTCAGGGTGAAACGGAGCGGGTCGCGATCGCCCAGGTGGCGGGTCTGCACATCAGTCGCCAGCACCGGGTCGGTGGGCGCCAGAATAGCGCCCAACAGGACGGCCGCGCCGAGCGGCAAGCCGAGCAGGTAATAGGCAAAGGCGGCAACCAATCCGACGCTGACCACCATGGATACAGAGGCCAGCAGGATCGGTGCGCGCCAGCGGGCGAAGCTCATCGGCGACGGCACCTTGACGCCGGCTGAATACAGCGAAATCAGCACGACCACTTCCGTCAACACCTCGAGCAAGGCTGATTGCTTGAGCGGATTGAAATGGAACAGATCGAGTACGGTGGGCCCGACCAGCAGCCCCATGGCCAGATAGACCATGGCCGGGGTGACCGGCAAGCGCTGGAGAAGTGGCGTGGTCAGACCCCTCGCGAGCAACAGGCCGCCCACGAGCAGAAACCAGAGTGTGCTAGTCACGATTCGATCTTTGCGTCCGGTTTCCCTGCTTCATTCTGACTCCATTGGATCAGGGCCTTGGGACAGAGTGCGGTCCGTGATTTGCCCGAGCCGTGTTTACGGGTCGTTCCGAGTCTCCGCTGGACCGGCCATGACCCTCGTCGCTGCGTGTGCCAGGGTGAATATTTTAAACATAAACCGGAGCGCGGCTTCAGCCCGGGCCATCGGCCGCTGATTTGCTTTTCGCGGCTTCTTCGAATCCCGCGCGGGGTTTGCCTGACCTGCAAACTCGCCGATGACGAAACCGGTGCCTGCCGCGAACAGCAACGCGCTCGGAGAGGTCAAAGACTCTTGAAGGCGTTCGCCCAACGCAGCGCGGCGCAATCTGACCGCCTGCCTGCGCTCGGTCACCTGCGCCGCGGCCACCCTGATCTGGTGGCGCAGCGTTCCCGGGATCTGGATCCTGTTCCGGCGCGTGGTCACTTGCCAGTCCCGGCTTTCGAAGTATCCGGTGGCGGTGGGGCAAGACTGTTCACAGTGGCGGAAAACAGCAAGCGGCGACTCTTACGCCGGATCGCCACGATCAGGATCAGGGCAACAAGCATATTGGCCGCCATGGCCAGCAGTGAAGCGGCACTGGCAGTCATCAGGCCGCGCTCCACCAGCGCCAGCATCACCGCGGCGACCAGCGCCAGCCAGGTGCTGAAGACGAGCCCGGCTGCAATCAGTCCCATGGCGATAATGCTGATCAGGCTTTCGCCCGCCTGGCGGGTCTCCAGCGCCGCAAGCCGCAGCTGACTGGACGCGGTGGCGCGCAGTTCGTGTCCTAGCAGCAAAAACTCGTCCAACAAGCCGGGACTGTTCCCGGGCTTGTCGGACGAGGCGGGCGGGTGGCGAGGAGATGAATAAATGGCCCTGGACGACTGCGGCATGACAGTCCCGCGGCTTAGCGGTTACTGATGATGCGGCTCAACAGGTAACCGCTGGCGAGCGCAATGCCCAGCGATTGCACCGGGTTATGCTCGACGTAATCGCGGGCTTTCTTGAGCCACCGCTCTTCCAACGATTTGATTTCCTGTCCCTTGCTGCTCAGGCTGTCCGCTGCATGGTTTGTCGCATCGGCAATTTTGTCCACTGCTTCGTGTGCGCCGGATGCCATCCGGTCAACCGCGGCACCTGCCGCGTGTTCATTACCCGTATTTGTAGCTTTCATGAGTTTTCTCTGATTTGAATAAAGCTGGTTAAAAATGGGCACCCGATCCGGAAGGAGCGGACCCAACCTTGCGTTGGCGACCTGTTCGTAATCGGAGCCGCATCGCGCAACGCTCGATGCAAAGTGCAGCTTAGCCGAAGCCCCGCTCGGGCGCTGTGCGTTAGCGAACATTGGGCGGAATGACGGCAGCTATTGGCGGCGCAAAATGGGGGGTTCCCGAGAACTTCAGGCCCAGTTACCTGGTGCGGGGGTTGGTGAACGGCCCGGCGCTGGCGCCAGGACATGCACTGGGCACTCACAACAGCCGCTCAATCTCACATCGCCCGACCAGCGGGACCACACTTGACACGCGCGCGGTTTCCGGGCAAAACATTGATTCAGGCAATTTGGTGGCGTACCCGTGAAGCGCGCCGGCCAATCTCGCCACAGGGATCATGGGTGTAAGTGAGGTGGAAGCGTATGATCGATCGCGGGACCAGGGACAGGGTCGTCAAGGTTCATAACCTGCAAGCGTATTTTCATGACTCCATCAATGACGTTGTCGCCCGACAACGTGTCGAAATCGACCCTCACGCCGCGCACTACGTCGTCAACCTCCTGACGATTTTCTCGCGCTCGAACGAGTTGTACGAAGAGCACGCCGAGCACTACGGCCTGAGGCCGCTGGCCCTGATGCTGGCCGAAGCGGCGAACGCCGACCGGCTCGATCAGCGCAGTTACCTGTTGCAGCGCATCGGCGACGTGGCCCTGTTTATGGCCGGCTTCTTCGCCGACGGGCTCGCCGGCAAGGCGGTGGATGTCGACTACTATATCTACATGGGCGGAAACGCCTACGACTCGCTCTCGGAAGAGATCCGCGGCACCTTCCGCGGCCGCGCGTTCGCGCCGGTTTACAAGGAGCTGGCGGCCAAGTTCCAGATACTGGTGGATGTGCTCAACGAAGTGG
>JAVVFH010000213.1:0-6179 GCA_032250585.1 Lysobacterales bacterium
AAGACCGCGCCAGCCGGGTCCGTCCAGGTGTTAGCCATATCGGCCCGTGAACCGACGTAGACCGGCGGCCCGGCCTTGCGCCGGGCTCTCTTTACATCGATCTGGGACTGGAGAGCTCAGCTGGCTCTCCCTTCAGGACCCGCCGTAGGCTGTGCTCTGGGGTGCGCCGAGCACTTCGATAGCAGAACTCCCTAAATAGCTTGTGCTGTACTCAAGCCCATCAATCAATCATCTCCGTCATCCGGAACGATCAGCAGACCCTGCCCGTAAGGATTATTCGGAGAATCCGAGTTGTACGGGTTCCCTACGCCGTACGGATTGTTAACGCTGTCTGTCGAATATGGGCTGCCAAATCGCCCATATGGGTTGGAGATCGAATCGGGATCATACGGATTGGCACTCAAGCGACCTCGGTAATTGCCATCACTGTCGAAGAGCTTTGGCGCCTGGGTTGCGTAAGGATTTGTTGCACTCTGATTCGAATATGGGCTCCCGAATCTTCCGTACGGGTTCGTTACGCTATTCGGGGAGTATGGGTTCCCGGCTCCATATGGATTCGCAATCGAATCACTCGCATAAGGATTCGAGCTCAACCTCCCAAGCGAGTTCTGGGCATCAGCTGAACCGATTAACCAGACTGATATTAAAATGACCGCAATGACTCTCATTTCTATTCCTCCCTAGCAAAGCTAATCGCACATTACCACAGCTAAATGGTACTAGACGCCCTCAGAAAACTTTTATCCATTAACCCGGCGTACAAGTGTGCATACCGGGTTAATGCGCGGCCAAAACGGCCGGGACTGCGAAGCGAAGATGTTTGCGGACATGCGCAAATGCCCCGCATCAAATACCGTAGATATTTTGATGCCGGATTTATGGCCCAAAGCAATATCCTGCCTGTCGTTTTCCGACAACGATAATGCATCTACATTTTGCTCCGACGAAGGGGCGGAGCCGTGGACCCTACACCCACAACCAAGGCGTCTCGCCCATCCCGAGATTTTGACAGGGACCGGCATTCAAAAGACTTCGATGGCGACACCGTTTGTCGCAACTGCCGGCTAGATTGCTGCCCAGGCCTCAATTGGATCAAATCAAATGGATCAGGATTCTCATGCCTTGTTGAAAAGCACCGGCGAACGCGTAGTCGTGCTATCCCAAAGTCGAGACAGCTCGGATCCGGGCAGGCCAGACCTGACGCTCTGTCTTCTGCCCCCACAAGCCGCAGGCCACAGACGAAGAAAACAGTGGGTGCGAAGCGAGAAACTGTCCTTTCCCGCGCGCTAATCCAGCCGGCATACTCAAGCAGCAGAATTGCGCAACTGAACGGGACCTGACCGACTTGCGCGCCCCGCCAAGGCATGATTACACTGTTCTCGTTCGGCCGGCGGGCAGCAAAGCAATTTGAAGGGAGGAAGACAAGTGGACATACCGGACTTGCTCGATAAAGTCTCGCGCGAAACCGACGTCCTCCGTGAGGCCAGGTGCAGGTTTGCTGACAAGCTCGCACCCGACTTCCGGCTATTTGACTATCTGCGCAACGACGAATACGGGCTGTCTCGTTGCATCGCCGACCTGCTGAATCCGAAAGGACCACATGGCCAGGGCGACCAGTTCCTGCAGCAATTTCTGAAAATCGAAAACCTGCCGGAGTGGGCGAACCCGCACGAGTTGAAAGACGTCACCACGGAGTGGCTCACCGAGAACAAACGCAGAATCGATATTTTCCTGGAATTTGAGCACGGCTGTATCGGGGTCGAGAACAAACCATGGGCCGGGGACGGCGAAAACCAACTCAGCGACTATGCAGATTCTCTCGGCAAGCTTTCTCGTGGTCGGAATTGGTATCTCATATTTCTGTCGAATCGTGAGCCTGCAGAGGAAAGTATCAAACGTGATCGATGGGAAGAGCTGACAAAGGAGTCGAAGGCTGCCCGCATCGATTTCAGACAGATTGAGCGATGGCTTGAGGCATGTTTTGGCAGGATCAAGGCCTACCACGTTCGCGTCTTTGTAGAGGAACTAACAAAATATGTACGCCACGAGATAAATGGGGAACTGGAGATGAGCGAACAGGATCAGGTCGTGCGGCAGGTCTTGGAATCACCGAAGACGCTCGAGTCGGCATTCGATATCACCGCCAGCTGGCCGGCAGTCAGAGCAGAGCTGATTACACGCTTCAAGGCACAGCTGGATGTTCGAATTAGGAAAGCCTTTCCCCAAGCAGAGAAACCGATCTATTGGGACCGGATCGAAGAGGGGAAAGCTCATCGTGGGTTCGGCATCTGGTTCGGCCCAGGTCAGGACAAGTTACTTTATTATTCGTTTGATGCCGCTAACTACGGGCAATTTTACTGGGGGATTTGTGGGGAATCTGCCAAGATACCTCTAAAGGATGAACAGACGGGTCCAATCCGGGAACTAATGATCAGTTTTACCGGTCGTCCTGGAAAGACATATGGCCCAACGTGGATTTGGTGGGACTGGATGAAGGAAAATGACTTTGATCTTGGGCCTGGCATCAACGACTGGTCGGTTCACGCCGGCCCGTGGATTGGAATGATTCACGACGAAAATGAAAACAGCCTTGCGGCGAAATTCACACAGATGGCCATGAACGTCGCGAAGGCATTCGAAACCAAGATGGATCTTCTGAAGCCACTACGCTGATCCTCTGGTGGCCAATCACGATTCAAGTGTGTGAAGCGATGTTTCGCCAAATAGTGGTCGTACTTACTTCGCATATAGCGCATGCAGCGATTCAATCTCCGCTGCAATTTCCTTTCGTAGCGTTCTGGGCCCCACGACCTCGACATTGGTACCGAATCCCAGCAGCCACCAGAACAGCTGGCCTGACTCCCGGACGGTAGCCGTGATCTCGACCCGGCCGTCTTTCAGTTTTCGTGACCGCTGATTCTCGGAAATGGGCGTCTCGAGCAGATGCTGCGCCGCGTAGTCGTCGAAGCGCGCGACGAGCCGGATTTCGCGGCCAGTGACGTACTGGAAATTTCCCTCCGCGATGTAGGCCTCCAGATTGAACCCGTCCGGCTCCCGTACGGGCGTTTCATGTACCTCGGCGGACTGCATGCGGTGGAGGACGGTTTGCCTGATGTCGGTGAACGGCTCGATGGTCGCGACCAGGTAATAGACCGAATCCCGGACCACAAGCCCAAGAGGGTTGAGCGTTAACGGGCGCGGCTCGCCCGCACCGCGCGAGCGGTAGACCACGGAGACTTGCCGGCTCTCTAGTAGCGCCTCATAGACGGCATTGAGCACATCGCTGACGATCTCGGGGGGTTGGAGCGGAAACGCGCGGGGAAGCATTCGAACTCGCTCACGCCAGCGCTCGAACTTGCGTGCACCTGTTTCACGCAGAAACTGGCGTGCAGCCTCGAATTGTGGCTCGACCTCCTCCCTGAGCGGCCGGGGGAGGAGCGGCTGAAGGCAATCCTCGATCAGCTGCCAGGTGAGCGCGGAAAATGCATCGTGGGCCGGGAGCGCATCAAAAGCGCCCTCCATCCACGCCCAGCGTTCGGGATGCCCGTCGTCGCACACCAGTGCAAACGGCCCGGACAGACGCCGAAGGTCCCGTTCGATCGTGCGACGACTCACCCGGTAGTCCCGGGCTGCCAGCTTTTCCTCGAGCTCGCGGCAAGTGATCCCGGGGGCTCGCCGAGGAATGAGTTTGAGCATTGCCAGCTGGCGCAGACTCGTGTCTGGCATCATTGAATCCTCCCTGATCGCGACGCTGATTGTCGCAACACCGACATCCCAGCGCAACGGTCAAATGCTCGACCAGCGACTCGCTTCGAAACGGACCCTGATCCCGGGCCGGCGTCCACGCCCGGCTTGTGTGTTCGATAGGACTCTGCATCGGGCCGTGGCCATCACACGAATCCGATGGCACGAGATTGTCGGGGCTTGTGCGCGCATTCGTCGATCAGCCATTGCGCCAGCCTCCCTTGCCGAACTTCAACCTGGATTCGGGCACGGTCCGCCACGACGACAAAATCTCCCACGGTCAGGCAATCCGGTACGGCCCGGTCGGCCGGCCACTCCTGGCCGAAGAAGTTCTGAAACGCGATGTACACCTGCCGGGGCCGCAAGTAGTCAAAGTGCAGCTTGAAAATCAGCCGACGCATGGCGGCCGGGTCGATCGACTCGATGCGGTTGGTGGTCAGCGCGAACGGCAGGGGATGGGAATCCATCCAGGTCAGCATCTCGTTTACCCGGGTCGTCTCCCAGCTCCGATATGCACCGGCCCGGTCCTGCAGAAAGGATTCGGCCTCATCGAAGACCAGGAAGCTCTTCTGGCTTTCCGCCTCCTCGAAGGCCTCCGCTATCCGGGCCTCGGTCCCGCCAACGAACATGCTCAAGAGGTCGGATGCCCGCTTTTGCAGGACCTCCATGCCCAGCCGTTCGGCCAAGTGGCGGATCCAGGCCGACTTGCCGCTGCCCGGCGGTCCGTCGACGCAAATCGAGAAGCGACGATCAGACCCTCGCGCCAGCTGATCCGAGAGTGCGCCGATATCCTTCCGACAATGGACCAACTCGGGGTCAAACCCCAGTCCGCGGCTCTCGGCCGGCGGCAACGGCCGCCCCGTGGCGACGCGACCGATTTGCCGGGTCACCCGCTCCACCCCTTCCGCACCGCGCCCGGCGAGCCTCGATGACCGAATCGCCTGGGCAGCAATTCCGGGCGAGACTGGCAGCCGGGCGCACCGGGCGGCGACCGGCTCGCTGTTCTCGAAGCCGTTGTTCGTTAAGCACCGCTGCCAGACCGTCCGCCGGGCACGCTCCGGCGGCGAGCGGACCTCCAGACTGAAACTGAATCGGCGGAGGATCGCGGGATTGATGTCCCGGATCTCGTTGCAGATCCAGACCATCGGCACCGTGCTCTCCTCCAGGACACGTTGCACGTATACGCGCACCGCTGCCCCCGGTTTCGGGTTCCGGAAGGCCAGCAACGGCCGCAGCGATTCGCGATTGCCGTGACTGAGTAGGTCGTCGGCCTCATCGACCAGCAGGACCGCCTTGCCGGTGCGCTCCAGCAGGCGCTGTCCCATCTGAACCTGTGCAAGTCGTTGCAGGAAATTGGGCGGGCCGTCGGAAAACTCTCGCTCGCCGATCGCGTAGACCGCCTTGTGCAACTGTCGACCCAACGTCTTGGCGAATTCGGTCTTGCCGGTCCCCGGCGCACCGAACAGCAGAACGTTTACGCCCGTCTCCCGGCGTCTGAGTGCCCCGGCGAGCAGATCGCAGATGAATTGCCGATCCTCGCCCAGGTGGCAGAAGTCGGGCCACTCAAGCGCCGCACCGAGGGGTGAGCCCAAGAGTACCTGTCGGGCGTCGCGGGCGGACCGAACCGGCGTGCAAAGAAGCTTTTGAACTTCCCGGCTCAGTTCGGGCGCCTGGCTGAGACGATCGCAGGAGAAGTCTTCGATCACGCCGTTGATGCGAAGCGTTGCGTCCTGCCCGATTCGCCGCTCGATCGAGGACGTGGAACAGCCCAGAGCGACGGCGATGGCCCGTGCCGGATTCTTGAGGATCCGCTCAAGGACCTCGAAAAGCCCCTGTACGGGCTGAAGCGTGCAGGTGAAGTACAGCAGCCGGACGATTTCCAGGCTCGTCTCGTCGAGCCGAAACAACTCCCCGAGCAGCTGCATCCGGCGGTCAATGGCAGCGGGGCGGACGCGTCCAATGTCCTGAATTTCCTGAGCGGCCAAGGAATGCCAGCAGATTTCTTGGGCGTCGACGGCCTTCTCGTCCTCCGACGTGCCGCAGAGGCTTCCGCGGCGTGCACCCTCAGCCCACAGCGCGGCATGTCGAGCCTCGGCGGCGAGTGGGCCGATTTCCTCCAGCAGCTGGCCAAATGCCGGGTGCCGGGTTGGCAAGTACCGAAGGACGTTCCGGGCCAAACGCCATGCATAGTGCTTCTCGTGTTTCTGCATCGTCTCTGCTCTCGCGCGATGGGCGGAAGGCAGGATGCCCGATGTATGCGACAAATATTGTCGCGGTCAACGCCGCGACGGGCTGGCGCCCACGACACATCGAATGGGACGCACTCACCTGCCAGCGGGTTTTCGGCCCCAACGGATCGGCACCACCCGCAGTTGTGCCGCTTGCGGCGTGGTGGCAGACTGGCCGGTGTTGGACGGCGCGTCAGCTGCTCCCGG
>JAVVFH010000214.1:0-6173 GCA_032250585.1 Lysobacterales bacterium
AGCACCGGCAGCAGGCGGCGCGGCAACATCATCCGCATCACCTCGCGCAGCATGTCGGTAGACTGGATCCGGACGATTTCGAGCAGGTGCGCGATCTCCGAAGCGATGGTGCTCTTGCCGGTGCCAACGGCGCCGCAGATCAACAACAGCAGTGGGCGGCCGGTACGCTGGAAGGCTGTCCACACCAGATAGCGGCGAGCGGCTTTTCCGGACACCTCCTGCCGCAGGCAGTGGTAGGTCAGAAAGCCCAGCTTGCGCGCCGAGATCGCGCTGATCCCGGCGGCCAGCAACTGGTCGTAAATCATCGCGGTGGTGTGCTCGGCCTTGTCGGATCGCATGCCACTGGATTGCAGGTATCTTTCATGACGCGCCCGCGAGAACGCGCTGACCCGGCCGGAAGAACTGCACACCTGAATGGTAGCCGGCGCCACCGCCGGGTAGCGGTAATGCTCCAGAACATCCTGCTCGCCCCGCACTTCAAGCAGTTGGGCAACCTGCCGGCGCAGTTCGTCGGAACTGACCTCGGCAGTCTCTGCGAGCGTTTCCCGCACTGTGGAAGCCACTTCGAAAGCCTGTTCGAAAGGCAAGCCCGCTTCGAGCAAGCTGCGGGTCAGTATGCCTCTCAGGAACGGCACCCGGGTGTGTTCGCGTTCGTTGACTACGATGGTTTTCATGGTTTTGCCTGGACGTCGCTGTGCCGGGGGTCCGCTTCCGCCCCGGCATTATCCGTGCTGCGCAGGGGCTACCGCAAGCGGGGCCGCCGCGGCGTATGGCTGCGAGCCGGCAAAATGACCTCGGCTCTGGAAGTCGGGCGTGACATCCCCTAGCATGAGCCTCTGAAGCGCGAATGGCGGATCGTTTCCTCGATCCGATACGTAACAAGGACAGGCTTTGAGCAAGGCAAGAGTGCCCGGCTATTCACACCGGCAGAACTACCCCGAAATTGGCGAGCGCTACCCCCTGATCGGTCCGGGCGATGCGCCGCCATACATGAGCTACAACGACGGCGGCAAGGCCCGGGCCCTGCTGGTGGCGGATCACGCCAGCCCCTATTTTCCGGCCGCGATGAATCAGCTCGGCCTGGCGGACTGGGTAATCGAACGGCATGTCGCCTGGGACATTGGTTCGGACATGCTGACACGGCACCTGGCCGACTTGCTGGATGCACCGGCGGTGCTGGCCGGCTTCTCGCGGTTGATCGTCGACCCCAACCGGCGCCTGGACGACCCGGCGGCCTTCATCGAAACCAGCGACGGCATCGCCATTCCCGGCAACCAGGATCTGAGCGACACGGACAAAGCCCTGCGCGCGCAGTCCTTTTTCCACCCCTATCACGACGCCATCGAAGCGCGGCTCGAGGATTTCGCGGCAAGCGAAATCGTACCCGCCTTCATCGCCATTCATACCTGCACACCCGTTTTCGACCGGGTGGTCCGGCCCTGGCACATCGGCATCCTGTGGGATACCGACCCGCGCATACCGCTGGCTCTGATTGAGCGGCTCGGACCGATGGACGGCATCTGCATCGGCGACAACGAACCCTATTCCGGGCGTCACCCGCACGATTTCACCGTCGATCACCATGCCGAGTCGGCCGGCCTGCCCCACGTGGGGATCGAAGTGCGCCAGGACCTGGTCGGGGACGACCAGGGCGCGCGGAAATGGGCCGCCATTTTGGCCGGCGCGCTGGCGGATATCCTCGAGGACGAATCGCTCTACTGCAAAAACCAAAGCGGCGGGCGGGCGCTGTGAAGAGCCGCAGGCCGCGGCGCCCCGCACGAGCCACCACTCTGCTTTTTTTCGCCCTGCTGTGGGCATTCCTGCCGACCGGCCTTGCGGCCGACGCAGCGCCCATCACCAGGCTGTCCCATGAGCCCAGCCTCAACCTCCGAAGCCTGGACACCGCGACCGAGCCTTGCGAGGACTTCTACCAGTACGCCTGCGGCGGCTGGATCGAAAACAACCCCATTCCGGCGGACCAGTCCCGCATCAGCACCTACGGCAAGCTCTACGTGGAAAACCAGCGCCACCTGTGGGGCATCCTGGAAGAACTGGCCCGCGGCGATGCCGAACGCAGCCCCGAGCAGGCGCTGCTGGGCGATTATTTTGGTGCCTGCATGGACACGGACGGCATCGAAAAAGCCGGGCTCAGGCCGCTGCGCGCGGAACTCGACCTGATCGAGTCCATCAGCTCAAAAGCCGATCTGGGTGCCGCGCTGGGCCGGCTGATCCGGAACACAGACTCCAAAGCCTTCTTCGTCGCGCTGGGCTCGCAGCAGGACGCCCAACAGTCCGAGCGCATGATCGGCGCCGTCTACGCCGGCGGCCTCGGGCTGCCGGACCGCGACTATTACCTCACCGACGAACCGCTGAAGGCAGACAACCGCGCGCATTACCGGGAGCACGTCGCGGTCATGCTCCAACTGCTCGGCGAAAGCGCAGCCCAGGCCCGGCGCAGTGCCGCCACCGTGCTGCGCATCGAAACCGCACTCGCCGCGGCCAGCCTGACGCGCGTGCAGCGCCGGGATCCGCACGCAGTCTACAACCGCCGCTCGCTGGCCGAACTCGCGGCGCTCGCGCCGGTTGTCGACTGGCGCGCCCTGTTCGACGCCGCGGGCTTGCGCCCGGAACCCTGGCTGAACGTAGTCCAGCCGTCCTTCATCCGGGAAATACAGGCGGTGATCGAGCGCGAGTCGCTGGCGGCGCTCCGGTCCTACCTGCGCTGGGGGCTGGTCAACACGCGCGCGGAACTGCTTTCAAAAGCCTTTCGCGACGCGCATTTCGCCTTTTATTCCGCGTACCTCGAGGGCATCGCGGAACCCCCCCCTCGCTGGCGGACCTGCGTGTCGCAGGTCGATCGGCAACTCGGCGAGGCACTGGGGCGTGAATTCGTCGCGCGCAATTTTCCGCCGCAGGTGCGCGAGCAGGTCCGCGACATGAGCCGGCTGATTCGTCGGGCCATGGCCGAGCGGATCGGGCGACTCGGCTGGATGAGCGCCGAGACGCAGCAGCAGGCACTGCTCAAGCTCGGGAAGATGCGCGAAAAGATCGGTTATCCCGACAGCTGGCGCGATTATTCCTCGCTGCAGTTGCGGGCGGACGATTATTTCGGCAACGTCACGTGCGCGACCGGGTTCGACCTGCAGCGGCAACTCGAGCGGATCGGCAAGCCACTGGACCGCGGCCAGTGGTTCATGTCGCCGGCCACGGTCAACGCCTATTACAACCCCTCGATGAACGACATCAATTTTCCGGCCGGGGTGCTGATGCCACCGCTGTTCGACCCGCGCACGGACGCGGCGCCGAACTACGGTAACACCGGCGCCACGATCGGCCACGAACTGGTCCACGGTTTCGACGACGAAGGCCGCCATTACGACGGCGACGGCAACCTGCGGGACTGGTGGACCCCGGCGGACGCGACCGCCTTCGAGGCGGGTGCGCAATGCCTGCGTGAGCAGTACACCGGCTACCGCGTGATCGACGACATCTACATCAACGCCGAACTCACGGCCGGCGAGGACATCGCCGATCTCGGCGGCCTGGTGCTGGCCTGGCATGCATGGCGCGAGGCGACCCGGAACGAGGAATTGCAGCCGATCGACGGTCTATCCCCCGAGCAGCGTTTTTTCATCGGTTTCGCCCAGTGGGCCTGCGCCGCCGAACGACCGGAATCACTGCGGCTGCATGCCGCCACCGACCCCCACTCACCGCCGCGCTTTCGCATCAACGGCGTGCTCGTGAACATGCCGGAATTCGGGCGCGCCTTCGGCTGCTCCGCCGACTCGCCCATGGTCAAGCCCGCCGCGGAGATCTGCCGGATCTGGTAGCGGCCATCGTCACACCGCACACAGCCGCTGCGCCGCCTCGCGCAGGGTCGCGTCGTTCTTGGCGAAACAGAAACGGATCAAGTGCCGGGCCGGGGGATGTTCGTAAAACACCGACAACGGAATCGCCGCGACCTTATGCTCGCGGGTCAGCCAGGCGACGAAGTCATGATCCGGCTCGACGCTGATCGCACTGTAATCGGCCAGCTGGAAGAAGGTGCCGGCGGACGGCGTAAGCCTGAACCGCGAGCCGCGCAGCAAGTCGTCAAACAGGTCGCGTTTGCGCTGGTAGAAATCGGCCAGCTGCCGATGGTGTTCCGGGCAGTCGCGCATGAAATCGGCAAGCGCGTACTGCAGCGGCGCGTTGGTGCTGAAATTGATGAACTGGTGGATCTTCAAAAATTCCTTCATAAAAGCCGGCGGCGCCACGCAGTAGCCGATGCGCCAACCCGTCACGTGGTAGGTTTTGCCGAAGCTGTAGATGCAGAACGCGCGTTCCGCCAGGTCCGGGTAGCGCAGCAGGCTGAGGTGCGCCCGCCCGTCGAACACCATGTGCTCGTAGACCTCGTCCGCGACCAGCACGATGTCGCGACCGGCGACGACCCGGCGCAGCGCCTCGATGTCGCGCTCCTTCCAACAGGCGCCGGTCGGGTTGTGGGGATTGTTCAGCACGATCGCGCGCGTACGCGAGCTGATCTGATCGGCGACGCGCTGCCAGTCGACGGTGAAATCCGGACCGCGTAGCGGAATGCGCCGCGCACGCCCACCGTTGAGCCGCACACAGGGCTCGTACGTGTCGTAAGCAGGGTCGAAGAGGATGACCTCGTCACCCCCGTGCACGCTGGCACTGAGCGCACAGAAGATCGCCTCGGTGGCGCCGGGCGTGACCGCCACGCCGGCACCGGGCTGCACCTGCGCTCCGTACAGGTCGAACAGCTTGGCCGCAATCTGTTCCTGCAGCGCGGGCACGCCGGCCAGCGGCGCGTACTGGTTATGGCCCTGCGCCATGTGCCGGGCAACCCCCTCGCGCAGCGCCTCGGGGCCGTCGAAATCCGGAAAGCCCTGTGACAGATTGATGGCCTCGTGCTCGGCGGCCATTTGCGACATGACGCTGAAAATCGTCGTGCCGACCCCTGGTAATTTGCTTTTCAGCACCGTGCTGTGTCCGTTGCGGTCAGAACGGCGCCTGCGCCGAAGAACAACAGGCTTTTGAACACCGAGTGATTGAACACGTGGAACAGCGCCGCCGACAGCACCAGCATGGCCGACCACCAGGTCAGCCCGCCGGCCAGGTCGAACACGACCCGCACGAAGCCGTAGACGGCGACCTTGGTCATCACACCGCTCATCAGGGCCGACACGTGACTGGGGGCGGCCGGGTGCGCCAGCGGCAGCCAGACGTGCAGCGGCACCAGGCCGGCCTTGGAGCCGGCGCCCAGCAGCACCAGCGCCCAAGAGGCCAGGAGGCCAGCGACATGAACTCCCACGACAACAGGAAGGTGAAGGCGTCTGCCGCCAGCACGACCAGGTTCATGCCGGCCAGGAAGGCGGCATAGAACGGCAACACCCGCAACGGCGCTGTCTCGTGCCGGCCGTAGCCCAGGCCATACAGGCTCGCCGCCATGCCGCCGAGAGTTACGACCAGCAGAAAGAACGCGGCCAGCGGATCGGCGACGGAAAGAATCAGGGCGCTCACCGAATCCCTGCGGACTCCTGATCAGGGCGACCAGCTGCGCTGGCGGTCGTTGCCGAAGGCGATTCGGCCAGTCCGGCTTCCGGCCCGTCTGCCGTTGGCACCTGGGGCGCCTTCCGGCGCACGCCGCGACCGCCACCGGCACTGGTTATCCCCTCACCGATCAGTTCGATACCGGCACCGTCGAGTGCCGCAATCAGCTTCATCAGCGAGTCTACGTTGCCCCGGATCACGCCGCTGCTCGCCTCCATGCGCTGGATCGTAGGCACCGACAGGCTGGACAGGTCGGCCATCGCGCGCTGGTCGATACCGAGTAAAGCCCGCGCCGCCCGCAGTTGGTCAGCTGTAATCATTGTTTGCCAAAATCCATGTATTTAATATTACATCTTGAATATTTCACTTGTATAGTGAGGTATAAAAGAAATTTCCCGTGAGTGTTTGCGGCACCAAGCCGAAACCATGAGGGACCTGCCCGTCACCCCCGTATGAGGCGTTCGCTGAGTACCGATAGCGAACCGTATCGAACAGTTGCTCAATCGCAGAACTCGGAAATGCCTCAATTACTTGACCCCAGGGCAAATTTGTTCTACCAGAAGTGCCGTCATTCCCGCGCAGGCGGGAATCCAGCAATTTCGATCCAATCCGCGGCTTGG
>JAVVFH010000215.1:0-6113 GCA_032250585.1 Lysobacterales bacterium
GCGGCAAATTTCCGCCTGCCGATTCTGACGGCGCCGGGCTCCGGCGGTTTCAGCCCGGCGGTCAGCCTGGAATACAACAGCCGGTTGCCCAACGGGGTCGTCGGCGTGGGTTGGCAAATCGGCGGCCTGTCCGCGGTCACGCGCTGTGCACAGACTTACGAGCAGGATGGTTTGCAAGGTATCCGGGGCGTGTCGATTACGCCCGGGGACCGTTTCTGCCTGGACGGTCAGCGATTGATGGTCATTGCCGGTACTTATGGCGCGAACGGAGCTGAATATCGTACCGAAATCGACAGTTTTTCGCGCATCGTTTCATATGGCGTTGCCGGTAGCGGACCGCTTTTTTTCCGCGTATGGCACGCCGACGGTTCCGTCAGCGAATACGGCAATACAGACGATTCACGTCTCGAAACGCGGCTTGCCGATCGGGCAGGTACCGTGCTCAGCTGGGCGCGAAATCGCTCACGGGACAGCAGTGGAAACTACATCGACTTCCTCTATCACAAGAGCTCGGGCGTTGCTGTCGAGCACAGCATCCAGAGCATCCGATACACGGGCAATATCCGCGCTGGTACGAGCCCTTATGCGGAGATCCGCTTCGTATATGCCAGCGACCGACCTGATCTATCCGAAAGTTTCGTCAGCGGCGAACGGTTTTTGCGGCGTCGGCTGTTGGAACGGGTGGATTCCCTTGCCAGGGTGCGTGCATCGGACGCTTCATTTACGCCCCTGAGATCGTATTTTTTGAGCTACGGCCAGGACGGCTTTGGACGCAAGGTCGTCGAATCGATCGAAGAATGCAGCGAGGCGCAGAAGAGACACTGTTTCAAACCCCTTATTTTCGACTGGCTGAAGACCGAGCACAGCATCTCGGGTGGCGGCGTGGCTGCTGGCAACCTCTTCAGCAAGGATTTCAGGGATCTCGCCATTGCCGACGTTAACGGCGACGGACGGCAGGATTTGCTGATCGTGGACCAGGAACGAAAGCGGACCAGCTTCAGAATTGCTTTTGCGTCCGCAGACACCGGGTTCAGGCTCGACACGCAGCGCTACGAAGTTCCGGTTGACGGCTTGAACCGGTTACCGGTGCGCTTGACGACGCTGGACCTCAATGCCGACGGTTTTGACGACATCGTTTATCCCCGCGAAAGCGCCGGTACGGTCAGCTGGGTCGCACGCCTGTCGGACGAAACCGGCTTCGGCAGCGAGCAGGTCGTCACCCCCGATTGCTGCGGAACCGACAGCCCCAGGCTGCTGCAGGTCATGGATTTCAACGGCGACGGTCTGGGCGACCTGCTGACGAACCGCGTGTCGTCTGAGAACGAGCGCAGGGGCGAGCTCGTGGTGTTGCTGAACGGCTATCGGCCAGGTGCATTGGCCGGGTTCGAGGCGCCACGTTCCTTGTCGATGGAATTCTCCCGATCGCTTTTCGCGACCGGGCCCAGCAGCGATGGCTGGGTTGAGGGTGAAGGGGCTCTTCGAATCCGCGTCGTCAACCTTGATTCCCTGGTCGGCGCCCGGCCTTTCGATTACAACGCCGACGGGAAGGTCGACCTGGTCGCGCGGATCAGCCGCCGATATGTGCGCTGTTCCGGTGACTGCACAACCGTTCAGGACGCGGCATCGGATTCGGAAATCACGCAGGAATTCGAGTTTGAGGGCACAGATGAGGGTTCTGGAGACTCGCCCGAGAACAAGGGCGACGAATACGCCGTGGTGAGTTTCTATATCCTTTTCGAATCCGATGGCGAGGGGCGCTATGTGCAGA
The DNA here is from genome assembly GCA_032250585.1 of Lysobacterales bacterium. Classification (GTDB taxonomy): domain Bacteria; phylum Pseudomonadota; class Gammaproteobacteria; order Xanthomonadales; family SZUA-36; genus JAVVFH01. The sequence continues at coordinate 1,769 of JAVVFH010000215.1, forward strand.
GGGAAATCCTGGCGACCGGCGCGGGGGCGGAATGCGGAGTGGTTGAATTCTGTGAGCCCTGGGCTCATTTGCCCGCTGCCCGGCGCCTGTTGCCGATGGACATCAATGCCGACGGTCTCGCGGACATCGTGTACATGGACGGATTCCAGGTCTGGCATCATCGCCTTAACACCGGCCTTGGCTTCGAGACGCCGGTAACGGTGGCTCGTCCAGCAGGTGCTCCGGAGGCAGCGCGAGGCGCGTTCATCGACATCAACGGCGACGCCTATCCGGATTTCATCTACCCGGAAGCTGTGGGTTTCGACTCGGCCAACTGGATGGTCCATATCAACGATCTTGGAAACGGCTTCGCTGCCGCCCAACGCTCCGAGATTCGACATGGGAACAGGGATGATGGCGACGCCAGTATCCTGCTGGATTTCGACGGTGACGGCATGCTCGACAACCTGTTCATCGACCTGGCGAAGTCGCGGGTCAACGGTTCGACCACCAGAATCTATCCCGGTAAAAACCTGATCACCGGCCGGCGGCAGCAGCCATCGAACCTCGTTTCCGGCATTCGCAGTGGCTCCGGGGCGCTGACCAGGCTGCATTACCGGCCGTTGACCGACGAATCGGTCTACACGCGATTCCGGAGCGCTTCGCAGCTTAGCTGGGGCCGCGGCAGTGCCGTGTTTGACCTGGTGGTGCCCGTGCAGGTGGTCAGTGGCGTCAGCGTTTCCGCTCCGACCGCCACCGATCCGCTCGCGACCAGCGAGGTCGAATATCACTACGCGGGCGCCAGGCTGCAGACAGGCGGGCGTGGCTTCCTCGGTTTCGCGGAGGTCGTCTCGTGGAATCCGCAGTCGGGAATCCGCAATAACACACGCTATCGTCAGGATTTCCCGTTTATCGGGTTGCCACTGGATTCGAGCCGGTCGCTGGCTTCCGCCGCGGACGCACAGCAGCTGCTGAGCGATCCGGCGGTCGATACCGTGGAGCCGCTGGCGGAGGTGACCGAATCGCTGTCGCCGCCGCCGGTCGGCGACGAAACCGTACTGCTCGAATACTCCGCCACACAGTGGGCCGGCACGGAAACGAAGGCCGCGGCTGGCAGCTGGTGGCCATCACTCACAAAGTCGTTCAGCCAAAGCTATACGCTCGCGGGCAATCTGCAGCGCAAAGTGCTGGTGACGAACAGCTACGCAAGCTACGGCAAGCTCGTAAAAACGGTTACCGACAACTGGTCGCCGGACAGCAGCCAGCCGGTTTACACCCAGACCACGGAACAGTCCTGGCACGCCGCGGACCTGAATCGCTGGATTTTGCGCAAGCCGGCGCTGACGCGCGTCAGCCATGCGCGACCCGGGACGCCGGTCATCACGCGCGAGACCGGTTTCAGCCAGGATGCCGAGACCGGGCGCACGGTCCGGGAAGTGGTCGAACCGGATCGCGCGCAATATTCGGTGGCGAGCGATTTCATCCTCGATGATTTCGGCAATCGCATTCGTACCACGGTGACGGCCGAAAATGTCGCGGCGCGCAACTCCAGAACCGTCTACGACTCGCTGGGCCGCTTTCCCGTGCGAACGCTCAATCACTTTGGGCAAGCCACACTGACTGTTGAGGATTGGGACGCCTTCGGAACGGCATTGAAAACCCGCAATATCGACGCGGTCTTGTCGCTGGCGGCAACCGACCCGATGGGTCGCGTGTTCGCCCAATGGACCGCAACCGGCGCCTCGGTCCGCACGACGCAGCGCCTGGGCGCGGGTAAATACTGTCCCGGCGGCACCGCCCTGCATACGATCACGGCGCCTGCTGGAGGCGCGAAAGAAATCAATTGCCAGGACATCCTGGGCCGGGAGATCAGGGGTGCCACCGAGGGCTTCGACGGCCGGTTCGTGAACATTGATAGGCGCTATGATTCTCTGGGACAGGCCGCGCAGGTGTCGGAGCCCTACTATGCGGATGAGCCGCAATACTGGAATCGCATGTCGTACGACGCGCTGGGTCGTTTGCTCACGCTGGACACGGCGGGCGGTGACAGCGAACGGCGCAGCTACGATGAACAGGCCGGCGGCCCTTGCGTGGCAGGGCAGCCGGGCGCCGGGTCGGTTATCGACGCGCTCGGCCAGCAAAGCACAGAGGTCCGCAATGTGTTGGACGAAAAGGTCTCGGCATACGACAGTGCCTGTGGTCAGGTGCGCTATGAGTACGATGCGATCGGGAACCTGACCCGGACCACCGGTGCGGATGGGGTGCCGGTCTCGATGGGTTACGACCTTGCCGGGCGACGACTCTGGATTGATGACCCGGACAAAGGCTACTGGCAATATCGCTGGAACGCGCTGGGCGAAATGCTGCGGCAACTGGATGCGAAGCGCCAGGCCTGGGATTTCCGTTACGACGCCCTCGGGCGGGTGGTCGAGCGGCTGGAATCGTCCGCTGTCGACAGTTTGCTGGACCAGGATATCGTCGTCCGCCACCGCGAACTTCGCAGCTGGCAGAACGCGACCACATCGGCCGGCAGGGGCAAAGGACAAGCCGTTTCCGTGATATATCAGGATGTGGTATCGGGTAATACCGTGCAGCGCCTGGAATACGGCTACGACGATTTCGGGCGACGTACGAGCAGTACCGACAGTCGCGGCGCATTGCAGTTTTCGGAAGCGGCGAGCTTCGATGAATACGGACGGAATTTCCAGATTTTCGATGCGAGTGGTGATTATAGAGGTATACAATATACCTATAATTCATATGGTTATGTATATAAATTAAGTGAGTCTCGAGATCATGTCGCCGGGCCGGTTTTTCAACGGGTACGCGCCATGGATGCGCGTGGCAACGCGACCTTCGTAGAACTGGGCAACGGCGTGGAACTGTTCGCCGATTACGATCCGGCGACCGGGGTATTGGAGAAACAGCAGGCTTACGACGTCAACGGCCTTTCGCTGCAGGATGTCGAGTACCTGTTCGATGCGGTGGGTAACCTGCTGCACAGGCACGACCGCTCCAACGGGCGGGACCTGCTCGAGGAGTTCAGCTATGACGCATTGAATCGCCTCTCGCGGGTGGAACTGACGGCGCCGGCTGCCGGTGTTACCACTGCGCTGGAGACAATGGCGCTAAGCTATGGTTCTTCCGGTAATATCAGCTGGAAGAGCGACGTAGGCAACTATCAATACGGTGAGGGTACGGCCGGTCCGCACGCCGTGAGCAGAGCGGGTGGCGTTTCGTACAGCTATGACGCCAACGGCAACCAGGTTGCCGGCGACGGGCGCAGCATCGAGTACAGCCTGTTCGACAAGCCGCTGCGCATCGAGAAAACCGGGCAGTCCCTCGAATTCAGCTACGGGGCAGGTCGCCAGCGCATCATGCGCATCGACCGCAGTCCCGCCAGCGGGGAGAAAATCACGCATTATGCGGGTGCGGTCGAATACCTCGAAGAACCGGGTGGAGTGCGGTTCCGTCGTTATCTGGGCGGTGTGGCCATTGCCGAGTTTTTTCCGTCGACCGGCGTCAGCCGCAGCCGTTACCTCGTCAAGGACCACCTGGGGTCGATCCACTCGATGACAACGGACAGCGGCAAGGTAGAGGATGCGACATGGATGAGCTTCAACGCTTTCGGTGAGCGCCGTTCGGTCGACTGGACAGCCCCGCTGGCCTATTCCGCCAGCGCAGCGCTGAACGACTTGACACGGCGAGGGTTCAGCGGCCACGAACATGCCGACGGATTGGGCGTGGTGCATATGAACGGGCGGATCTACGATCCGAAGCTGGGCCGCTTCCTGCAGGCCGATCCCTACGTGCAGGGTCCGGGCGACAGCCAAAGCCTCAACCGCTACAGCTACGTGCTGAACAATCCCCTGAGCTTCACCGACCCGAGTGGCTATTTTCTGAAACGCCTGATCAAGCGCTGGGGCCGCCTGGCCCTCGCGATCGGCCTGAGCGTCCTGCTGCCGGGGCCGCAAGGCTTTCTGGCCGTGCAGTTCGGAGTGACTAATGTTTATCTGCAGGCGGCGATCACCGGCTTCGTGGCCGGTGCGATCAGTTCCGGCAGCCTGAAAGGGGCGGTGATTGGTGCGGTGATAGCGGTGGCGGTCACCGGCATCGTGCAGGCGTACTCGACGTCCACGCCGGGTTCGGAGTTGGCTTCCGCCGATCGTCTGGCGCCGGAGCAAAGCTCGCTGGAACATCTTTACGGACCGAATGGACCGCCGGAAGGTTTTTATCGAATAGAAGTTGGTGATAAAGGTGTTTTTAAAAGCTATTTGCCCATTTCTACTTCAGAGGTAGAAAGTTTCGATGTTCTGTACACAAACGGCATAAAAAACGGCTTTCGAAAATCTATTCTGAATGCCAC
>JAVVFH010000216.1:0-6108 GCA_032250585.1 Lysobacterales bacterium
GTCGGAAGCGGTGACAGCGACGGGGTAATCGTCCGGCTGGGCGGAAAGCGTGCCGCTGACGGTGCAGTCTGAGGTGACGGACACGCCGTCGGGAAGGCCTTGCACCGCACAGGAGACCGCGTCACCGTCCGGGTCGGAGACCACAAAGCTCAAGCTCACCCAATCGCCCACGGTATCGGCGCGGTCCGCCGGCTGGGCGATGGTCGGTGGCCGGTTGGGTTCGGGCGGCGAGTTCACCACCCAGGCGAAGTTCCGCTGGTCCTCGAGCCCGGCCGGGTCGGAAACCCTGATCCGCACATCGTAGGGACTGGACCCGGCGGCGCCGGCAGCAATCGTGCCCTCGACGAGGCCAGTGACGGGATCGATCAAAAGCCCGTCAGGCAGGCCCTGCGCATCGAAGAGGAGACTGTCCCCATCCGGATCGGTTGCGTTGATTGGAAACGAAACGCTGTCGCTCTCGTCGTTTTCCCGGTCGGCCAGTTGAGTATCGATCGAAGGCGCGTAATTGGTTGGCGCCGAACCGACCTCGAAGCCGATGTCGACCTGACCGTACATGGCGGCCTGCGTCAGGTTGGAGGGAATGGCCAGCGGATCGCTGCTGGTCGACACATAGCTCGATCCGAGAATGGTCAGTGCGTCATGCACTACCGGGAAGGTCGGGCTCGAATAATAGGAGCCGCCGCTGCCCTGCAGATAAACGGCGACGGTGTATTCCTTGCCCGCCGCCAACGCCACGGGTGTGACCGGCACGAAAGACCAGGAATTGTTCGAGTAAACCGTTGCCTGGGTCAACTCGACCCCCGTGTAACGCTCGAACAGCTTGACGATTTTGGCGCCGTTGAACAGCCCGCCGAGCGCCTTGACGAAGCCGCTGCTTTTTACGCTGAAGTGATAACCCATCGCGTACTGGAAGCTGAGGTCGGTGATCAACGATCCCGCAGTATCCGACTCTGCAGACCAGGGATACAGCAGTTCCGCCTCTGTCCCGCCGGGGTCGCTTACCGTCCAATCCAGCACTGCACTCCAGTCACTGCAGGCACTGCCACCGTCAACCGAACCGCAGGCCCTGATGCGGTACGAGTAATCCCCGTACGGTCCATCCGCATAGACGAATTCCTTGCTTGTCCCCTGGCTGACCGGAAGCGCGTGCACGATCGTTGAGCTCGTCGCCGGTGGTGCCTCTTCGAGCTCATAGCGATCGATTTGATCCGGCGCCGGATGAGTCCAGTGCAGCCGGAAATGCCGCGCCGCTTCGTCGAGCCATTGCGCCGCCAGTTCACCGGTCGCCGGTATCGCAACCCGGCTGACCACAAAGGCTGCCGACCTGGCGATCAGGGTGGACTGGGCGGTGTCCGCCATGCGCAATTCGAAGCGGTGCGAGCCGGGCTCGTCGAGGACGGCCGTGAATCCGGTCACCGCCGGTTCCGGCGACACGGCCAGGCGCCGCCGCTGACCGCTATCCTCATTCACTACAAAAGCACTGGCCCGCGGATAATCGCCATCGGTGAACCAGTTCAGTTCGACCGGACAGGTGGGCGCGCTGGATGTAATCTCACAGGACAAAGAGGAGTCCGCGACCCAGATGCGATGAAAGCTCGACGTTTTGTCGAGCCGTGCCGGAACGGATGGGCTACCGACCGTGACGCCGCCGCCCGAAGTCGACGCGGGCAGCGAGAACGAAACCCAGAAACGCTGCTGCTCCAGAGCCAGGAATTCGCGCCCGCCGTTGCGATTGACGGAATCGGCGGCACGCGTCAAATCGCAGCCGGAGGTGAAATACTGCAACGGCCCGCCACTGCTGCCAGGGGCCGAGCCGTTGCTAACCCAGTAAAAGCACAGCGGCGCCGCGGCGGCAGTGGGAACCGCCTCGATACTGGCCTCAATCCAGGTCGGGTCACCGGCGCTGTTGGCGAAAACCACTTCAACGCCCTCGCTCAGCGAGCCAACATCGTTGATCACCAGTTTGTCCGGATGGTTTTGCAGTTCCCAGGTACCGGCGTAATGGGTGATGTTCTGCTCCTGCTCCGGAATCGAGCCAGCCAGAAACGTAATCGGATCGGTTCCGGCGAGGCGCTGTAGCTTGAAATCTGCTGCCCACTCGACCGTCGCGTTGACGTTGTCGCTCGCGAAGGTGACCGTGGTCGTACCTGCGTGGGTCTCCACGCCATTGCGCGTCACGTAGACACCACCGGAGTAACTGTCCGGGCCGCTGCGCACCAGTTTCAGGCGCGCGGCCAGCGGTTCGTAATTGCTGTAAATCCACTGACAGTCGGCCCACGAGTTATTCGACCCGCAGGTCGAGGTATCTTTCAGACTCAGGCTTTTCGCTTCGTAGGTGTACCAGACCGCCAACAGATCGTAGGCATAGCCGTGCTGGGAGTGACTTTCCGGCAGCGCCAGCCGGTTTGCCCAGTAAAAACTCCAACCGTGGCCGTTCCGCTCCGGGTTGTACCAGAGCCCGGGCCGCAGTTGATCCGGCCCACCCCCGACGCTGTCGAACGCCGGTCCATCGTTGCCCGATAACGGCAGGCTGGCGGCCATCGAATGATCGTGGACCGCACCGGAAACCGTCAACTGCAACTTCTTCGAAGCCTTGCCGCAGCGAATCGTGCCGTCGGCAATTTTCTCGCAGACTTCAACCCGAAAGTCGTACTTTCCTGGCTCCACGCGGAGAATCTGAAGCCGGTCGGTGTCGACGAAACTTGCGAACTCTTCAAGCGAACGCCGCTCGATAAGACGGAAAAGGCGCGGTCGCGCCGGATCAGCGATCTCGCCCTCAACCACCCAGCGGAGTTCCGCCCGGCCGTCGTCGGAGCTCATCGCAAGCGGCGAAATCCATTCCGCGGAAGGGAGTTTATGCGGGCCCGCACCCCATGCGCATACCGGCAGCGCCAGCAAAAGCCCGAGAATGCGCCGGGCAGAACGCGGGCCTGGACGCGGCTTGAATAGACAAACAAAACCTTTTGGTTTGGACATAGCTCCCCCTGCACCCAGGCCTGAACGGCCGGATGTGATAGTGCGAATGAATAAAGCCCCTGCGTGGACCCGCCATGCGCCGTTCAGCGAACGAGCCGCGGGATCACCCCTGGTGGTGTTTCAGGTATAGAAGGGAACAGCCGGTAAGATCAATGGCCGCGAGGCCCGAATTCGGCCAGCACGAACATTGCTTTCGCAGCTTGGGGAATTCGTCCTACAAAAGACGCGCGAGATGATCCCGCGCAGCGTCGATTCCCGTGCTGCGCAGCTTCCGGATCAGGCGCCGGGCCGGGCCTTCACCTTCGAACCAGTTGGGGTTGTCCGGATCGATGAGCTTGCGCTCGGCCGAGACCGCAAGGGTCACGGCCAGCCGCCCACAGACCAGCGGCAGCAGCACGTCCAGTTCCGCTTCCGACAGCGGTCTGACTTCGTGGTAGCCGCGAGTGATGACTGCAGCGGTGGGCACGGGGTCCTCCCGCTCCATCATCAGATAGGTGAGGCAGATGGCCAGTTCACAAATCGTGGGGTTGTAGCAGCAATCCCCGAAGTCGACCAGGCCAGTGACCTTGTCATCCCGCACCAGCAGGTTTTCGGTAAAGGCGTCGCCATGGATGACCTGGTGTGGAAGTTCGTGAAAACGTGCCGCAGCTTTCCGCTCCCAGGTGTCGAAAGCCCAACTCAACAATTCCCGCTGCTCGGGGCCGCTCAGCAAACGGATGCTGTCGCGGTGCTGGTTCGCCTTTGCCAGATTCCAACGATGATTCCGGTGCGCGGCCGGATGATCGAAATCGGCCAGCGCCAAGTCGAAACGAGCCAGTATCCGGCCACTGTCTGCCAGCAACTTTTCTGATATATCAGTAATTCCATGCAATACATTACCGGTAAGAAACTCCATTACATGCAATCGGATAGGTTTATTTATATCACTTTTAATTCGCGTTTCAATATTACCGTTTTTATTTTCCAATATTTTTGGCAATTCGAGCTCAGCCACTTTTCCAAGTGCGTGACCGATGACCTCGGCGGCCAATGAAATGATATCGGAAGGCATGTCTTCATCCACCAGTTTAGCCACGTATTGTCGCCCGGCCCCGGTCGTTACAAGATAGTTCAGATTTTCACCTGGCAGGCGCTTCAGGTCACCTGTAATTCCGTAATTGCTCTTCAGGCAATTACGGGTGGCCCGCAATACAGCTGCATCACTCATTCTGCTTTTCATTCCTGGTTTTTAATGGAACTGCGACAATTTCACCGTCCGGGTCAGTAAAACCTGCCCCCTCATTCTGCTCACACCGTGATTTTACAGCCTGGGTCGTCGACTGTGTCCGGCGGACTCCGTGCACTCAGAAGCCAATAGAGGCTAGAATACGGCGCACATCCGCTGCACAGGGCGCCAAAATCCGATGGAGAGGCCGGTTACGGAACGACTCCTGAAAATGGTGCTGCCCGCCCTGCTGTTAATGACAGGCGCCGCCCCTGCTGAAACGCTGGTCACCGCACCCTTCCTCGAGCAGCACCCGCCTGTCATTCAGCAGAATCCCGGCGAGTTGCTCGAGGCTCATGCGTCGGCCAGGAATCTGGCGGCCGACTTCGAAGCGATTTTCAGGCAGCACATTCACGACGAGGGCATTCTCGGTGCGGCCTTCGTAGTGGCCACGCCACTGGGCGTGGTGCACGCCGGCGCCGCCGGTCACACCGATACCAGCCGCGGCCAGACCATCGATGAGAACACGCCCTTCCGCATCGCCTCGGTTTCCAAGACTTTCGCCGCCGGTCTGACCGGTCTGCTGGTCCGGGACGGCTGGATGCGCTGGGACGACCCTCTGATCCGCTACCTGCCGGACTTTCGCATCAACGGCGACGCCGGGAAAGTGCAGCTCAGCCACCTGTTGGGGCAAAGTACCGGCCTGATGCCGCACGCATACGACAACCTGATCGAGGACGGACTGCCGGTGGAGCGCATCCTGCCGCATTTCAGCAAGCTCTCCTACCTGTGCACGCCCGGCCTCTGCTACTCCTACCAGAACAGCCTCTTCAGCCTGATCGAGCCGGTCATCGAGCAGGTGACGGCCCGGACTTACGGCGACCTGATGGAGGAGCGAATTTTCCAACCGCTGAACATGCACACCGCCTCGGTGGGTTTCGAGCCCTTTGTCAACGACCCGAAGCATGCCAAGCCTCACGTCAGGGGCCGCGGCCGCTGGATCACGGTCCCCGTACAGCCCAATTATTACCGCGTGGCGCCGGCAGCCGGGGTGAATGCCAGCGCGCTCGACATGGGTAAGTGGCTGCAGGCGCAGATGGGCGGCGCACCGGCCATTATCGATTCCGACCTGATACGCACGTTGACCCAGCCCCGCGTCAAAACAATCCGCGAAATGCGGCGCAAGCATTGGCGGGGAATGCTGTCCGAAGCCCACTATGGCCTGGGCTGGCGCGTCTACCAGCTCGGCGAGCACCGCATCGCGTACCACAGCGGATGGGTGTCCGGTTACCGGGCGGATCTCGCCTGGTCTCAGGAACTGGGCATCGGCGTGGCCGTGCTGATGAACGTGGAAAGCAACACCATCAGCCAATTGACCACGACATTCTGGGAAATGGTTTTCGCCAGCGCTGCGCCTCCGGCCGTCGCCGGCGTCCACCGGACGGGGCCGGGGGCGAATGCTCCTTTTGCGCCCTGATTCGGGTGCTCCCACTGCGAGCGGGCCACGAACACGGGTCGTGCCGACGGCAAGGAGCTGGGCCGCTGAGCAAACAGTGGTCGCGATGAAATTGACGTTGGTTTGATGCACCATAGGGGCCGAAAACCGATAGGGAAAGAACTAAAACTCAGAGGGGCCCCGGGATGAGCGAAGCGACAACGATAAAACCGAGCCGCGTACAGAAGATCCTCGGCGCCGTGGAGCGCGCGGGCAACCGCCTGCCCGACCCGGCTGTCCTGTTCATCGTACTGCTCGCCGCCGTTTGGCTTCTGTCCTGGACCCTGTCCGGAATCGGCTTTGCCGTCATCGATCCGCGCACCAGCGAGCCACTGGTGGTGCAAAACCAACTGGCTCCATCCGCGCTCACGCAATTTTTCTCGGTTATGGTAACCAACTTCGCGCACTTCCACCCATTGGGCGTGGTGCTGGT
>JAVVFH010000217.1:0-5993 GCA_032250585.1 Lysobacterales bacterium
GCTCGCTCACGCCAAAATCGCCGGCTTCGAGGGGGGCTTCGTCGGGGTCGATGTCTTTTTCATCCTGTCGGGCTACTTGATTACCGGTTTCCTGGTCCGTGAATTGCACGAAACGGGCCGCATCCGGCTTTTTCGCTTTTATGCACGGCGCCTGAAGCGGCTGCTGCCGGCGCTGGCAGCCATGCTGGTCGCGGCAACCGGCGCGGCCTTGTGGCTACTTTCAGACCTGGAAGGTGCCCGGCAACTGGCTTCCGGCCCGTTTGCGGCGTCGTGGACCAGCAATCTTTTTTTTGCCTTCGACACCGTGGGGTATTTCGACGAACTCGCCGCCAGGGATCTCTTTCTCCACACCTGGTCGTTGGGCGTGGAAGAGCAGTTTTACCTGGTCTGGCCGCTGCTGTTGCTTGCCCTGTTCTTCGTGATCGGCATGCGGAAGTTCGCCGGCGGCAATCGGGCGGCCTGGGGCATTGGCCTTGGAATCATTTTTTTGATCAGCCTGGCGGGCGCGCTTGTCCTGGGCAGCATTTCACCATCCTCGGCGTTTTACCTGATGCCGGCGCGCATCTGGCAGTTTGCGCTTGGTGCACTGGTGTTTATCGCGCTTTCCGATCGCGCTGCAGCCGAGCCCGGCATTTCGGAAAACAGTTCCCGGCTTTACAGGCATGGCGCGTGGCTGGCGCTTGCGGTCGGCTTGGCGCTGATTCTCGGCAGCGCCCACTGGCTGCATGAAAATCTCGCCTACCCGGGGCTGTGGGCGCTGGCGCCGTCGCTGGGGGCCGCGCTGGTGATTGCGGCCGGGCATGGCATCGGCCGGGGCAGTCGCGGGCCGCTGGCGCATCCGGCGCTGGTTTGGGTCGGCGACCGCTCGTATTCGCTGTATTTGTGGCATTGGCCGATTCTTACGCTGGGGTTTTCGCTGGGTTTGGGTGAACAGGCCAATGCGACGGCGGCTTTGATCGTGTTGTCGGTGCTGGCTGCCGCGCTGAGTTACCAGCTGGTGGAAATCCCGTTCTGGAAGGGCCGCTTGAGTCGAGCGACAACGGCACGAGCCCTTCTGGCCAGCGCATTGGTGATCGGAGTGCTGGTTGCAGCTTTCGCACCGATTTTAAAAGGCCTCGAGCAGCGCCTGGACACGTTGGATACATCTGAAAATCCGTTCCGAATCACGTTTCCGGCGCTTTACATGGGTGCCTGCGACGACTGGTTCGAGCATGCCGAGGTCAAGCCATGTGTTTCTGGCAACGCCGAGGCCGCGAAAACCGTCATGCTTGTTGGCGACAGCATCGGCGTGCAGTGGTTTTCAATGGTTTCGACTCTTTTCCCAGCGCCGGAATGGCGAACCGTGGTGTTGACCAAAAGTGGCTGCGCGATTGTCGATGAAGATTACTTCTACGACCGGATTGGGAAAATTTACGAGGTTTGCACCGACTGGCGGAACGCGGTTTTGCTGGAAATCGAACGCGATCCGCCGGACGTGCTGGTGATGGGCAACTCCTATGAATACGACTTTACCGAAACCCAGTGGACCGAGGGCACGGCTCGTATCCTGGAACGTCTCAACCGCGTGGTCGATGCCACGTTCCTGATCCCGGGCACACCCAACCTGGGTTTCAACGGCCCCGGCTGCGTGACACGCCGCGAACCAGCCGACGCGATCATCGACCGAAATCAATGCAGTTCCACTCGCGGGCCGGCAGAAGCGGCCATTGTTGCAAGCTACCTGGCAAATGCCGTGGAAAGGTTTCCGAATGTGCATCTGCTGGATTTGAACGACATCGTTTGCCCGGGTGCGGTCTGCAAGGCGGTCAGCGCGGATGGCTTGCTGGTGTTTCGCGACAGCCATCACCTGAACGACGTGTTCGTGAAAGCCCGCATCGATGTCATTCGTGAACGGCTCGAGCGGATCGTGCCGGGCCTGACGACGGATGTCGGGGCCTCCGACTGATCCAGCATTAACCACCCTTCGTGCCGCGCCTACGATTTCCGATTTTCGACAAATCAAAACCAAAGACGCTGGGTCCCGGCTCGGGGCGGGAATGACAAGGCAAATCCGTCAGCGACAACAACATCCACCCTTAAGGCCGGGCGAAACGGTTTGCCCGTCAACGCCGCGGACGGCTTCGCGTCCAGATGGCGGCCATGACCAGGGCCAGCAGCACGAGAATGGGGCCCAGGGCCACGAAACCGGTGTAGATCAGCCAGATGCGCAACTGCGGGTCGGCGGCGTTACTCAGGAATACGTTTCCGAACAGCGCAATGGATACCGGCAGCCAGGCGGCGGCGAGCACCAGCAGTATCGAGGAGGCCAGGCGCAGGCGCGTGCCGGCCGCCAGCAGCCAGGCTGCCAGGCACAGCCCGCCAACAATGCCCCATGTCACGAATTGGCCGACCGGGATGCCGAAGACCGGCGTCTCCCGGCCCAGCCAGTCGACGCCGGAGAACAGCGCGGCGGCCAGTGCGATGGTGGCGAGGAAGATGATTGGGATCAGGATTCGGGTGGCGGCTTGGGTTGGCATGGCAGCTAAGGCGGATGGGCTTGGGATCGTTTACGTTTTCCGGGCAGTCAAGGGCGGACCCCCATCCTTCCCCCCCCCGGACGGGGGAAGGAAGCGTAATTGAATCACCCCGGTGACTAAAATTTTCAGGCTGCGCGGAACTCTATTTTCTCGTCCGATTGGAGATCGACCGAGCGCCTGGCGTGCCAAAGATCGTAGTGATCCTGCATTGCCAGCCAGCTTTCGGGCGAACGTCCCAGAGCCTTTGATAGCCGCAGTGCCATTTCCGGACTGACGCCGCTTCGGCTCTGCAGAATACGATTCAGGGTAGACGGAGACACCCCGAGCTTCGATGCAAGCTGGCGTCCAGTGAGTGAATTCGGCTCGAGATACACATCGCGAATGAGTTCGCCAGGATGCGGTGGATTGTGCATGTTCATCAGTGATAATCCTCGTAATCTACGAATTGGGCCTGACCGTGACTGAACTCGAAGGTTGGACGCCAGTTACCACTGACGCGAACCGACCAGCGGCCAGCATCCTTGCCTTTGAGACGATGAAGTCGAAAACCCGGCACGTCCATATCCTGAAGGTTCGTGGCGGTGTCCAACGCTGCCAGCAACATTCGGAGACGCTTTGCGTGCTCAGATTGAATACCAGCGACGGATCCGGTCGCGTAAAAGTCGCCAGGCCCTTGTGCCGGATTGATCGAATCACTCCGAAAATGCATCACGTTGCGCAACGCGCGTCAATCGCCTTGGCGATTGGTGATTTTTGGCGGCTTCGGCTGGCTGGGTGCGCTCTTGGCGCTTGCGTGCGGCTACAAAACTGCGCCCCCGATACGGAAGTTGGTGAATGAGGTTGAGTAAAACAGAGGCCTTCGTGTCGGAGCTCCGGCTTCGGCTCAGGGCCGGGATGACAATCAACCCCAACATTGCATAAAATTTCGACCCAAAACCGCTGCGCTGCACGGTATAGCGGTGTTTCCGGCGGCTGTGCTCGCGTTGCCAATCCTCGCGTAGCGTGAAGCTACGCTCCGGTTGTCAACACTGCGCGCAGCCCCCGGAGATACGACTCGCCGAACTTTTGAATTCGAAATTTGATGCAACGTCGGGGTTTACTATTCATGAACGATTGAATGCCCTGTCCGGGTGCATTCGATACATTTCAACAAGTCAGCGATCCAGGGGCTGCGTGGAATGCCCCGCGGTATTGCGAAGCGAATGCTGGGGGAACTCGAGATAATCGCCGCCGATAGTGCCGTGCGTGAGTTGGCCGAGGGTTACGGTGAGGCGGTTCCGTTCGGCATCGTCCGACAGCTACTGGAAACCAGGCACTCCCTGGCCGTCTGGCGCCGATACCGGGGCCTGTCACAGCATGAACTGGCCGATGCCGCCGGCATTGGCGAATCCTATATTTCCCAGATCGAATCGGGCGCGAAGACCGGCTCGGTAAAATCTCTGCGTCGCCTTGCCGAGGCGCTTGGCGTTGACATCGACGAGCTGTTCGCATCAAAAGATCGATAAATCTGACTCCAGGCGGCTTTCGCTGGCTTTGGATCGGTCAAGTCCGACGGGGTACCGCCCGCGGCACTCCGTGTTCCGGCGAGCGGTATCGACCGGGATGTTGGATTACGCTGCGCTAATCCAACCTACGCGGCCGCCACCCGATATCAGCCGCCGTTTTTGGACCAATCGTCGTCTGCTCAAGGCTTGTTGCCTGCACCGCCCGTGCCGGGCCGACGGGAATCCGCCCGGCCATCAATTCGGCGCTGGATTGCGGATGGCGCGGTTTCCGGTCCGGGTCGGCGTAGCCCTCCGGGTATCGCGGCAGGCCAGAGCGGGGGTCGTAGAGATCATCGGCGCCGACGGTGTGCAGCAGTTCGTGTGCCAGCACCACCTTGTTCAAGCCTTGGGCGGCGTCATCGGCCAGCAGGTTCACGACCGCGAGATTCAATTCGGGAATGCCCAGCGAGTGAAGTCCCCCGCGCTGTTGTGCATGCCGGTAGCGCGCGACCAGCGTGATGTCGGGCGCCCTGCCCTGGTCGTCGAAGGTCCAGTACCATATTCGCAATCGCAACCCCCATTTGAGATCGGCCCAGAAGCTTTCATGGTCCGTTGCGCCCGGGGCCTGGTTGATGGGGTCGGCCAGTTCGAGTTCGAAGGGTTTTTGCAGCCCGGTTTCATGGCGCGCAGCCTGCTCGGCGAGCCAGGTCTCCACCTGGGCGAAGCGATCGGCGGACAGCGTCTCGATGTGCGCCTGCGCCGCGCGGCTGCCGTCGGCGTTTTCGGGATAAATCACCACGCGCAGGGGCCGGTCCCAGTCCGGCGGGCCGGTGCTGCGTGAGAAATAGATCATCGCGACCAGTATTGCGGCGATGAGCAGAATCAGCAGTCGGACGGTCCGTGCGCGCATCAATCCATTGTGTTCGATTGGTGGGCCAGGGTCCAGCGGCTTTGCCTTTTTCCTGTCGCCCGGGCTCGAACCGGGCTCAAGTGGCTTTGACCTTGCAAGATCAACATCAGCACCCGAAGACGCCGGGCCCGGCTCAAGGCCGGGATGACAAAAAATCGTACCGGGGCTCCGGGCGCCGGCTCGGGATGACAATCAAAGGCGTCGGCCGCGAGAATTCTGCGACGCGTCGCCGTAGTGTTCGGGCCCTGCAGGTGGCTTCGAGCCGGCCCCTGCCAACAGGATGTTGCTCTTTCATGCCAATTGACTGAAACAGACAGGTTTCCGCCCTCTTGTGGAGCCCGTTTTGACGTTAGCGACCTTTCGAACGCCGAATGTTTTTACCTGACTCGCGTCGTGTCCCAGTATTTGGCTCTACTGCTTGAATGGAGCTTTCGTAGGGTGGCATAAGCGAAGCGCATCCACCATGTTTTGACTTTAAAAAGCTTGAAGCTGGTGGATGCGCTGCGCTTATCCACCCTACTGAGACACAGCGCTCGTCAGGTTTTTTTAAACCAACGCACGATTTTTTCCGTCGCAGCCGTTAAGATATCGATCAGCAAGGGGCCATTTTTGCGTGGAGGTCCTGCATGGATGTTTCCATCGTGTATGACGGAAAGTGTCCAGTCTGCCGCCGAGTGGCGGCAGGCGCGAGGGTTTATCAACGGCGGTCCGACCTGGAACTCGTCGATGCCCGGCGCAAGGATGTCGGAGATGTCCAGGGCCGCGATTTGCGCGACCTCGATTTTGATGAAGGATTTGCCGTTGTGGTTGACGGTGGCGTCTACCACGGTGCCGAGGCAGCGCGCGTTTTGGCTGTGCTGACCGAACCCGGCGGCATGGGCTACCGCATGTTTCGCTCGATGATGCGAACCGAATCGCGCAGCCAGCGCTGGTATCCGGTAATGCGATGTGCGCGGCGGGTATTGTTGTTTTTGTTGCGTGTACCGAGGTTTGATCGGGCGACTGGTCGGCAGTGATTTGGGTTTTGACTTAAATTTTAATTTCAAAGTCGAATTCAAGGTCAACAGCGTTTCGCCACCGGCT
>JAVVFH010000218.1:0-5979 GCA_032250585.1 Lysobacterales bacterium
TCCAGGGTCCCCTGGGAGGCTCCAGCGGCTCGCGCAGTTGGGTACCGGGAACGCTGATCAGCCAGTCCTGAACCAGGTACTTGACCGGCGAGTCCAGCGCCAGGCGCAGCCGTTCGGCGAAAATCGCGTAGGGGTTGACCGCCAGTTCCGTGCCGAAGGAGGCCATGTTGGCGCTGACCCGTGGGTTTTCGCTGCGCGCCAGCACCGGCAGATCCGGGCGCAGCAGCTTGCTGGTGATGGCGACTGTGAGGTTGGCGTGGTCGTCGTTGGTAATCGCAAGTACGCCCCGGCAGCCGGGGTTGCCATTCGCCAGCCCGGCTATTTCGAGCAGGCGGCGGTCGGTGACATCTCCGGCCAGCCCCGGCAAGTGCGCGAAGTCGTCGTCCAGTTCCATGCCGTGAATGTGTTCCGTTTCGCGCTCGAGAATGACGGCGCCGATCCGTCGCCGCAGCAGGGCGCGCACGATCATCCGCCCGGTGTTGCCGAAACCGCAGACGATGAAGTAGTCACCGCCGATCCTCCGTGCGCCGCGGCGGAAGCGGCTGCGCTGGCGCACGGCCCGGAACTGCGGGTCGACCAGCAGGCTGATGATGGTGCCGATCGAATACAGCCAGACGACCACGTTCGGGTAGACGATGATGAAGGCATAGAGGCGCTGGGCGTGCGTGAAGGTGACCGGCATCTCGCCGAAACCGATGGTCGTGGCCAGGATCGCCACGAAATAGGCGGCGTCGAGGAAACCGACCCGGAAGGGTTCGCCGCTGGCGTCTTCGCCGGGGATCAGCAGCAGGCCGAAAACCGACAGAAAGTAGACGATGATCATCAGGATCAGCGGCCTGCGCAAGCGCCGCATCGTCAACCACAGGATGTCGTTCATCAGCGACGGATCGTGATCGTTTCAGCCACCAGCAGCGAGACGGACACCAGGTTGGCCAGCAGGGCGCCGCCGGAAAGTGAAACCACGGTGGCGAGCGTTTGGGCGGTCATGCCGGCATCGGTTGCATAAAGGGCATAGCCCCAGATAAAAGCCGCAAGCAACAGTTGAAAATCAGCTACCAGGCTGGTCGCCAGCAGCACGGCGCCCATTTGTGAACGGTCGCCGAACTTGATGATCGTGGCGATCAGGCTCACCGCCAGCGCCGCGCCGAGTTCCATCGCGTCATGGTGATCGGGGTTGTCGATGTCGCCCAGAAAAAAGCCGAAATTGAGCGTCAGGGCGAGCACGATAAAGAAAGCGAAAATGACTTTTTCCAGGTTCACGGTACGGTTCTCCCTTCAGGGTCTGTCACTCGGGCAGCGGCAGGCCCGCGGTGTCGATGTATTCGATTGGTGCGATGTGGAGTTCGGCCAGTTCCTCCTCGATCAGCGCGCGGTCACCCACCACCACCCAGGTGATGGCCTGCGGGCGCAGCACTTGCCGGGCGGCCTGCTGCACGTCTTCCAGGGTGACGCCCTGATAGCGGTCTTTCAAGGTCGCCACGTAGTCGTCGGGCCGGTCGAAACGGGCATTGGCCTGCAGCGCGCCCAGCACGGCGGCGGCGGTTTCGTAACGCCCCGGCAGGCTGTAGGCGCTGGCACGGAACACACGGTTGAGCTCCTCCGGTGTCGGCGGTCGGGGGCCCAGGAAGGCCTCGATTTCGGCGCGCAGTTCCCGGATCGAATCGGCGGTGCGATCCGTCTGCACGGGCGCATAAACGACCCACGGCCGCTGGCCGCGCGCGTCCTGCAGGAAGGTGAAGGCGCCGTAGGACCAGTGTTTATCGACGCGCAGGTTCTGGTTGACACGGGCGGAATAGGTCCCGCCGATGATGTCGTTCATCATCTCGATTTCGATGTTGTTGGCCACCCCCGTCGGCGGCGCGAGATGAGCAGCGAGAATCAGCGACTGCGGTGATCCGGGACGGTCCAGCACGATCAGGCGCGAGCCTTCGGGCGGCGCAACCGGCGCGATGGTCTTGACCGGCCGCTGCGTGCGCGGCGGCCGCCAGCTGCCGAAGGCTTTTTCCAGCAGCGGCAGGACATCCTCCAGGGTGGCATCGCCGACCACGAACAGGGTCGCGTTGTCCGGGCGGATCCAGGCCTTGTGGAAGCGCGCCAGATCCTCGCGCGTCAGCGCCTTGATCGAGGCCTCGGTGCCGCTGCCGGTAAACGGCATGCCGTAGGCGTGATCGGGGCCGTAGAGCAACGGCGGCAGGGTGCGCAGGGCCAGCGTCACCGGCTGGCTTTTCTCGCGTTCGATGTTCGCCAGCCAGCGCCCGCGCAGCCGCTCCATCTCGTCGGCGGCGAAAGCGGGGTTGCGGATCACGTCGGCGTACAGGTCGATGGAAGCCGCCAGTTGGGACTTGAGCGCCGACAAGCCGACGCGCGAGGTGTCGAGGTCGGAGTCGGTCGACAGGACGGCGCCCAGCGACTCGGCCAGCGCGTCGATTTCCAGGGCCGAGCGCGAGCGCGTGCTTTCGTCCATCATGGCCAGCGTGAAGCCGGCGGTGCCGAGACCGGCGCCCTGGTTCGCGCCTTGGTCGACGCCCTGGTCGGCCGCGTAGCCGGCGTCGAACTGCATGGAAAAGCCCACCACGGGCACCGCCGGGCGCTCGGCCAGCACCACCTCGAGACCGTTGTGCAGGGTCGCTCGCTGAAGCGCCGGGAAGCTGAGGTCCGGCAAGCCGGCTACGGCCGGCGGGCCGCTCGTGCGGTCCAGGTCGCTGGGCACCGGCTGGTGTTCGCCGAACGGCAGGACGTCCAGCCGGTGGCGGCCGCGGCTCAGCCAGCGCCGCGCGGCGTCGAGAACGTCTTCGACACTGGCGTTGTCGATCCAGCTCAGTTCGGTCTGGTAGAAATCGGGATTGCCGTCGTAGAGTTCGCCCTGCGCCAGGGTCGTGGCCTTGCCGGAAAAGCCGCCGACTCGCTCCAGGCCGCGCAGGGTCGAGGCGTTGATCTTGCTGCGGGCGCGCGCGAGTTCTTCCTCGCTGGGGCCCTTGCTGAGAAAAGCCTGCAGCTCCTGCTCGATGATGTCCTGGACCGTCTGCAGCGGCGTGTCCGGCGCCAGCGTGGCGTCGATCGAGAACAGGCTGGCCAGTTCGAAAGGCGAAAGGCTCACCGAAACGTTGACCGCCAGCGGCTGCTCGTAAATCAGTGCCTGGTACAGGCGCGAGTTCTTGCCGTCGCCGAGCACGCTGGCGGCAAGCTCCAGCAACGAGCGGTCGCGCCGGGTCCAGCCGGGCACCGCCCAGCTGTGGTAGCTGCGAGTCTGCGGCACGCGGTCGTACATGATTTCCTCGACGTCCCCGGCGAGTTCGGGAACCCAGGCTTTCAGGCGTTTCACCGGCGGTCCGGCAAGGATGTCTCCGAAGTATTTGACGGCCAGTTCGCGGCCACGCTCGGGGCCGATGTCGCCGGCCAGCACCAGCACGGTGTTCGCGGCGCCGTAGTAATCGCGGAACCATTGGTGCACGTCGTCCAGCGAGGCGGCGTCGAGGTCTTCCATCGAGCCGATGGTCGAATGGCGATAGGGGTGGCCCGGCGGGAACAAGCCCTCGAGAATCCGGTAATAGACCGTGCCGTAGGGCTGGTTGTCGCCCTGGCGCTTTTCGTTCTGCACGACGCCCCGTTCCTGATCCAGTTTTTCCTGCGTGACCACGCCCAGCAGGTGGCCCATGCGATCCGATTCCAGCCACAGCGCCAGCTCCAGCGCCGGCGTGGGCACGTTTTCGAAATAATTGGTGCGGTCCAGCCAGGTGGTGCCGTTCAGCGAGGTCGCGCCCACTTCCTCGAGTGGCTTGGAAAAGCGGTCGTTGTAGTGCTCCGAACCCTCGAACATGATGTGCTCGAACAGGTGGGCGAAGCCGGTCTTGCCCGTTTTCTCGTCCTTGGAACCAACGTGATACCAGACACCGACCGCGACGATCGGCGCCTTGCGGTCTTCGTGCACGATCACGGTCAGGCCGTTGTCGAGCATGAATTTCTCGTAGGGGATGTCGATTTGCGGTTTTTTGGCGGCGCTCGCCGGGGTGTTCAGGACGGCCGCGAAAAAGAGCGTCGGCACAAAATGGCGCCAGAACATCATCGTATCGTCTCCACGCTTGCGATTCCAATCAGTTTGGCCGATCGCCGGCGGGCGGGCAAGCGGTCGAGGGTGCTTAGGCAGGACAAATTTGTTCTACCAGAAGTGCCGTCATTCCCACGCAGGCGGGAATCCAGGAATATCAACCCAATCCGCGGCTTGGCGAATCCAGCGGTGTTGTTGGAACTGGATTTCCGCTTGCGCGGAAATGACGGGAATTCAAGAAATTGGCGTGAGAACAAATTTGCCCTGGGTACTTAGGGTAATTGAGCCGGAACCTCTTTCTCCGTCTCGGTTTCGACGCTCGTGAGGTAGGCCAGCAGGCCGAAAACCGGCCCGTCGAAATAGCTCATCTTGCCGGTTTTGATCTGCCGGCTTTGCTGCAGGCGGTACACACGAAAGGCTTCCGGTGTTGCCTCGCGGGCTTCCCCAAAGATCGCCTCGCGCAGTTCGATGTCCAGGTCGAGGTGCACGAACCGTGTTTTTCGCAGTTTGACCGACCCGTCCAGGCGGTAATAGACCGTCGGCGGTGGCAAGGCGTCCGCGGCGTCGGGCGTGTTGATACCCTCGCTATCCGGCCCGAAGTCTGGCTCACGATCGGATGCATAGCCTGGCGCCAGCGCTGCTTCGGCGGCGCGTTCCGCACGCACATCCGCGTAGGGGTCGTCGAGCAGCAGGATTTCGGAATCGTGGATGCGCAAAGCGGGGAAAGGGGCCGCTGCGCTTTGTTCCCAGGCGAGAAACTGCAGCGGCCGGAAAGGGCCGCTGAGGCGCAGGCGCCGCCACGCTTCCTGCATCGTCTCGCTCATTTCCTCGACCTGCACGGGCCCGCTGAACTGGGTTTCCTCTGCCTGTTCCGGGTCTTCCGGCTGCATGATCTCCAGATCGTCGGTGGTTCCGGCGTCGGGGTCTTCTTTCGCTTCCGGCACATCGTTTTCCCCCCGTTCCTCCTCGGGCTCCGACTCTTCCTCCGGTTCTGGCTCCGGCGGGGTCAAAAAGTCGATCGCGGCCGAGTAATCCGTCGGCCAGGAAACTTCGAGCGCTTTTTCATCGTGCGACAGGTGGCTCAGCACCAGGATCTCGACCCGGTAGCGGCTTTCCTGTGCCCACAAAGAAGATGGGTCCGCACAAACGATAGATATTATTAAAAAAGTAATATATCTTAATGATATATATATCTTATTCATTTCGATTTACAGCTCTTCCGATGCCGGTGAAAGCCGCTCCAGCAGTTCTTCGGCTGCGGCCAGGCGCGGTTCCGGTTCGTCGATCTGCCGCAGGATCCGGAGTTTGTGCGGTCCCGACATACGGTAATCGGAGCTGCACTCGCGGACAAGGCGAATGACGGCGGCCGGATCGGCCCGCGTGTCGGCCGCGAACTCCAGCCGCCCCCCCTGCGGCCCAAAATCGAGCCGCGTGAGGCCCAGCTGTTCCGCCTGCTGGCGCAAGGCGGCGAGCGCGAACAGGTTTTTCACGGCCGGCGGCAGCAGGCCGAAGCGGTCGATCATCTCGACCTGCAGTTCGCGCAGGCCGTTGGCGTCGCGGGCGCTGGCGATGCGCTTGTAGAGGGTCAGCCGGGCCTGCACGTCCGGCAGGTAGCTGTCGGGTATCAGCGCCGGCAGGTGCAGATCAATGTCGATGCCGCGGTGCAGCGGCGTGTCCAGCGCCGGTTCCTCGCCACGTTTCAGGGCCTCGACAGCGCGTGCGAGCATGTCGCTGTAGAGGCTGAAGCCCACCTGGTGGATCTGCCCGCTCTGTTCGGCGCCCAGCAGTTCGCCGGCGCCCCGGATCTCGAGAGAACCGGACCCTTCAACGTCGAACAGGGTGCGCACGAGATCGTTGAGAACAAACGATTCCTTGGCGCCGATGGCGACCCGCACGGCCATGAAATCGCTCGTTCCATCGGCACCGCTGGGCGT
>JAVVFH010000219.1:0-5975 GCA_032250585.1 Lysobacterales bacterium
AACTGCAATACCTCGCGATCATCACGACCTTCACTGCGCTGCTCTGGATCCCGTACATCCTCAACCTGATCAGCCGCAATCGGCTGAGCGACGCGGTCGGTTATCCGGACACGCCGCTGACCATGTCGCCGTGGGCGGAACGACTGAAAAAAGCCCACTACAACGCGGTGGAAAACCTGGTGGTGTTTTCAACCCTGGTCCTGATCGCACACCTTCTGGAAGTGAGCAACGCGGCGACGACTTCGGCCGCGGCCACCTATTTCTGGGCCCGTCTGCTGCACCCGGTGGCCTATACGCTCGCCATACCGTGGATTCGCACGCTTTCCTTCGCGGTAGGCTGGGGTTCGATCCTGTGCATCGCCTGGCAGGTGCTGGTACAGGTTTGAGCGCAAGTCTGCGGATGACTTTTCTGAACCGGCTTCAGCCGCGATTTATTGCAACCTGGAGACTGCTCACCCCTGCGGCCATCCCCGGCAATTCAAGCCGCTCCCGCTCGCTTCACTCAACGTCGCGCTACAGCAGGCTGTCCAGCCCTTCCATCAGGCGCGTGATTTCCCCGGGGCTGGTGTAGTGCACGAAGGAGGCGCGCAGGACGCCTTCCCCGGCATCATAGCCCAGCGCCTCCACCAGCCGGTAGGCGTAGAAGTGTCCCGCCCCGACACCCAGTTGCATATCGCCGAGTTGCGCAGCCAGCTCGTTGGCGCGATGCCCCCGGGCGCTGAACGCCACCGTCGGCGCCCGCCCGGCAGAGCCTGCCTTGCCGATCAGGCGAATCTTTGGATGTGCCGCCATGAAATCCAGCAGCGGCTGCAACAGAAGCGCCTCCTGGTCGTGGAACAGGCCGTGCACCGCCCGGCCCCGCTCTGCGGGCGTCGCATCGCCCTGGAAATGCCGGGCATGGACCGCGTCCATGTAATCCATCACGCCGTTGACCGAAGCGATCTGAGCGTGGTCCGGCCCTGCCGGAACGAACCGCGCGGCCGGCAGATCAGCGTTGAAAAAGTGTCCCTGCTGTGGCAATTCCGCGTTCAGTTCGCGGCTCATGAACATTGCACCCAAGTGGGGGCCGTAAACCTTGTACAGGGAGAAAAAATAGATGTCGGTGCCCAGTTCCTGCAGGTCCGGCATGCCGTGCGGGCAAAAGGAAACCCCGTCGACGAAGGCCCAGGCGCCCGCCTGGTGAATCAGGTCGGTGAGTTCCCGCACCGGATTCACGCTGCCGACAAGATTCGAGCAGTGCGTGAAGGCCACCATGCGCGTGCGCTCGCTCAGCAACGCCTGCAGATCGACCGGGTGCAACTCCGCGGTGTCGGGGTCGACCTGCCATTCGCGGATCACGATGCCTGCCTCTTCCAGCCGGCGCCAGGCGCCGATGTTGGCCTCGTGATCCTGGTTGGTGACGATCACTTCATCACCGGCTTGCAAGTGCTGACGCAACGCCTGGGCAATGGCGTAGGTGTTGCTCGAAGTCGAAGGGCCGAAGTGCAGTTCGTCCTCACCGACATTCAGCCAGGCTGCGGCACGGCGCTTTGCCGAGTCCATCTGCTCGCCAGCCGTGCGCGACGGCGCAAAATCGTAGTAGGGCTGCACCTTGGTCTGCCGGTAATAACGCTCCAGATGCTCGATCGTCTGCCGGCAGGCGTACGATCCGCCGGCATTTTCGAACAGGGCGAAGCCGTCCAGTGACGGTTCACTGAAGGCGGGAAACTGCCTGCGGATGAAATCGAGGTCCAGGTCGGTCATTTAGGTATCCTGTGAAGCGTGACGTGGATGATATCAGGAGATGCCGTTCCATCGCAGCACGAACTCCAGCCGAAGAAACAAACAGGCGCCGGATGGTCGCCGCAATGGGCTCCCCGTTCAAATCCACCGAAGTCACAGCATTCGGGCTTCGCAGGCCTACGCCCCACGGCGCCAGCCTCGCGGGCAGGCACTGCCATGGGACTCCTTGGACAGCGGCGGGCGTTCAAATACTTGAATATGCGAAGTTTGCTTTATAATGTGCCGCCGGACCGTCCCACTTGGTGATGCATCAAGGGTCTCCTGTCCCGCTGCAATCGGCTTCGTTTGCGATTCATCGAGATGGTCTGCTGCCATTAAACGGAATTTCTCTGCAGTTTTCTCCCGTTTTGTCGACTTGGCGAGTGATGGGATCGGGCTTTGTATTCAAGGGAAACAGCGTGCATAAGGCATTGAACATATATACTTTATATTTGAGGCTACTGCTTGCTTTGGCGGCTCTGGGCGCTTTGTCCGGATGCCAGACCTTCGCCCCGACAACGGCCGAAGATCCACCCGCATCCGTGGTCGACAGTGACGGCAGCGACTCTCCGCCTCCGCCCGAAGCGGAAGCCGTTGCCGAACCCACCGCCGAGCCGGAAAGCGCCGAGCAGGTGGCCATGGCAGCCATGGCCGAGCAGCTGGCGACTGTTCAAACCAAGCTCGATTCGATCGCCGAAAAGCTCGCCGAGGCGCCACCTCCCGCGCCCAGGGCAGCGGCGAACGTCCCGGGCACGCCGATTGAATGCCCGCCGACTTCGGAGCTTCCCCCGGCGCAGCCGATGAAGACACTGCTGGGCACGCTGGAATGGATTTACATGGAGCCGCCCGGCCAATTGTACCGGGCGCGCATCGACAGCGGCGCCAATACCTCGTCGATCAGCGCCACCGACGTCCGTGAATTCCAGCGGGACGGCGAAGACTGGGTCCGCTTCTCCTTCGATCACGACGGCGAAGATCCGGTCGCGACCATCGAGCGGCCGGTCGAGCGGGTGGTTCTGATCCGGCAGGCTTCAGCGCAAAAGCGGGCAAGACGGCCCGTTGTCCTGTTGACCGTGCAGCTGGGCGAGCAGGTGCAGAAAACAGAATTTACACTGGCTGACCGCAGCCAGATGACTTACCCGGTTCTGCTCGGGCGCGAGTTTCTCAGGGACCTGTACCTGGTCGACGTGTCGCAGTCCTACCTGCACAGCAAACCCGGCAGGAAGGCCGACGAATGAGCGCACAGCGGTCGAGGCTGGGCTTGTACGCTTTAGTCGGCGTCATTTTTGTGTTGGGGCTGGGCCACACCGTATACCGCCACCTGTATTTCGACGTGCCATTGATACCAGGCCAGCCGAACGTGCTCTGGAATATCGAGGCGCGCGTCGAGTTTTTCGCGGCCGGAGAGGAGGTCGAGGTGGTTCTCGCGCGCCCGCCGCCGCAACCGGGATTCACCCGATTGTCGGAAACGGGGGCCTCGGTCGGCTATGGTCTCGGCCTGGAGGATAAGGGACCTTATCCCGTCGCGGTCTGGACCAAACGGCGCGCGCAGGGACTCCAGCAGCTGTATTTCCGGATTCAGGTCATGCGCAGCCATTTACCGTGGTCCCAGCGTTACATTGCCCCGCCTCCGCCGTCACGGCCCGAGCCGATGGAAGAACCCTTTGCAACCGCCGCCGAAGCGCTGCTCGATGAGGCATACGCCCGCTCCGCCGACTCAGCCAGCATGGCACGACAGCTGATCGATGCCCTGAGCAACACGAATCCTGACCAGAATGCGCGTTTGCTGCTCGACGGTTTCCCGAATGTCACCTTGGCTGAACTCATCGTCCGCCTGCTCCAGCTGCGCGACGTGCCGGCAGCCACCATCCAGATTCTGCTTTTGGAAGACGGCCGCCGAAGGCAGACGCTGCGGCCTTTTCTCAGTGTCTGGTCGGATGATGAACAAACGATTTTTCCGCTCGGTCTGAATGAGGAAGAGGCCACCTTGCCCTACCTGATCTGGCAGGCCACCGGCGGATCGGTCCTCGACCTGGCGGGCGGCAGCCGCTCTCGTGTGACGTTTTCGATGGTGCGCGCCGAGAACCGGTCCTTCGGCACCCTGCCACTGTCATCCTCGGCCCGCCAGGGCTGGTGGGATTTTTCGATCTATTCCCTGCCTGTCGCCGAGCAGACCCTTTTCAAAACCATTCTGCTGTTGCCGATCGGTGCCCTGATCGTCTGTGTGCTGCGCATCCTGGTGGGCATCCGGACTTCCGGCACGTTCATGCCGGTATTGATCGCGCTGGCCCTGATCCAGACCCAGTTGCTGACCGGCCTGGCGGGTTTTCTGCTGGTGGTGTCGGCCGGCCTGCTGATTCGCGGGCTGATGTCCCGGCTGCACCTGCTGCTGGTGGCGAGGATCTCGGTCGTGATCATCGTGGTCATCGGGATCATCGCATTTTTTACCGTCTTCAGCTTCCAGATGGGTCTGTTCGAGGGACTCAAGATCACGCTGTTTCCCTTGATCATCCTGGCGTGGACCGTGGAGCGCATGTCCGTACTGTGGGAAGAGGAGGGCGCGCGGGAGGTCATGATCCAGGGCGGTGGAAGCCTGGTAACGGCGGTACTGGCCTACCTGGCCATGACCAATGCATGGGTTCAGCACTGGACCTTCAACTACATGGGCGTGCAGCTTATCGTGCTGGCGCTGGTGATGCTGATCGGCAACTACAACGGCTATCGACTGACTGAACTGAGGCGGTTCCGCGCGATGTTCGAGAAATGAATTGGCGCATGGTAAGCCCCGGCCGGCTACGCGAGGCCGGCATCCTCGGGATGAATCACCGCAACGTGGACCTGATCAGCCGACTCAATCCTCGCCGCCTGTATCCGCTCGTCGACAACAAGCTGAAAACGAAGATTGCGCTGGCCGCTGCGGGCATCGCCGCGCCCAGACTGATCGGCACACTGCGAACACAGCACGATATCGCCGATTTCGCAGATCTGGTCGGGCCGCTGGACGGCTTTGCGATCAAACCGGCCAGGGGCAGCGGCGGCAAGGGTATCCTCGTGATTGTCCGGCGTCGCGGCGACAACTTCATCAGGGCCAGCGGCACCGAAGTCGATCTCGATACGCTCGAGTTCCACGTTTCCAACATTCTCTCGGGATTGTTCAGCCTGGGCGGAACACCCGACGTGGCTTTTGTCGAGGACCTGGTCCGGCCCGATCCGTTGTTCCGGGACCTGTCCGTGGAAGGGGTGCCCGATATCCGGGTCATCGTCTACCGCGGCTTTCCGATCATGGCCATGTTGCGGCTCGCCACGCGTGCCTCGGCCGGCAAAGCCAACCTCCACCAGGGCGCGGTAGGCGTAGGACTGCGCATGGCGGACGGTCAGGCGATCCGCGCCGTGCAGTTTTCGAAAAACCTGGAATCCCACCCCGACTCGGGTGCACCGTTGAAGTGTATCGCCATACCGGAATGGGACCGGATCCTGACCCTGGCGACCCGCTGCGCAGACGTTACGGGCCTGGGTTACCTGGGCGCCGATATTGTCCTGGATCGACAGCGCGGTCCCCTGGTCCTGGAATTGAACGCCCGTCCCGGACTGGCCATCCAGATGACCAATCGCGCGGGTATGTTGCCGCGCATCGCCGCGATCGACGCGCTCGATGCGGCGGATTTTCGGCGTCCGCCGGAGCAGCGCACGGAGATCGTCAGGCGCCTGTTCTCAGCCTCCGCGCCGCCACACGTTTGAGCGTTCCTAGATGCCCGCCAGCGTGATGTACTTGATCTCGATGAATTCCTCGATGCCATACTTCGAGCCCTCGCGACCCACACCGGACTGTTTGACACCGCCGAAGGGCGCGATCTCCGTGGACAGAAGACCATCGTTAACGCAAACCATGCCGTATTCAAGCGCTTCGGCGACACGGAACACGCGGCCCAGGTCGCGGGCGTAGAAATAGGAAGCGAGACCGAAGTCAGTCGCGTTGGCCAGTTCAATCGCCTCCTGCTCGGTTGAGAATTTGAAGATCGGCGCAACCGGGCCGAAGATTTCCTCGGTGGCGAAGGCCATGTCAGCGGTCGCGCCGCTGACCACCGTGGGCTCATAAAAGAGGCCGCCCAGCGCGTGGCGCCGGCCGCCCTCCACCAAGCGTGCGCCCTTGCTTTTTGCGTCCGCCAGCAGTTCTTCGACCTTGTCGATGGCCGCCGCTGAAATCATCGGGCCAA
>JAVVFH010000021.1:0-26707 GCA_032250585.1 Lysobacterales bacterium
CGTATGACCGCATAACCTATTTCGTCAAGCTGCAGCGCGAAGCCCTGATCGCGGCATTACAGCCGGTATATCAGAGAATCATTGACGCGCTTCCGGGCGGCAGGATCAGCCTGGTGGGCGATCGGCTGGCGGCGCTGCCGGGGTTTGTCGAGCGGCTCGGTGCATTCCGGGCCGTGGCCCCGGACAGCGTTTTCCGAACCTGTCGGGAGCAGTACGACCGTATCCACTCGTCCGGATCGGCCCTGAATTTCGTGACCCGCCTGCCGGCGCCGCCCGGTCCGCCCACTGCTGCGGCTAAAACTGTGGATGAGGCTGTGGATGAGGCTGTGGAGGATCCGGGCGTGACGGCTCAGCCGCCCGTCCGCGAGACGGCGCAAGCGCCGGTAACGCACGTACTGTGCCGCCATCGGGCCTGGCCGCTGGCCGACCGCGTGCTGTACCTGCACGCCGGCAGCGATGAGGTCAGCGAATGCGAGGAACAGGCTCCGTGTTCGGTCTTATCAGAAGAACAAGGTGTCCTGATACGACCAACGAGTGCTGGAACCGTGCTGGTAAACGGGCGGCCCATCGATCAATCGGTCAGCGCAGGGGTTGGGGACGTGGTGAGTTTTTCAGGTGGGGATAAGGAATATACCTTCATTCACGTGAGCAGTTGAGATGGCCCGTCAGCGCGAAAAGCTGAGCCCTTTCAGCCTGTCTTTTCTGGATATCATGTCCTGTGGCTTTGGCGCCGTCGTGTTGTTGTTCCTGATTATCAAGCACAATGTCGATGCCAACCTGGCCGGACAGACACCTCAGATCGACCTGCAGTCGGAGGTCTCCCTGCTGGAGGAGGAAGTCCTGGAAGGCCGCGAAAATCTCGTGAAGATTCGCAACACCATCGATGACGTTGACCAGCAACTGGTGACCGCGGAAGGTCGGGCTCTGCGCATTACGGAAGAAATCAAGGCGCTTGAGGCCGTGATCGAGGATCTGGCGGAAGAGGTCAGTCCGGACGAGTTGGAATCCCTGAAGGAGAAGTTACGACAGTTGGAACTCCAGAAGCGCCAGGTCGAGGCAGAGCAGGAGCGCAGCGGAGAGGACGTGCGCAAGTTCGCCGGGGATGGTGAACGCGCTTACGTTACCGGGCTCAAACTCGGCGGTCAGCGCATCCTGGTGCTGCTGGATGTTTCCGGCAGCATGCTCGATGAAACCATAGTCAACGTGATCCGGCGCCGGAACATGCGGGATGAGCGCAAGCGCACGGCGCCGAAATGGCTGCAGGCCGTTGCGACCGTGGATTGGTTGACGGCGAAGTTTCCGATCGACAGCCAGTACCAGATCTACCTGTTCAATACCGAAACCACTGCCCTGCTGCCCGAAACCCGGGGCAAGTGGCTGGACGTCAGGAACCGCATCGAGCTCAACCAGGCGATCGAGCAGTTGAAGGAGGTGGTGCCGGAAAAGGGTACCAACCTGGCCCAGGCGCTTGCGACGATCAGTGGACTGCGCCCGCTGCCGGACAACATCTACCTGATCACCGACGGACTTCCTACGCAGGGCTCGCGGCCTCCCAGGGGCAACACGATATCCGGTCGCGAACGACTCGACCTGTTCAATGATGCCATCAAGAATCTGCCCTCGGGCGTGCCGGTAAACGTTGTGCTGTTGCCCATGGAGGGTGATCCCGAGGCCGCGTATGCTTACTGGCGACTGGCCCAGCTTGCGCAGGGCTCGTATGTCAGTCCGGCGAGGGATTGGCCATGAAAAAGCGGCGTGACGAGCCCGAGGCGTTCAGCATTTCGTTCCTGGACGTGATCACCTGCGGATTCGGTGCGATCATCCTGTTGCTGATGATCGCCAAGACCGGAACTTCCGAGGTGCTGGAGGCTGTGCCTACCTACCTGACCGGAATGGTGCGCGATCTGCAGACACAATTGTTTGAAATCCGCGGCGAAGCGCGGGTTCTCAATCGGGAGCTGACCGCCAAGCAGGAGCAGGTTTCCGAGTGGAAGGAGCGGGTCGCACGCCTGCAAGCCGAACTGGGCAGCACGCGGAAACGGTCCGAGGCCCTGCAGCAGGACGCCTCGGTCAACACCATCATCAGCGGCGAGCTGGAGCTGGCCGTGCAGCGCATGAGCGAGGACATGAAACGCCTGGCCGCCCAGGATCGAAGCGTTGATTCAACTTTGGTCGGCGGAATCCCGGTCGACAGCGAGTACATCATCTTCATCATCGACACTTCGGGCAGCATGCAGCAGCTCAACTGGAACCGGATGATCCAGACGCTCACCACGACGCTGGACATCTATCCGCAGGTCAAGGGGCTGCAGATTATGAGCGATATGGGCGATTATATGTTCTCGCAATATCGCCGCAAGTGGGTGCCCGATACGCCAGGGCGGCGCCGCGCGATCGTCAATTTGATGCGCAACTGGGCGCCGTTCAGCAACAGCAGCCCGGTGGAAGGGATTACCGAGGCGATACGCCATTTCTATGACCCGAACAAAAAAATCAGCATCTATGTATTCGGCGATGATTTCACCGGCAGCTCGATCAGCACAGTCGTCGACACCGTCAATCGACTCAATCCGAAGGACGAAAACGGCCGGCCGCAAATTCGTATTCATGCGGTCGGCTTTCCGATGCCGGCCAACGCGCCGGTTCGCGCACAGCAAGCCAACAGGCGATTTGCCGCATTGATGCGCGAGATCTCCCGTCAGAACGAAGGCACGCTGGTTGGTCTGAATTGAACAGGAAACAGCATGAAACCGGAAATCGTGAATTCAAAAATGACGCCTCGATTCAAGAGCTATCGCATGTCGCTGATGGCACTGCTGGTGATGGCGTTGCTGGGGTGCACCCAATCCCTCGTGCTCAAAACCACGACCGATGTGCCCGTACCGCTGGCGACGAAATTGCCTTTCGAGGTTTCGGTGTATTACCCTGAAGGTTTTCGCAACTACGTCTATGAAGAAAACACCGATGAGCGTCCCAATTGGGCCATCCAGTGCGGTGAGTCGCAGGTCGCCCTGTTCGACCAGATCTTGCCGTCGGTTTTTTCCCGGGTGGTTCAGGTCGACGGCGTTTCGCCATTGAATGGTCGAAACGTGGATGCCATCCTGGTGCCGGAGGTCGTGGAAATGCAATTTGCTTTGCCGCACGAAACCCGTACCGGCATGTACGAAGCTTGGGTCAAGTACATTGTGCATGTGTATGATTCGGAGGGACAGCCGGTCGCCGAGTGGCCGGTGAGTGGCTACGGCAAAACGGAAACCGCCACGTTCACGGGTCGGGATGAAGGCCTGAACATCGCGATCAACTCGGCATTTCGCGACGTGGGAGCGAAACTTACCCTCGGATTCGCCAAGCTTGAGCCATTCAAGCAGCGGCTGGCCGGTAAGCAATACGAGTCGAGCGAGAGGCGCTGAGTCATGATCATATTCTGCATAGGTCAAACCAAGGGAAACGTCATACGGATACTCACTGCACTGGTGTTTGTGTGCCTGAACGCCTGCATGAGCACCACCGTGATCGACGAACATCGGGCGACCACCACCTCGGGGATCAGCGCGGGCGAATCGGTTGTCGTGCTCGGTCGCCGTCACCGCAGCGGACAGGAGACGGAAATTGATTTCATAAGCTGCGTAGGCAGTCAGCTGTCCAATGGAAGCGACGCACTCAACATCATCCCGGAAAAGGAGTTCGTTGATTCCCTGTACCCCTATTTCGAAACCAGTACCGCTCCGATGGACGTCAAGAACCTGGACCGGCTGGTTAAAAACCCGGCGATCGCCCGCCGATTCTCGGATCTGAATCTCCGCTACTTCGTCTGGATCGACGGATTCACCGAAACGGTGGACAAACGGGGCTCTATGTCCTGTGCCGTGGGCCCGGGCGGAGGGGGCTGTTTCGGCTTCACCTCCTGGGATGATTCGGCGAACTACGAAGCGACCATTTGGGACTTCAAACACCTGGAGTTGGCGGGCAAGATCAGCGCGGAAACCACTGGCACGTCCTACGTGCCGGCTCTTCTCATACCGATCCCGTTGCTTGCACGGGTTCAGTCCAATGCCTGCAAGAGCATGGCCGATCAAATTGAAAGCCAGTTGGGAAGCGCCTTGCGCTGATGCACTTCGGGATTGTGAGCGGGTGGAATGACATGCGCGGCACATTGAAACGGCTGGTAATTGGGGCGATCCTGATGGCCGCGGGTGTTGCGCAAGCACAGGAGCCCATGGCCTGGAAGATCCGGGACCTGATCCAGTCGCCGGAGGCGACCATCGAATTACGCGACCCGCGTGGCAGGGTGATCCGGCAACTCGATGTCCGACAGCTGGTTTACATCTATGCTGTTATGTCCGCCCTCGAGGAAGCTTCTGAAATTACCGGCGAGCTCTACATCATCGCCGGGGACTCGCCGAACGCTTTTGCGGGCGCCGGCCGATCCGGTGAGAACATCTACGGTCTCAATTTCGGAATGCTGGACCTGATTGGCGATGACGTACACGCGGCGGCCGCGATCCTCGGCCACGAAATGGCCCACCTGAAGCTGAATCATGCAGAAGACGCCAGGCGTGCGCAGAGCCGGCCTGCGGGTCCGGTTTTCAGCGCCGCCGATACCCGCTACAGCCGGGACAACGAACGTGACGCGGATTATCTTGGAATGATCTGGACGATCGAGGCGGGTTACGACCCGGCCGGCGCGGTGCGGGTTCATGAGAAATTGTACAAGCTGTCAAAAACCCGTGCCGGTTCGTTCGTGGGATCCCATCCGTCCAGCATCGAGCGGATCACCGTTCTGAAATCACTGGCCCGCCGTATGGCGCCGTAGATAAAGAATCGGGTCAGAGAACCTTTTTTGCCGACACAGCCAGCGCGGAAACCGTTGAACTGAAAAAAGGGTCTCTGACCCCTTTTTTTTTGGCCGCTATTCCTTGAACGACAGGCTGCCGCCCTTGCGGTAGGCGAGGGCCTGGGCGGTGGCCAGTTTGCGGCCCAGCCCGCCCTCATCGTTTTCTTCGTAGACGCAAATATCGTAGAGCGCGGTCTTGCGGGTGGCATTGAGCTCCACCGCTTCGGCGGTCAGGCGCGCGCCGGGGTTGGCGGCGGCGAGAAAATAGGTATTGACCTGTAGTGCGACGGCCCCTTCACCGCGGGCGTTGCAGGCCAGTTGGAAGGCCTCGTCCAGCAGCGAGAACACGGCCCCACCGTGCAGCATGGCGAAAATATTCTGCATGTCAGGCCGGAAGGACATCGCCACGCGGGCGTAGCCCGCCCTGATTTCCAGTGTTTCGATGCCGAGCAGTCCGGCATAGGGTTCATGGCGGTTCAGTTCGTGAATGCGTTCCAGAGGATTCATGAGGGTATCGTGGCTCCTGAAAAGCAGCGGCCCCGCGGGACGGATTCCCCGCGGGGCCGCTGTGTGCTGACGGAAATGCTAGAAATTGTATTCGATTGACACGCCATAGGTGCGCGGGTCACCCGGCAGACCGAAGGAGACGCGGCCGCCGCGCTGGGTGAACAGGTGCGTCAGGTACTGCTCGTCGCCCAGGTTCTTGCCCCACAGTGAAAACTGCCAGCGGTTGTCGGGGGTCTCGTAGGCGATGCGCGCGTCCCAGATGTCGTAGGACGGGCTGGCCGAGATCGGGTTGTTGGACGGATCAAAGAAGAACTTGTCCTGGTAGCGGTAGTCGACCCGCGCCCAGACCTGGCCCCACCCGGCCTGGTGCGAGAAGTGCGCGTAGAGGTTGTAGCTGTGCTCCGGTGCCTGGCGCAACTGCTTGCCGTTGAAGTCGGCCGCCTCGATGATGCTGCCGTCCGGTGCAACCGAGGGCGCGCCCTGGAAGTCCGTGTATTCAGTGTCGAGATAGGCGTAGGAACCGCCCAGCTGCACGGCCGGGATGGGCTGGAAAATAACCTCCACTTCCAGGCCGGCACTTTCCGCCTCACCGGCATTTTCGGTCAGAAACTCGCCGAAGTTGTTGCCGAGCGGCTGAAAGAAACGGGTTACCTGCAGATCTTCCATGTCAGTGAAAAAGGCCGCGACATTGAGCCTCAGACGGCGCTCGAACAGGTCACCCTTGAAGCCGACCTCGTAGTTGGTTGCCTCTTCCTCGTCGAACGGCGTGATGGCCGCTACGGCGGTCGAGGGCGAGCCGACGAAGCCGCCGGCCTTGTAACCGGTCGACACGCTGGCATAGAGCAAAATGTCCTCGGTCGCCTGGAAATCGGCGGCCAGCCGCCAGCTGACGTTGGTCCAGCTGTCGCTGGCGGTCACGTTGTCGAATGCCTCGACCAGCAGCAAGCCAATGCCCGTGACCGGCACAGCGGAGGCCCTGAAGTCCTTCTGGTCATCCGAGTAGCGCGCGCCTGCGGTGATGCCGAAGCGGTCGGTCACGTTGTAGGTGCCCTGGGCGAAAACGGCCCAGCTGTCCGAGTCGTTGAACTGCAAGGAGTTCCAGTTGGAGTTGGCGTTGGGCCCGGTGCCACCGAGGGTCGGGAAGTTGAAGCCTTCGCGGCGGTCTATTTCCTCGTTCGAGTAGAAAACGCCGGCCAGCCATTCAAACTGCTCGCCCGCCGGTGAGACCAGCCGGCTTTCCAGCGTGTACTGCTGGACGTCCTCGGTTGCGCTGTTGGTGATGTCGAATGTAAAGCCGCGGTTGGCAGGTGCCGTCAGCAACGGCCCCGGGTTGCCGGAAGCGCCGGTCAGGTCGATCCACGGGGCAAACGGCGGCAGGCCCTCGGAATCCTCCACCCAGTCGAATTCACTGTCGCGGTAGGCCAGCGATGTGGTCCAGGTGGCGAAGTCCATGCGGTAATTGACCACCGTGCTGATGCCGAGAATCTCGCGCTCCGTAAAGCCTTCGACCTCGGCCAGCGTGCTGTGCAGGTCGCCTGCTCCACCCAAAGCCTCGTTGACCGCGATCGGATCGGAGGCGCAGCCGCAATCGTGCAGCGGGCCGCGAGAGCCGATCGGCTCGCGGTTGGTGGCGCCGACGTCGTCATCGGCACCGTCCACCATCAGCGTCCAGTCCAGCCGGTCGTTGGGTTCGTAGCGCAGATGGGCGCGCCAGTTGAAGGTATTGGTATCGCCCTGGCGTTTGCCGAACTCGGGATTTTGAATGACGAATCCGGAATTGGGGTCGGTCCACTCCTCGAGGATGTTCGTCAGGTAGCCTTCGTGCTCGCGGCGCGAAAAAGCGAACTTGGCGTACCAGTTGTCGGCGATCTGCCCGGAGACCAGGCCCGCGGTGTCGAACCGTTCGTAGTCGCCGACCGTCTGGCGCAGCCGGATGACGGTGTCCTCGGTGGGCTTGGCGGTTACGAAATTGATGGCGCCGGCCACGGTGTTCTTGCCGTACAGGGTACTCTGCGGGCCGCGCAGCACTTCCACGCGTTCGAGATCGAAAATATCGAACACCTGCGCGGTGCGGGCGGCAATATATATGCCGTCAACCGAAACGATGACCGCATCGGATGCGCCCGCGCCGTCCTCCTTGGTGGAGATGCCGCGAATGCCGATCTCCGGTTGCCCCACAGAAAATGCGGTAAATACCAGTCCCGGCGTGCGGTTGGCCAGGTCCCCGACATGCGCGATGTCGTTGTTACGGATGAAATCGCCGTCGAAGGCGCTGACAGCGAGCGAGACTTCCTGCAGGCTCTCCTCGCGTTTTTGCGCGGTGACGATGACTTCCTCGATTTGCGCCATCGCAGGCGGTGCGACGAGACACAGCGAGACTGCAGTAATCACGAACCCGGACAGGCATCGTCCCGACATTTGCTTTGTGACGTGCTTCATCAATCGGCCTCCATTTATGGGGGTGGTCGGACGGGTTGACGGCCGTTTCGATGCCGGCTTGCTGCTGTCTAATTACAGCCCGGCGCGAATCGTCAACCAAAAAACTCGCTCGAAGCTAGCAAAATGTTTTCGGAATCCGAACAATTTTTTAACCTTCAATTGACCTATGTCTTGAAAACAGGAGTTTTTTCTTGAAAAGAATTCGACTCGATTCACCCACTTGGTTGATCTGCTGCACCCATCATGCGAAAAATTTCATCTGCCGGAGAGGCTGGGTTGCGCGCCAGCGCTCAGGTTACGGACGCGGGCTGGTGAGCATGAGTGCTTTCTGCCAAAAAATGTCGAACCCGCCCCGGAGCATTTGACCGACAGGCCAAGTCGCTATAATGTTAAAGTAATTCAAAATAGGGTTCTAATAATCCGATTTGTGTATTACGATCGGTCACAGGCTTGGTCAACTGAGGAGAAAGCGAGAATGAAATCTGGAATATATTTTGCTTCGGATTGGAAATGTGGGCCTGTTTTGTGTCTGTTGGTGCTTCTGATCGGAAGCATCGGATTGAGCACAGCACTCATGGCCCAGTCACGTGTTCTCGAAGAGATCATCGTGACCGCGCAGAAACGCGAGCAAAGCCTGCAGGATACGGCGGTTTCCATCACCGCGTTCTCGGGTGACGCCATCCGGCAGCTGAATCTCACGGACAGCATCGAGGTCGCGGGCCAGACACCGAATTTCAGTGTCGGCACGCCGGTCGGTGCGGGCAACAATCCGTCGATCGTTTTGCGCGGGGTAGGGCTGAATGACTTCAATGACAACAACGAGAGCAATATCGCGGTCTACGTCGATGAAATTTACCAGAGCGCCATGGCGGGGCTCACCTTCCAGATGTTCGATATGGAACGGGTCGAAGTGCTGCGCGGTCCGCAGGGCACGCTCTACGGGCGCAACGCGACCGGCGGCCTGGTGCATTACGTAACCCGGCAGCCCACCAGTGAATTCGACATGTACGGCGATCTGACTTTTGGCCGTCACAGCCAGGTGAAATTCGAAGGCGCCGTGGGCGGCGGTACGGAAACCGTGATGGCCCGCCTGGCCGTGGCCGGCAATAACCACGACGGCTATGTCGACAATCGCGTCGGTGAGGACCCGAACGATGCCGACAACATCGCCGTGCGCGGGAAACTGCTGTTCGTGCTCTCCGACCAATGGTCATTGCTGCTCAATGGTCATTATTCGGATTCCGACGCGTTGGCGGCGGCCTACCAGCACCAGGGCACGGCCGGTGACGGTTTCGACTTCTTCGGCTACAAAGATACGGACAACGATGTCTGGGCCGGCGATTACGATCGTGTCGGGCCCTTGAAAATAGAGAACTCCGGCGGTTTTGTAGAACTGAACTGGCAGGGTGATGTCCTCGGCATGAAATGGATCACCGGCGTGGAGAACGTGGACAAGTTTCACCAGGAAGATACCGATGCCGGCAACGTGGATTTCGGCGCGGGTTCGCTGGTGCGGCCCACTTTCTCGGCCGAAACCGACCAGGTGACATCGGAACTCCGCTTTTTCGGCAGCTCCGATAAACTGAACTGGGTGGCCGGGCTCTATTATTTCGACAACGACGTCGACGGTTCGGGCACGCGCCTGGACCTCAGCGGGCTGTTCGATGTTGATTTTCAGGTCGACTACCAGCAGGATACGACGTCCTACGCCGCCTTCGGCCAGGTCGATTACCGCCTGAATGACCGCTGGGAACTGACGGGCGGTCTGCGTTACACGGACGAGGAAAAGGACTTCGTCTACATCAACCGGGAAGTCAATTTTGACGCTTTCGTCTACGAATTTTCACCGGCGACCGCGGGCGATCTTGCCAGTCAGAGTGAGGAAGTCCTGTCGGGCAAAGTCGGTATCAATTTCAACGCCAGTGACGACATGATGCTGTTCGGCAGTGTGTCGACATCATTCAAGAGCGGCGGTTTCAACTCGGGTTTTCTCGATCCCTCGCTGGACCTGGCTAACCTGCCGTTCGACAAGGAAGACCTCATTTCCTACGAAGTCGGCCTGAAATCAACCCTCGCAGGCGGGCGGGTGCGGTTCAACGCCACGGCCTTTTATTACGACTACAAGGATTTGCAGGCCCTGACCTTCGAGGGCGTCAGTTCGTTCATCAGCAATGCCTCGGATGCCAGCATCACCGGCGCCGAATTCGAGTTGATCGCCAACCCGACCGATGCACTGGAACTCAGCATGGGCCTGGGTCTGCTGGATGCCGAGGCCGACGGCATCGGCCTGCCGGACGGCAGCGTACTGGAAAACCGCAACCTGGTGCTGGCTCCGGATGTGCAATTCAACGCCCTTGGTCGTTACACCATCCCGTTCGGCGAAAGCGCGCTGATACTGCAGCTGGACACACACTATTCGGACGAAGTATTTTTTGATATCGCCAACCAGGATATCGCGCGTCAGAGTTCGTACTGGGTGTGGAACGGATCGATCAGTTACCGCTTCAATGAGCATTTCGACGTTTCCGTTTGGGGCAAGAACCTGTTTGAAAAAGAGTACAAAGTCTATACTTTCGACTTCAGCGATTTCTTCGGCCTGAATCAGCAGATGTACGGCCCGCCCCGCTGGTATGGCGTGACCCTGCGCTACCAGTACTAGTTTGACTGATGTCATGTTCGTACTGGTACTGACAGGACTCGAAATCAAAACCCGTCGGCGCGGCATCCCACCGCGCCGACACCACGGAGTAAGTGAATGGCTGCTGTAGAAAATGACGTGTTGAATCAATACACCTTGCTGGACAGAACCCGCTCTTTCGTCGCGGGCAAACACCAGTTGGTGATCGGCGGTGAGCGATTGGACGCGGCGTCGGGCGAGACGCTCGATGTTTTCGATCCTGCGTCTGCGACGGTTATCGCGCAGGTGCCGGCGGCGGACAAAGCCGATGTCGACAAGGCCGTTGCCGCGGCGCGCCAGGCCCTGGAGGCCGGCGAATGGTCGAAGCTCAAACCGGTGCACCGGGAAAAGCTGCTGTTGAAACTGGGCGATCTGCTCGAAGCGAACGCTGAGGAACTGGCGCAGATCGACTCGCTGGACAACGGTAAGTCCGCCATGATCGCCCAAATGGTCGATCTCGGCATGGCGATCGACTACACGCGCTACATGGCCGGTTGGGCCACCAAGATCGAAGGGGCCACGATCAACGTGTCGATGCCGGCGTTCCCCGACGCCGAGTGGTTTGCCTACACGCGCAAAGAGCCGGTCGGTGTCGTCGGGGCTATCGTGCCCTGGAACTTCCCGCTGTTGATGGCCATCTGGAAGGTCGTGCCCGCTCTGACCGCAGGCTGCACCGTGGTCCTCAAACCGGCCGAAGAAACGCCCCTGTCGGCCTTGCGCCTGGCGCAATTGCTCGAAGAAGCCGGCTTTCCTTCAGGCGTACTCAATGTCGTGACGGGTTATGGTCAC
This sequence comes from Lysobacterales bacterium, assembly GCA_032250585.1. GTDB lineage: Bacteria > Pseudomonadota > Gammaproteobacteria > Xanthomonadales > SZUA-36 > JAVVFH01. The sequence continues at coordinate 11,247 of JAVVFH010000021.1, forward strand.
ACCGCGGGCGCCGCCTTGTCTGCTCACCCCGGCATCAACAAGATCGCCTTCACTGGTTCCACCGAGGTCGGCAAGCTGATCGGCAAGGCCGCAGTCGACAACATGACGCGCATGTCGCTGGAACTGGGCGGTAAATCCCCGGTGATCGTCCTGGAAGACGCGGATATCGATACCGCGATTCAGGGCGCGGTCATGGGGATTTTCTTCAACCAGGGTGAAGTCTGTACAGCCGGCTCCCGGCTTTATACCCACAAGAGCATTTACGACCAGGTCGTGGCCGGCGTGGCCGCGGCCGCGGAAGGAATGCAGCTGGGTCCGGGCCTGGACCCGGCTTCGCAGATGGGCCCGCTGGTTTCCAGAAAACAGCAGGAACGGGTGCAGGGTTATATTGAATCGGGTATCGCCGACGGCGCGCAAGTCGCCGCGGGCGGCGATGCGTACGCGGGCTCCGGCTACTTCGTCAAGCCGACCGTTTTATCGAACGTGCGCCCCGACATGAAATGCGTGCGGGAGGAAATCTTCGGCCCGGTGCTCGCGGCGGCACAGTTCGAAAGCATCGATGAAGTGGTCGAACTCGCCAACAGCACGCCGTACGGACTGGCGGCCAGCATCTGGTCGAACAACCTGTCCGCGGTGCAGCGGCTGATACCGAGACTCAAGGCGGGAACGGTGTGGGTCAACAGCCATAACGTGTTGGATCCTGCCTTGCCTTTCGGCGGCTTCAAGCAGTCGGGCGTCGGGCGTGAAATGGGCAAAGACCAGGTCGAAATGTACCTGGAAACCAAATCCGTCCTGATGGCCGTGTAATCTCCCTTTCATCGAGATTAGCCTGAACGGGTAGGTGAGCTTATGTTGCGAAAATTAATTGTCCCTGTCTGTCTGCTGCTGCAGTCCACCGTCGGGTTCGCCGAGATCGAGCGCGAAAGTTTGCCGGAATCACGCGTTTTGCCCGGTCCCAGCCCGCATTGGGTGTGGGTCAGTGACATGGCCTTTCACAACATGCCGGACGGTAAGGTCTACCTGGTCGATGGCGACAGCGGGAAGTTCCTGGGCATGTTGAGCGGCGGCCTGGGTTTCACCGCGCTGGAACTGCCGGCGGACTACTCGCAGATCTACTCCCCGGAGACCTATTTCTCCCGCGGCAGCCGCGGCGAGCGCACGGACGTGATCACTTTTTATGACCCGCGCACCCTGCAGCCGAACGGCGAGGTCATCATCCCGCCCAAGCGCCTGCAGGGCATGCCGACGCATAATTATTCCGCCTTGACCGATGACGACCGCTTTCTGATCGTCTACAACTTCACTCCCGCGCAATCGATCAGCGTGATCGATGTCCAGGAGCGCCGCCTGGTCGGGGAGACCGAAACAGCCGGCTGCGCGTTGGTGCTGCCGTCGGGCAATCGCCGTTTTCAGATGATGTGCGGTGACGGTTCGCTGCTGACGGTCACACTGAACGACGCGGGTGAGGTGACCAACAAGCAGCGCAATGAGCCGTTTTTCGACCCGAATGACGATTGGGTAACGGAAAAGGCAGTGCGCTGGGGCGACACCTGGGTTTTTGTTTCCTACCTGGGCACTGTCTATCCGGTCGACGTGTCGGGGGATCGGCCCAGGCCCGGCAAGACCTGGTCGCTGTTCAGCGAAGAGGAAAAGCAGGCCTCGTGGCGCCCGGGTGGCATCCAGCACCTGGCCGTCCACCTGACCAGCGACAAACTCTATGCCCTGGTGCACCAGGGTCAGGACGGCACGCACAAGGACCCGGGTCAGGACGTATGGGTTTACGATCTGAAGACGCAGAAGAAACTGCAGGAAATCAAGCTCGAAAAGCTGTCGAGCGCTATCCAGGTCAGCAAGGATAAGGCGCCTTTGCTGTTTTCGGTTTTCATCGGCAATCCGGCACTGGATGTGTACGATGCGCTGAGTGGCGAGTATCTGCGCAGTGTCGATGAGATCGGCATGACGCCCACCGTGCTGCAGACACCTTGAGGAACGTGACCCCCGCTCAATGGATCCGGTGATCACAATCAGCATCAGCGTTTGCATGTCCCTGCTGTTCGGCATGGCGGCAGTGCATAAACTCCGCGCGCCGGCTGTTTTCAGGTCGGCCATGGATCAGTACCGCCTGCTGCCAACACGCTGGTCCGGCCTGGCCGCGGTACTGCTCGCGGCCGCCGAAGCGCTGGCGGCGCTGCTGGTTCTGGTTCCGGGCACACGGGCGGCCGGGTTTGCGGCCATGGCCGCGCTGCTGCTGGTATACACGGCCGGCATTGCCATCAACCTTTACCGGGGCAGGCGCGATATCGATTGTGGCTGCAGCGGTCCGGCCTCGAGGCAGCCGCTGTCCGGCTGGCTGGTGCTGAGAAACCTGGCACTGCTGGGGCTGGTTGCGCTGGCCGGGCAGGCGGGCACCGCCCGGGCGTTGAACTGGCTGGACGGGCTCGTGATCCTGTTCACGGTGTTGATTGCCGGCGGACTCTACCTGGGCATGAATCAATTGCTGGCGCAGGCACCGCGCATGGCCCGGCTGCGGAGCGGTGCATGACCAATACGCTGATCATTTCCAATATCATCCTGTGGGTGCTGGTGCTGGTGCTGGTGGCAGTCGTGTTCGCACTGATTCGCCAGATCGGCGTTTTGTACGAACGCGTGGCTCCGGCCGGTGCGCTGATGACCGGAAACGGCCTGAAAGCCGGCGAGAAAATGCCCGTTTTCGACCTGAAGACCGTGGCCGGCCAGGCGCTGCGGATTGGCGGCGGGCGCGATGACGGGAAAAGCACTTTGCTGTTTTTTCTGTCGCCCAGCTGCCCGATCTGCAAAACCCTGATTCCCGTGCTGCAGGCCATGCGCAAAAGCGAAGCGAACTGGCTGGAAATCGTGCTCGCCAGCGACGGTGACGAGAACGAGCACCGTGAGTGGTTGCGGCAGCAGGAGCTCGAATCCTGGCTCTACGTGCTGTCACCCCAGCTGGGGATGACGATCCAGGTCGCCAAGTTGCCGTTCGCGGCGCTGATCGATGAAAATGGCATCCTGTGCGCGCGGGGCCTGGTCAACAGCCGGGAACACATAGAAAGCCTGTTTGAGGCAAAAGCGCAGGGGGTCGCCTCCATCCAGGAATACCTCAGGAAGCAGATTGACAAACAGGATGTCGCTTGATCGCGGAGAAAATGCATGAAATGGCTGGATAGGTTCGCAGAGAAATCAGCAAGACGGGTGGCGCGCAGCAGTTCACGCCGCAGCTTCATCGCCAAAGCAGGGACGGTGATGCTGGGCGCGGCAGCCGTTCCCCTGTTGCCGGTGGCCCGGGCAAACGACAGCTCACGTCCCCCGGCCCCGACTGAAAGCGGTGATCCCGACAGCTGCGATTACTGGCGTTATTGCGCCATCGACGGCTATCTCTGCGGTTGCTGCGGCGGCAGCTTCAACACCTGCCCGCCGGGCACTACGATGTCGCCCATCACCTGGCTTGGCACCTGCACCAACCCCGTGGACGGCAAGGATTACATCATTTCCTACAACGACTGTTGCGGCCAGAGCAGCTGCGGACGCTGCCTGTGTACCCGCAGCGAAGGCGACCGGCCGGTTTATCAGCCGTTTTTGTCCAATGACATCAACTGGTGCGCCGGCTCGCCGGTCGATGTTTCCTACAATTGTTCCACTGCGGTCGTGCTGGGGCTGGCGGTGGCGGAATGAAGAGCCTCCGCTGCATACGGGCCGCCACGATGACCCTGGCATCGATGCTTTGGTGCCTGCTCGCCCAGGCCGAAAGCATGTCTGAGCCGCAGATTAACTACGCACTGCATTGCCAGGGATGCCATTTGCCCGATGGCGCCGGGACGTCCGAGAAAGTGCCGGCTCTGAAAGACGAAGTGGGCCGTTTCCTGCAGGTTCCCGGCGGACGGGAATTTTTGATTCAGGTTCCAGGCACCTCACAGTCGGCGCTGACGGATGCGGAAGTAGCGGGGGTCCTCAACTGGATTCTGTACACTTTCAGCAAGAACGAATTGCCGGCCGATTTCACGCCTTATTCAACCGCGGAGGTCGCCCGTTTGCGCCGCCCGCCGCTGGCCAATGTGAGCGCGGTTCGCGAGCGCTTGATGACGAAGATTCTGGCCGGCGACGCGCGCGCATCGTTTGAATAAATCCGCCGGTTTGCGAGCCGGGTCAAGAGACGAAAATAAAGACTGATGCTACCGCAAGCCGACAGGGACATTCTCGAAAATGCCGATTTTCACCGACTGGTCGCTTTGCGCCGCTGGGTGTCGTGGTCGCTGCTACTGGCTCTGCTCGGCCTTTATCTGCTTTTCGCGCTGTTGTCCGTGCATTTCCCCGCCTTTCTGGCAAGGCCCTTCTTCGATGACGGTATCGTTCCGATGGGGATTTTCCTCGGTTACGCGATTCTCGCCCTGACGTTTCTATTCATGCTGGCCTACGTCTGGATTGCAAACAGCGTTCTCGAACCGCTGGAGAAGAAAATCGTTGTGGATCTGGCTATTCGCACCACCGACCGCGAGCACAACTGAGTGAATATCAGCGCCATTGCGATGTTTTTCGTCTTCGTGGCCCTGACCCTGGCCATTACCTGGTGGGCTGCCCTGCGCACCCACACCCGTACGGATTTCTATGCGGCGGGCAAGACTATCGGAGGTTTGCAGAACGGGCTCGCGATCGCCGGGGACTTTTTGTCCGCGGCAACTTTCCTGGGAATTACCGCGCTGGTTTACGTTGCCGGCATGGACGCCATGCTGTTCGTTCTCGGCGGGACACTCGGTTGGGCCGTTATTCTGTTGATGGTGGCCGAACGATTGCGCAACCTGGGTACTTACACCTTCTCCGACGTGGCGGCTTTCCGCCTCGAGCGGGGGTCGGTCAGAACCATGTCCGCGCTGGGTTCGCTGGCCGTGGCGATTCCTTACCTGCTCGCGCAGATGGTGGGCGCCGGAGCGCTGATACAGATCCTGTTCGGCCTGCCATATGCAATAGCCGTCGTCATTGTCGGCGTGCTGATGACGCTGTACGTGACTTTCGGCGGGATGATCGCCACCACCTGGGTGCAGACCATCAAGGCCGTGCTGCTGCTCACGGGCGGCACTATTATCGGTTTCGGCGTCATGTCGATGTTCCAGTTCGACTTCGCCAGCCTCGTCGGCGCGGCCGTCGACGCGCATGCGAAAGGCCGGGCCATCATGGCGCCGGGTGTTTTGTTTACCGACACGATTACCGTGATCTCGATCGGGCTGTCGTTCGTCTTCGGCACGGCCGGTCTGCCGCACGTGCTGATGCGTTTTTTCACCGTTCCCGACGCGCGCCAGGCACGGCGTTCGGTGGCCTATGCCATCGGCTTCATCGGTTATTTCCAAAGTCTGATCTTTATCATGGGTCTGGGCGCCATCGTCTACGTCAGCACCAACCCGGAGTTTCTGACCGCAGACGGCAGCCTCATCGGCGGCGCCAACATGGCCGCCGTGCATATTGCCAAGGTCGTCGGCGGGGACTTTTTCCTCGGCTTCATTTCCGCCGTGACCTTCGCCACCATCCTGGCGGTCGTGTCCGGACTCACCCTGTCGGCCGCGGCCGCGGTGTCGCACGATCTTTACGCAAACGTCTTCCGCCATGGCCGCAGTGACGATGCAACCGAAGTGCGCATTGCCCGTATCACCACCCTGGCGATCGGCTTGATCACGATGAGCCTCGCCATGCTGTTGGAGGGTGAGAATGTCGCGGTTCTGGCCCTCATCGCCCTGTCCATTGCCGCAGGCGTCAATTTCCCGGTGCTGTTTCTGTCGATGTACTGGTCGCGCTTCACGACCCGCGGCGCGCTTGCCGGCGGCTACGTGGGGCTCGCCGTTTCATTGATCCTGGTTATTCTGGGGCCGACGGTCTGGGTTTCCCTGCTGGGTTTCGAACGGGCGATTTTCCCTTACGACTATCCCACCCTGTTCGCGATGCCGGCGAACCTGATTTTTGCCTTCCTGTTCTCGGTCACGGATAAAAGCGCCCGTGCAGCCGCCGAAGTGGAGCGTTTCGAAACGCAGTGGATACAGTCTGAAATCGGGATCGTGGAGCAGAAAGTCTGAGCGGTCGGCGTTGGCCGCCCGTCAGGTGGAAAACTGGTCGAAATCGACGACGACTTTGTCCGAGACCGGGTGTGACTGGCAGGTGAGGATGTAACCGGCCTCGATTTCCTCGGGTTCCAGCGCGATCGCAAGGTCCATGTCGACATCACCCTCCACCAGTTTGGCCTTGCAGGTGGCGCATACGCCTCCCTTGCAGGAAAAGGGCAGGTCGGCGCCGCTTTCCAGCCCTGCATCGAGGATGTTTTCCCCGTCTGCACTCAGTTCGAAACGATGCTGCCGGCCGCCGGAAATTACCGTGACCTCGCTGACCATACCCTGGTATTCCCGCGCCCGCGCGTGATGCCTCTCGACCCGCTTTTTGGCGTCTTCCGCGGAGGCGGCAAACAGTTCGTAGTGGATCTGGGATTCATCGATGCCTTCGCCGCGCAGTCCCCGGGAGACCTCGGAAATCATCGGCTCGGGACCGCACAGGAAAAAAGTGTCGAAGCTGCGGATATCGATCAGGCGCCGATTGAGTTCGCCGCCCTTGCGGTTGTCGATGTGACCACTGAAGATATCGACTTCCTGGGGTTCGCGACTGAAGACATTGATCCACTGGAAACGTTCCAGGTAACGATTCTTGATAAAAGACAGTTCATTGCGAAACATCATCGTGGCAGTGCGTTGGTTGCCGTAAATCAGGGTCACGCGGCTTTTGGGTTCGCGGGCCAGCGTGGTCTTGATGATGGAAAGCATGGGCGTGATGCCGCTGCCGGCACTGATGCACAGGTAATTTTTTTCGTTCGCGGGATCGATTTCGGTAAAAAAGCTGCCCTGCGGCGGCATGACGTCGATACGCATGCCAGCCCGCATAGACTCGTTGGCCCAGGTGGAGAACACGCCGCCCTCGACCCGTTTGATGGCAACTCTTAAAAGCCCGTCATCGACGCCTGAGCAGATGGAATAGGAGCGTCGAACCTCCTGCCCGTCGATGTCCGCCTTGAGGGTCAGGTACTGGCCCTGGATGAATTCGAAGTCGGCCCTGTGCTCGTCGGGCACTTCGAATGAGACGCAAACCGCGTTGTCCGTTTCTTTCTCGATGCTGGCGATGGTCAGTTGCTGAAATTGATTGGAAGTCATTCCGGGATCATCTCTGTTTGATGCTGCCCATGCCTTTCCGGTCGGGGGCTGCAATGTTCGCGCTCAGATGCACTTGAAATAGTCGAAGGGCTCGCGGCAATCCTGGCACTGGTACAGGGCCTTGCAGGCCGTCGAGCCGAATTCGCTGACCCGTTCGGTGTGCTTGCTGGCGCAAAGCGGACAGGGAACCAGCGGATCGTCGCCGCGCAGCGCGCGTTTGCTGCGCGTGCCCTGTGTGGGCGGCGCGATCCCGTACTCGCGCAACTTGCGCCGGCCCTCGGCACTGATCCAGTCCGTGGTCCAGGCGGGGGCGAGCTGATGTTTGACGGTCACCTGCGGGTAACCGGCCCTCGCCAGAGCCTGGCGGATCTCATCGCCGATCATGTCCATGGCGGGGCAGCCTGAATAGGTGGTCGTGATGGTTACGTTAACGGCCTCGCCATCCCTTTCGATGTTCTGCAGGATTCCCAGGTCCCAGATGGAAAGCACGGGAATCTCCGGGTCGGTGACCTGTTCCAGAAGTTCCCAGAGCTGTTTGAGAACCTCGTCGTCCTGCGCCTGCCGGCGGTGTCGGACGGCGGGAGGGGATGGTTCAGGAGCCGGCATCGGGGCTACCATTCAAGGCCCGGATAGGCCCGTTGCATGAACTGCATCTCGGCGAGCAGTAGCCCCAGGTGTTCGGTATGAACGCCGTCGCGCCCGCCCTGCACCGACCAGTCGTCGTCGGGCCGGGTCAGGGTGGCTTCGGCCAGCACCGCGTCGACGGTGCGGTCCCAGCTGCTCTTCAATGCGCCGCGGTCGGCGGCGATCCCGGCGGCGGCCAACTGTTGCTCCGTCTCGTTCATGGTGAACAGCTCATGGCTGAAGCCCCAAACCCGGTCGAGCCCGCGCTGCATGCGCCGGTGGCTTTCCTCCGTGCCGTCACCCAGGCGAATGACCCAGTCCCGGCTGCGGCGCAAATGATAACGACATTCCTTGAGGGACTTGGCGGCGATGGCGGCCAGTGTGGCATCGGCTGAGCCGGTCAACGCGCTGAAGAACTCGACTTCGAAGGCATCGACCAGGAACTGGCGGGCCATGGTGTCGCCAAAATCGCCGATGGGCAGCTCGTTGATCAGCAGGTTGGTGTATTCGCGGCTGTCGCGCAAATAGGCGATCGCGTCTTCGTCGCGCCCTTTGCCTTCGATCTCGCCGGCATAGCTGTAAAGCATTCGGGCGCGGCCGACGAAATCCAGGGCGACATTGGTCAGGGCCAGATCCTCTTCCAGGAACGGCCCGTTGCGACACCACTCGGAGAGACGGTGACCGAGGACAAGGGCGTCGTCGCCCAGCCCGATGGCGCAGTCGATCAGCGCTTGCCTGTGGTCTGTCGAATCATTCACGCGGCGGTCATCACATGTTTTTGACTTCATCGGGAAGCTCGTAATGCGTGGCATGCCGGAAAGACGTTTCATCCATGGGGTCGCAGAAGGTCTCGACGTCGTCTTCCTGCGAGGCGACGATGTCGGACGACCGCACCACCCAGATGCTCACGCCCTCGCTGCGGCGGGTATAGACGTCCCGCGCATATTGCAGCGCCATGGCGTGGTCTTCGGCGTGCATGCTGCCCACGTGCCGGTGGTCGAGACCGCGCCGGGAGCGGACGAATACTTCGAACAGGGTGGATGTTGGCTCGGTCACTTAATTGAACTCCTTGCCCGCATGGGCTCAGCCGGCGGCCTGGCGCTGGCGCACGGCCCGTTTCGCGGCGTTTGCTTCGAGTGCTTCGCGCACCCAGGCCCCTTCCTCATGGGCGCGGACATGGTGCTCCAGTCGTTGCCGGTTGCAGGGGCCGTTGCCGGCAATGACCTTGAAAAACTCATCCCATTGGATTTCGCCGAAATCGTAATGGCCGCGCTCTTCGTTCCACTTCAGGTCCGGGTCGGGGATGGTCAGGCCGATGAACTCCGCCTGGGGCACGGTCTGGTCGATGAACTTCTGCCGCAGATGGTCATTACTCTGGCGCTTGAATTTCCATTTCATGGATTGACTGGTATGCGCGGATTCTTCATCCGGCGGACCGAACATCTCCAGCGTTGGCCACCACCAGCGGTCCAGCGCGTCCTGGGCCATCTGTTTCTGCTCGGCGCTGCCGCGGGCCAGCACCAGCATGATCTGGTAGCCCTGGCGCTGGTGGAAGCTTTCTTCCTTGCAGATGCGGATCATGGCCCGCGCATACGGTCCGTAGGAAGTGCGCTGCAGGGAAACCTGGTTGACGATGGCTGCGCCGTCGACCAGCCAGCCGATCGCGCCGATATCCGCCCAGGTCAATGCCGGATAATTGAAAATCGAAGCGTATTTGGCCTTGCCCTGGTGCAGGGCCTCGATCATCTCGTCGCGCGAAGTACCCAGGGTCTCGGCCGCGCTGTACAGGTACAGTCCGTGACCGCCCTCATCCTGCACCTTGGCCATCAGTATGGCCTTGCGGCGCAAGGTCGGCGCGCGCGTAATCCAGCTGCCCTCGGGCTGCATGCCGATCACTTCGGAATGCGCGTGCTGGGACATCTGGCGCACGGCATTCTTGCGATAGGCATCCGGCATCCAGTCTTTGGGTTCCATCTGCTGTTCGCCGGCGACTTTGCGGTCGAAATCGGCGACTCGTGAATCGGGTTCTGAAGTGCTTGCAGACATATCGTCCTCCGGGACGTTCAATCCATGCTGACATGATACAATAGTCTACCTGAATCGGAAAAATAATGAATCATTTCCGGTTCAGGCCGGGAACGCTTCGTGCCCTGGCGACCGCCGATCCCTGGCCAAAGCCAAATTAGCAACGCTTTGCCTCAACGCGTCGCTCAAACACGCTCCAGGATCAGGGCGATGCCCTGTCCCACACCGATGCACATGGTGCACAAGGCGTACTGCCCGCCGTTGCGGTGCAGTTGGTAAGTGGCCGTGGTGACCAGCCGGGCGCCGCTCATGCCAAGGGGATGGCCCAGCGCGATGGCGCCACCCATGGGATTGACCTGTGCGGCGTCGTCGGGCAGCCCCAGTTCGCGCAAAACCGCCAGGCCCTGGGCGGCGAAGGCTTCGTTGAGTTCGATCACGTCCATCTGCCCGAGGCGCAGGCCCGCCACTTCGAGCACCTTGCGCGTGGCCGGGGCCGGTCCCATGCCCATGATCCGCGGGGGCACGCCGGCGGTGGCCATGGCGATGACTCGCGCTTTCGGGGTCAGGCCGTGGTCCTTCGCCGCAGCCTCGGAGGCCAGCAACAGCGCGCAGGCGCCGTCGTTGATGCCCGAGGCATTGCCCGCCGTGACCGTGCCGTTTTCGCGGAACGGCGTCGCCAGTTTCGCGAGTGCCTCCAAAGTGGTGTCCGCGCGCGGGTGCTCGTCCCGGTCGACGCGCAGCGCATCGCCCTTGCGCCGGGGTACCTCGACCGGCAGGATCTCGTCGCTGAACCCACCCTCGGCCTGCGCCCGGGCGGCGCGCTGCTGACTGCGCAGCGCAAAAGCATCCTGGTCGGCCCGGCTGACGTGGAACTCGGCGGCGACGTTTTCGGCCGTTTCCGGCATCGAGTCGATACCGTACTGGGCTTTCATCAGGCGATTGACGAAACGCCAGCCGATGGTGGTGTCGAACATTTCCACGTTGCGGCTGAAGGCGCTGCCGGCCTTGCCCATCACGAACGGCGCGCGGCTCATCGATTCCACACCGCCGGCGATCATCAGTCGGGTTTCTCCGCAGCGGATCGCCCGCGCCGCGGTTCCGATGGCATCCATGCCTGAACCGCACAGCCGGTTTATGGTTGCGCCGGGCACCTCCGCCGGCAGGCCCGCCAGCAGCGCGGCCATGCGCGCCACGTTGCGATTGTCTTCACCGGCCTGGTTGGCGCAGCCGTAGATGACGTCGTCCACCTGCTGCCAGTCGACGCCGGTGTTGCGCTCGGTCAGGGCCCGGATTGGCAGGGCGGCGAGGTCATCGCTGCGGACACTCGACAGTCCGCCGCCATAACGGCCGATGGGGGTGCGGATGGCATCGCAGATAAAAGCCTGGTTCATAGTGTTTCCATTGTAGGGTTCAAGTGTCCCGGTGACGGGGTGGGGGGTGGTTTATTCGCCTTTGAAATGCGGGGCGCGCTTCTCCAGGAATGCGGCGACCCCTTCCTGGTAATCATGGCTTTGGCCGAGCATGCGCATGGCTTCTTTTTCCAGCTCCAGTTGCTGGTGCAGGCTGTTGCCGGCCGATTCGGTCAACAGTTTCTTGATCATGCCCAGTCCCCGGGTGGGTTGCGTGGCGAGGTGCCGGGCGAGGCGCGCCGCTTCGGACTGCAATTCCTCGTCATCGACGCAGCGCCAGATCATGCCCCAGGATTCCGCCTGCTCAGCGCTGAGCTTGTCGCCCAGCATGGCCAAACCTTTGGCGCGCGGCAGGCCCACGGCGCGCGGCAGGTTCCAGCTGCCGCCCGAATCGGGCACCAGGCCGATTTTGCAGAAAACCTGCACGAAGCTGGCCGAGCGTGCGGCCAGCACGATGTCGCAGGCAAGTGCCAGGCTGGCGCCCGCACCCGCCGCCACGCCGTTCACGGCACACACGACCGGCTTGGGCAGGGTCATGATCGCGCGGATCAGCGGGTTGTAGTATTTCTCGACTGAGTCGCCGAGATCGATCGGGCCGTCCTGTGCCGATACGGAACGGTCGCCAAGATCCTGCCCGGCGCAAAACCCCCGGCCGCTGCCGGTGAGCAACACGCAGCGGATCGCGGCATCCTCGCGCAGCTGTTTGAGCACGCCGCGAATTTCCTCGTGCATTTCGATATTGAAGCTGTTCAGGCTTTGCGGCCGGTTCAGCGTGAGTGTGCCGACTCCGTCTTGCACCTCAAATAAAAGGGTATTGAACGCCATGAAGTTTTCCTGCTCGGCCGTCTCGGGATGGGGTTCGCTGTATTGCAGACCAGCGAGACAGGATACAAAATGTCGCGATTGATTGAAAGTTGTGTATCATTTCCTTTCCCGCCGCCACAAACCAGCGACATGCCCAGCTACAGCATCGACGGAATCATCCCGGTGGTCGACCCCTCGGCTTTCGTGCACCCCACGGCGGTGCTGATCGGTGACGCTCAGATCGGGCCGGCCTGTTATGTCGGGCCCAACGCGGTGCTGCGCGGTGATTTCGGGCGGGTGATCATGCACAGCGGCTCCAACCTGCAGGACACCTGCGTGATGCACACCTTTCCCAACAAGGATTGCATCGTCGAAGTCGATGGTCATATCGGCCATGGCGCAGTGCTGCACGGCTGCCATATCGGTCGCAATGTGCTGGTCGGCATGAACGCGGTGGTCATGGACGAGGCCGATATCGGCGAGGAGTCCATCATCGGCGCCGGCGCCTTCGTCAAAAGCGGCTTTTCCTGCCCGCCGCGTAGCCTGGTGGCCGGTTCGCCGGCGAAAATCATCCGCGCCCTGGACGATGCCGAGGTGGCGTGGAAAAGTCAGGGCACCGCGGAGTATCAGCGCCTGGTCGGGCGCTGTTTCAAGTCACTACGGGAAGTCGCGCCCCTGAGCGAGCCGGAGGCCGACCGCCGGCGCATCGAGCACCGAAAGTTCAGTCTGAAGAAAGACCTTTAGCCGTCCGCTGTCCGCCACGCATGCACGAAGTCATACGCGATAAGCGTCATCCGGACGCGCGTGCCCCGGGTCATTGGGCGGATACACCGCCCACTTGTCGGCGTAATAGCGTTCGCGCATATCACCCTCGGATTTCCTGTTGAAGGTCAGGTAGACATTGCAGCGGCGGCGATCACTGGTGTTCGCCGGTGAGCCGTGGGGCACATAGGAGTTGAAAAAAACGACATCGCCGGGGTCGGCCTCGAGCAGCGAGTATTCGTCTTCCGGCTGGTAGGGCGGGTCATCGTGGGTGAGCGGCTGCCATTCCTCGGTCATCAGCTTTTTTTCATAATTGCCGGAGTGCATGAAACTCAGCGCGGCGTTGTCCTTGCGATTTGGATCCACGACGATGGCCATGGAGATGAAAAAATCGCTGTACTCATTCCAGCCGGCCGCCTGGTCCTGGTGCAATTTATCCGGCCGGCAGCCGGGCAGCTTGTAATTGACTTTTTCCTTGAACAGCAGGGCGGGCTCCCCGAAAAGATCCGCCAGGCACTGCATGGTCTTTGGCGACAGCAGCAGTTCCGTCATCGCGGGATTGTGGTCCCCGAGCAGATGCTCGGCACGCACCAGAAGGTTCTGGCCGGTAACGGGGCTGCGTTCGTAGTACCTGGCCTCCTTCCCCTCTTGCGGTGAGCGTTGCTGCAAGTCATCCAGCCAGGCAGTGACACGGTTCATTTCCCGAGCTTCGAAAAAGCCGGGTATTACGATAAATCCCTGCGCCTCGAACGTTTTTTGCTGTTGCTCGTTCAGTGTCACCGTAGGTAGTCTCCTCTGGTTCGGGATGGATTTTTATCTTAGCGTATGAAGCTCCCCGGAGCTTGCAGCATTTGCATCGACCGGGGGTGCCGGCTGCCAGGGGACGCGTTTACAATACCGTTTCACAACGACGGCTCAGGCCGCGACTGCGGTTTCGCAGCACCGAAAAGGAACGGGCCTTATGAGAAAGACGATATCGAGCGGTATGTGGACACGCTGTTTCGCATCGCCTCGCAGACCAAAGCGGTGACCAGTGTCGCGGCGATGATGCTCGTCGAAGCAGGCCAGTTGGCCCTGCCGCCGGTTTTGGCTGGTACTTCGCGGACAAGAACGAGCCGATCTGCACGAGCGTGGATCGACTGGGCCAGCTGCCGCTGGTGGCACAACCCGGGGCGCGCTTCGTCTGCGGTTACAGCACCGATCTGCTCGGCTGCATCATCGAGCGCGTTTCCGGTCAATCCCTGGATGCGTTTTTTCGTGACCGCATCTTCCGCCCGCTTGGCATGAACGACAGCTGGTTCTTCGTGCCGGCTTCCGAGCGTTCGCGGCTGGCCACGGTCTATGCGGACGGCCCCGGCGGCCTCCGCCGCGCTCCTGGCGGAGCGACCGGCCAGTACGGCTGGGGGGCGCCTATGCGACCACCTACTGGGCAGACCCGGCCGAGCGCCTCATCGGCCTCGTCATGACACAAACCCTCCCCAGCCAGCGGCTCGATGCGGCGCTTTTCAGTTCGCTGGTGTACGCGGCGATTGACAAGCCTGCGGCGCTGCAAGATCACTGAACTCCAACTTGCGCACGACGTTGGCTGTCCGGAATTCCCGGGGCCACCCACATTTGACCCCTGTCGAGCTACAATGTCCGGATGGACACACTGGACAAAGAGTTGACCCGGCTCTTATCGGGCTATCCCCAAATCGAGCTGGCCATATTGTTCGGCTCTCAAGCCAGGGGCGATGCCGTCGGAGAGAGCGACATCGATCTGGGCCTGCTGTCCGATTCCCCGATAAGCAGCAGCCTGCAGCAGGAATTGATTGAACGGATCGGCGTGCATTTCGGCCGTCCCGTGGACATCGTTGATCTGTATTTTGCGGCCGAACCCGTATTGGGCCAGGTGCTGCAGGGCAAGCGGCTTTTGGGAAGCGATACGTCATTTGCGCGTCTGTTGACGAAACACCTGATCAATACGGCCGATTTCGTACCCCTGCAGCAGCGTATACTGACCGAAAGGCGCAATACATGGATCAAGTGATCGTTGCGCAAAAGCTCGAATCCCTTCGCCGCTGTGTTCAGCGCGTGGAGGACAAGACCCCCTCAAACGTCGAGCGCCTCGTTGAGGATCCGGATATCCAGGACATACTGGTCCTGAATCTCACACGGGCCGTTCAGCTGTGCGTGGATATCGGCAGTCACGTGATCAGCACATCCGATACTCCAGCACCCACGACCATGGGCGATGTCTTTTCAGCGCTGCTGAAGCTCGGTGCAATCACTGCGCCGACCTGCGAGTCCTTGCAAAAAGCCGTCGGCTTCAGGAACGTCACAGTCCACAATTACGACGTGATCAACTGGGAAATCGTGAGCCTTGTCCAATGACAGATGAGCCTGAAGGAGGAAGGTGATTCCAACGTGAAGTGAGCCTGAATGCGGTCTGGAGTTTGGGATCATCGGAGGATGATCGTGACACTCAAGACCCAAGGGCTCCAGACGCTGGAGCAAGTTCGCGCGTTCCTTGAGGGCGCCCAGCCCCTCGGTATCGAAGCCCCGGCCCGCACGGCCGCCTATGCGTGGATCGCCGGCGAACTGCGGCGCTTCCACTACATCCGCCTGAACAAGGCCGACAAAGGCCTCATACGGCGCTATCTGG
>JAVVFH010000220.1:0-5971 GCA_032250585.1 Lysobacterales bacterium
CGCCAACCTCGCTAAAGGCATGAAGAATCTGGTCGCGGACCTGGTGGAAGGCAAAGGCAAACTGAAAATCAGCATGGTCGACGAGAGCCAGTTTGAAATCGGCCGGAACATCGCCACCACGCCCGGCAAAGTGGTTTACCAAAACGAGCTGATTCAACTGATTCAATATGCGCCGACCACCGCAACCGTCTACCAGCGGCCGCTGGTCATCTACCCGCCGTGGATCAACAAGTTCTATATCCTCGACCTCAGCCCGAAAAACTCCTTCATCCGTTGGGCGGTGGCGCAAGGCTACACGGTATTCGTGGTGTCCTGGATCAACCCGGATGAAACGCTGGCCCACAAAACCTTCGAAGACTACATGAACGAGGGCATTTTCGAGGCACTGGAAGCCATCGAGGCGGCCACCGGTCAGCGTGAAGTGAATGCCATCGGCTACTGCATCGGCGGCACGCTGCTCGCCTGCGCGCTTTCGCAGATGGGCATTACCGGCGACAGCCGCATCCGTTCGGCGACGTTTTTCACCACCCAGGTCGATTTCAGCGAAGCGGGGGACCTGACGGTCTTTGTCGACGAGGCCCAGCTGGAAAGCCTCGAAAAGAAGATGAAAAAGCGCGGCTACCTCGACTCCGGCAACATGGCGACCACCTTCAACATGCTGCGGTCGAACGACCTGATCTGGAGCTTCGTCATCAACAATTACCTGCTGGGCCGCTCACCGGGGGCGTTCGATCTGCTGTACTGGAACAACGACTCGACCCGGATGCCGCTGGCGATGCACAGCTTCTACCTGCGCGAAATGTATCTGAACAACCGGCTCGCCGAGCCGGGCGGCATCGAGCTTAACGGCTTGCCGGTGCTGCTCTCGGAGGTGCGCGTCCCGGTGTTCCTGCAATCGAGCAAGGAAGACCACATTGCACCCTATCCGTCGGTCTACAAGGCGACCCGGCATTTTTCCGGACCAGTGACCTTCATGCTGGCCGGCTCCGGGCACATCGCCGGCGTGATCAACCCGCCGGATGCGAACAAATACTACTACTACACGAACTCCGAAGTGCCGGAAAAGGTCGAGGACTGGATCGAGGGCGCGCAGTACCACGAAGGTTCCTGGTGGCCGTACTGGCACGACTGGCTGTCACGCCGGTCCGGGCCGCAGGTTCCCGCCCGGACCCCGGGCGAAGGCCTGCTGCCGGCGATCGAGGACGCGCCGGGCCGTTATGTGCAGATGAAATAACGGCCGGCGGCGATCAGAGCCGCATGCCGCCGTCGACTTCCACGTTGCGGCCGTTGACGAAGTCGTTTTCGATCAGGTACTGCAGGGTGTGCGCGATTTCGTCCGGCTCGCCAACGCGCTTGGCCGGGATCATCGCGGTCAGCTTGGCGAGTGCTTCCGGCTTCATCGAGCGCACCATTTCCGTGCCGATGAAACCCGGCGAGATCGCATTGACACGAATTCCGTAGCGAGCGAACTCCTTGGCCCAGGTGACCGCCATTGCCGCGACGCCGGCCTTGCTGGCGGAGTAATTGGCCTGACCCATGTTGCCGTGGCGCGAGATGCTCGAGATGTTGACGATCAGGCCGCGCGTGCCGGCCTTGATCATGTGCTCGGCCGCGGCACGCCCGCAGAGAAAACTGCCGGTCAGGTTGACGGCGATGACGGCGTTCCAGGCTTCCAGCGACATCCGCGATACGCGCTCGCCGTCCTTGAATTTCAGCATCAGCGCGTCGCGGGTGATGCCGGCGTTGTTGACCAGCACGTCCAGGGCGCCGAAATGCGCGGCGATGTTGTCGAAAGCCTGGTCGACTTGCTCTTCCCGGCTCACGTCACAGGGAACAGCCAGCCAGGCACCGGCGCCCACGCCCAGCTCGGCTTCCAGTTCGGCGCCCAGGGCCTCGATGGTTTCCGTCCGGAAGTCGAGCAGGGCGAGGCGGGCGCCCTGGCTGGCCAGGCGGCGCGCCATGGCGGCGCCGAGTCCGCCGCCCGCGCCCGTGATCGCGATGGTTTTTCCTTCAATGTTCATCTTCTTTGCTCCTGGTTTGCCGTGTTCCTGGGGCAGGCGAACGCCGGCGGGACCCTTGCCGTCGCAGGCTATTGGTCGTTCGTGTTTTCCTGCTTTTTTTCGCTGTTCCTGTTTTTCGGACTCAATACCGTGAGAAAGCTTTGCTGCATTTGACTCAGCCAATCCAGCTGCTGACGCGTCAGTTTGGCGGCCAGATCCGCGGGCGGCTCCATCAGGCCACGCATCTGCTCGGTGAGTCGCTTTTGCTGATCCTGCAGTTGGCCCAGTGCTGTTTCGAGATAGCGTGACGCCAGCTTCTGCAGCGGATGATCATAAAAACGGATCAGAGAGGTCAACAGGGCTTCGCTGAGTATGGGTTGGCCCAGGGACTCCTGCTCTGCGACCAGCTGCAGCAGAACCTCACGGCCGATGTCCTTCTCGCTTTTCGCATCGATCACCCGCAGGCGCACACCCGCCACTATCAGCTGTTTCAGGTCATCCAGCGTGATGTATCGACTGGTCTCGGTATCGTAGAGTCGCCGGTTGGCGTATTTCTTGATGATGCGCGGCATGAATGGACTACCCAATAAAAAAGCCGGCGGCCAGACAGCCCGCCGGCCCTGTGTTCAATGGCGGCCCATCGGGGCGGCGCCGTTTCAGGCGGATTTGGTTTTTTTCGTCCTGGTATTGCCCGCTTCCGGTGTGGCCATGTCATTGGCCGCTTCGCTGACGCCCGCCTGCAATTCGACTGCCACTTCCTGCAGATCGCCGACGCATTTCGCGGCGTGCTTGCCCCACTCGGTCGCCAGATCCTGCTGGTCGGCTACGGTTTCCTTGAGGGATTTGCCGGCATACAGCAACTCGAATTGCTTACGATTCACATCCAGCAGTTCCTCGGCATAAGTGAGCTGCACACGAGCCGCTTTGTCGAAGGTCTCGAACATCAGTTGATGGCCCTGCCGGATGGATGTCAGCAAGGGGTTGCCGGCTGAAAAAAGAACATCGGGTTTGAAAAAATCGTTTACCTGGGTCATGGCGTTCTCCGCAATAAAGAGGGTATGCCACCATGATACGTCTTTTTATGTTGCACCGCAACAATTCAAAACCAATTCATAAACACAACTCCTGAAAGTGGGTAGCCCGGGGTTCTTGATGCTGATCGTGCAGTGCAAAATATTGGATCCGAGTTACCCAGGACGGCGACTGTCGGTCTCATTGCTTGCGGAAGCGCAGCGTCATCCGGTCGGACTCGCCGATGGCGGTGTATTTCGCACGGCATCGTTCCTGCTCCGCGGCATCGCGGATGCCGCCACAGTAACGAAGCGACGGCGGCAGGGTCCAGACACCGGCAGGATGCTCCTTGCCGTCGCGCGGATTGGCGTTGACTTCGGAACGTCCTTCCAGCTGCAGCCCGGCCTGCGCGGCCAGCGCGATCACGTGCTCTTCGGTGACGTAACCCGACTGTTTCATCGCTTCGATACCGGTTCCCGGCTCGGCACGGTGTTCCACAACACCCAGCACGCCGCCGGGCTTCAGTGCCCGCGCCATGACCCGGAACATTTCCTGCGCATAATCGCCCTTCATCCAGTTGTGCACGTTGCGGAAAGTCAACACCATGTCGGCGCTGCCGGGCGGTGCGATCGTGGTCCGCTCCGGCACTGACAATTCCGTCACAACCACGTGGTCGTATACTTGCGGGCGGCTTTCGAGCGTTTCCGCGAATGCCGTCTGCATCTGTTTACGCCAACCGGGCGTACGCTCGGCCGTCATCGCGAACCCGGCTGCGTAGAATCTGCCGTGAGGCCGCAAGGCCGGTGCGAGGATAGCCGTGTACCAGCCGCCGCTGGGCCAGATTTCGACAACCGTCATTGACGGTTCCAGGCCGAAAAACTGGAGGGTTTCCTTTGGCCGACGGTGTGCGTCGCGGGCCCGCTCGACCGCAGTGCGGTGCTCACCGGCGATGGCCCGGTCAAGCAATTCCTCCATGCCGGGCGCAGCTGCCAGCGGTGCGGCCGCGAAACAGAGAGTAACCAGAAAGGTCGAAACTACGGGAGATGAAAGCTTCATATCGGTATCTGTACCTTGTTTGGATCTCCATAGTAGACCTTGCTGCGGCTGTTTTCCTTGCTCGATCGGGTCGGAAGCCCGGGAACCGCCGGAGAAAAACGAGACAGGCCGCCCGGCGGCCGGGATAATCACCCTGATGCACCCGAATCGCTTACTGCCGCCGTACCTGCCGGCCTTGCTTTGGCTCACCGCAGCCATAGCCTGGGTTGTACTGGTCAACGAAGGATGTCTGGTCGTTTTCGATAACGGGGGCCTGGCCCTGTTCCGGAGCGATCAGAACCCGGACCGGCTCATCGGGCCGGCGATGCTGACGACAGCAACAAAGGGCATCACCCATGCGGGCAGCGGCCCCTTCGTGCTGCTGCTGGGTGCGTCGCTGGTGGCGCTGACCTGGCGCCGGGCCGGGCGGGCCGGGGCATTGAAGCTCGGCGCCGTCATCGCGATCTATCTGTTGCTGATCCCGCTGCTGAAGGAACTCATCGGCCGGCCACGGCCCGACTGGCCGGTGTCGCTGGTGGAAACCGCAAGCCTGAGCTTTCCCAGTGGCCACGCGGCGCGCGCTGTGCTGATCTATGTTTTGGCCGCTCTTGTGCTGCCGATGCTGACCTCCGCCAGCCGGGCGCTGACGCTTGCTGTCTGCGCTGCACTGGCGCTGGCCGTCGGCGTCAGCCGCGTGGCACTGGGCGTGCACTGGCCGAGCGATGTGATCGGCTCGTGGCTGCTCGCGGGTTTCTGGCTGAGCGCCACCTGGCCGCTGCTGCGCGCCGAACTGAGCCCCGACCCGCCTCGATCGGGAGGATCGTGAAGGCAAGGGAGCGAAGAGAAACCGCACACCGGGCGAACGCGAATTTCCGGATCAATCGCGCGCAGCGGGCGCCTCCCGCTGCGCCAGAATCCGTTCGCTGAGCGCGAAGGACTTCGGGTTGTCCACGTCGATCGGGCCGAAAGGGAAAGGCAAAAAGACCGGCCTCAGCTGCAGGCCCAGGTTGCGGCTGACGCGGCGAAACAGGCCCTCGGTGGTGGCCAGCCTGAACCGGTAGAGCAAAAATGGCAGCACGCCGAAAGCTTTCAGGATACGCCACGGTTTTTTGCCGAACTGACCGCCACCGCGGAATATTTCCACGCCCGCGAGGCTTTTGCGGTTGTGCAGCAGGAACAGGTTGCAGGCCGAAAAACCGCCGTCGCGCAGCCAGTGCCAATGCAGGCCGGCGTCGGGAATCTCTGCAGTCACGACCTGCTCGCGGGTCACACCGAGCGCCGCATCGCAGGGCTCGGCGAAGGCCCCGGCAACGAACTCGCGAATCAGTCCGGGCGTATGCAGCGCGTTGTCGCCGGTCGTGATCAACAGCGGCCAGTCTTCATCGGGTATCCGCTGCGCCGCGCTGTAAAGGCTGTCCGCCAGGTTGCCTTCCGCAGCGACGGCGGAAACCAGCCCGGCGTCCAGCCACTGGCACAGCTGCTCACCGTCGCGCAACACGGACGCGTCATCGATGGACACGCAGACATGTCGGCAGAAACCGCAGCTTAGCAACGCCGAAATCACCCGCTCGAGCATAATCTGGCCGTGAATCGTCAGCATGCACTTATGACTGACCGGGCCGCCTGCCGTCAACGGGTCAACCACACCGGGACGCCGCGCCGCCAACACCAGGGCCGTAACTCGATGATCGGAATCCGTCATGGGCCTGACTACTGTCCTGTCACGCATCTTATGACGCTTTCAGAGCCCCGCATACGCGCCAAGGCAAGGCGCAGTCCGCCGGGAATGGCGCGCCCTTGCCAAGGACTGCAACGCCGCATTGGTGCGTATGCGGGGCTCCCTCCGGGCAAGGCAATAAGCGGCCATCTGCGTTGTTGCACTCGCTTGAATTAGCATGGCTAGTCCTGCACTCGCGCGCCTGGCA
>JAVVFH010000221.1:0-5970 GCA_032250585.1 Lysobacterales bacterium
TCTGCAAAATCAAGGCCCCGGGTAAATGCCTGAAGCGTATGATGGAACTCCACAGCCAAAGCCGTGATCAATACGTTTGATGTCGACTTCGCTACAGCTACCGATTGCAGCGCGCGGCGTGTTGTCCAGCACCGCGCTGGCACTGGCGCTGAGCGCCTGTACCCACCTGCCGGTCACGAACACCGCGATCCCCCGACTTCGTCACCAGGCGCCCTATGTACTGCCGGAAACCCGGTTACTGGAAGTTTCGGACGCCATGACCGCTTTCGTCAACCGCTACGTGAAAGCGGCCATCCATCCTGAAAAAAAGGCCTGGGCCCTGGCCCATGCAACGCTCGATCCCGGTGTGTTGAACTTCGAGTACGACCCACTCGTGACCCTGACCTCCGCGGAAGCCTTCGCAGCCCGGAAAGGCAATTGCCTGACCTTTTCCAGCCTGTTCATCGCGATGGCCCGCGAAGCCGGCCTGGATGCCTGGTACCAGGAGGTCGAAGTGCAGCCGGAATGGAACAGCGTGAAGGAAACCGTGCTGGTCACGATGCACGTGAACGCGGTGGTCCGGCACAGGGGTTCGCAATACACGATCGACATCAGTCGCACCGGGCAGGCGCCGCACGCGGACGTCCGGCGCATCAGCGACGCCGAAGCGCAAGCGCAGTATTTCAACAACCTGGGAGCCGACGCGCTGGTCGATTCCGACCTGCCTCGCGCCTACGCCTACTTCCGGGCAGCCATCCTGACCCATCCAGGGCTGGCGTACACCTGGTCGAACCTCGGCGTTGTCCTCAAACGCAACGGCCAGACCGAAGACGCGCGCCTGGCATACCTGGAGGCACTGCGCCTGGACAGCGGGCAGTCAACGGCACTTAACAACCTCCAGATCATCTACGTCGAGCAGGGTGATTTTGCAGCCGCCGAAGCCATCCAGGCCAGGGTCGAGAAAAACCGGCGCAGCAACCCCTATTATCTGCTGCACCTCGCCCGCGTGGCCAACGAAGAGAATCGCCATGCCGAGGCGATCGATCTGCTCGAGCGCGCCATTCGCCTGAAAACCGATGATTACCGCTTTCACCTCGCGCTGGCTGAATCGCTCTACCGCAGCGGTCAGCGCGAGCTGGCGCAAAACAGCCTGGATCGCGCCCACCGGCTGTTGCCGTCGGGCGTGGAAAGCGTCGAACTGACCTTGCCGGGCGCAGCCCCCCCGGGGGATTCTCCCTAGCCGGCCATCGCGTCCAGGACTTCTTCCATCCGCTCGAACACCACCTCCAACTGTTGCTCATCAGGCAGCGTGGTGATGCGGAAATGGTCCCGGTAGGGCACGTTGAAGCTGCCGCCCGGGGCGATCAGAACGTGTTTCTTCTCCAGCAGTTCCAGCGCGAAGCGCTGATCATGGAAATCCGGTATCTGCTCCGTATCGACACGCGGAAACGCGTACATCGCGCCTTGCGGCCGGTGCAGATACAGGTAACGGCTGGCCTGTACTCCGTCGATGACCGCCTGCCGGGACTGGTACAAACGCCCGCCCGGCACGATCAGTTCACCGATGCTTTGGTAGCCGCCCAACGCGGTCTGCACAGCCCATTGCCCGGGCACGTTGGCGCACAGGCGCAGCGAGGCGAGCAACTCCATCGCGTGCAGGTATTCGCCCGCGTTCTCGCGCTCGCCGCTGAACACGATCCAGCCGACCCGGTAACCGCAGGCCCGGTAGACCTTGGACAAACCGTTGAAGCTCAGGCACAGCGTGTCGTGCACCAGCGTCGCCATCGGCACATGAACCGCCTCGTCGTACAGCATCTGGTCGTAGATCTCGTCCGCGAATACGATCAGCCCCGCCCGCTCGGCAATCGCTGCGATTTCCTGCAGCAGCTCGCGACTGTAGACCGCGCCGGTCGGGTTGTTGGGATTGATCAGCACGATGCCCCGCGTGCGCGGCGTGATCAGGCTGCGAATCTCGTCCGGGTCGGGTTGGAAACCATCGCCGGGCTTGCAGTTGTAGTACACGGGCCGGCCGTGATTGAGTGCAACCGAGGCGCTCCACAGGGGGTAGTCGGGGCTGGGAATCAATACCTCGTCGCCGCTGTTGAGCAACGCCCGCAGGGCAAGATCGATGCACTCGCTGACGCCGTTGCCCATGATGACGTCCTCGGCGCTGACGTCCAGCACGCCACGCTCCTGCTGCTGCATGACCACCGCTTCGCGGGCCGGAAATATCCCTTTCTGGTGACAATAGGCCTCGCTCTGGTTGAGGTTTTCGATCATCGCCAGGCGCATCGTCTCGGGCGTGCGGTAACCGAAACGGCCGGGGTTGCCAATATTCAGGGAAATGATCTCGTAGCCCTGGCGCTCCATCTCAGTGGCCCGCGCAGCCAGCTCACCGCGGATTTCATAGCGGACGCCTTCCAGGATTTCGTTGGTTTTGACCGGTGACTTGTGCACGGCGGAGCCTCGTTGTGTTGCGCCTGGGCCGCAAAGAATAGCCAATCCGCGCGACCGTGTCGCGTAGCGTCCCCGGCTTGCGGTTGACATGAATCATTTGTGCGGGCTAATCTCCTTTGTTATGGCTTGGTCAAACCACATGCATTGCTGTCGCTGCTGCGCCTGTATGGGCGCGGGCCTGCCCTGCGGTGTGTGTAGCAACTGACTCGAACCCCGGAACAACCACACAAAACCGCAACGGCAGGGCCGGGCGGACGGCGGGTCCGTGCGCCCCGGCCAAGCCCGGAACCTGGAGAGCCGCTCGATGAAGCCGGAAACCAATGCCGCGCCCGCACTGCCCCTGGACGAGGCGGATAAGGACGGGCTCGCGCGCCGCAGCTTAACCACGGCTCCGCCGGCGGGCAGACCGCGGCGCGTCTACGACAGCGTGGTTGACCTGATCGCGAACCCGGACAATCCGACCCCGATGGTGCGCCTGGGCCCGCGCTTCAACCGCTCCCCCGCATTCGAGCTCTTCGTCAAGCTGGAATCCTTCAACCCCTTTGGCTCGATCAAGGACCGCACGGCACTGTATTTACTCAAGGGCCTGGCGTTGCAGGAGGGCCAGGTGATCGCCGAGCCGACGGCGGGCAACACCGGCATCGCGCTGGCCGCGATCGCCAACGCCCGCGGCATTCCTATCGAGCTGGCTGTTCCCGACGGTACGCCGGAAGAGAAAAAAATACTGCTGCGTTTTCTGGGCGCGGAACTGCTGGAAGTCGAAGACGAACTCTGCCCGCTGTTCCCGACCGAAGGCGCACGCGGCGTCGTCAAGAGCCTGGTCGAAAGCCTGGCTTTCAAAGGCCGCTATGTCAGTCCCAACCAGTATGAAAACGCCCTGAACGTCGAGGCCCATTACTGCACCACCGGCCCCGAGATCTGGCAGCAGACCGAAGGGCGCATCGACTACTTCTTCGCCGCTTTTGGCACCTGCGGAACGATCACCGGGGTCGGCCGTTACCTGAAGGAACAGAACCCGGACATCCAAATCATCGGCATCGAGCCGCGCTCGCGAAACCACAAACTGTCGGGCATCAAGAAAATCTCCAACCTGCCGGACGAACACAAACCAAAGATCCTCGACTATTCGCTGATCGACGGCATCATTGAGGTCGACGACCGCGATGCCTTCGAAACCGGGATCGAACTGGCCCGCACGGAGGGCATCATGGTCGGACCGACCACCGGCGCCCTGCTGCACGCTGCACGGCTGACCGGCGCGACCGCCAGCGGGACCGCGGTCGTCATTGCCCCCGACGATGCAACCAAGTACCTCAGCGCTTACGCGGAGTACCTCGGCGAGGCTTAGCCGTAACGGCCCTCGATGTAATCAGCGGTCTGCGGGTTGCGGGGCGTGACAAACATCTCGCCGGTGTCGGCATGCTCGACCACCTTGCCCATCAGCATGAACACGCATTCTTCGCTGGCGCGCCGGGCCTGGGCCATGTTGTGCGTGACGATCAGGATGGTGTACCGGCCGCGCAGTTCCCAGATCAGCTCTTCGACCGCCTCGGTGCCCTTGGGGTCGAGCGCCGAGCAGGGCTCGTCCATCAGCAGCACGCCGGGCTTGACCGGCAGCAGGCGCGCAATGCACAGCTTCTGCTGTTCTTCCAGCGACAGGCTGGTGGCCTTGCGGTCGAGGCGGTCCTTGACCTTGTCCCAGAGCAGCACCTGGCCCAGCGCGCGCTCGACAATTTCGTCGTCCTGCGCGCGCGTGGTTTTCCGCCCGCTGTTGTGTATCCGGTGCCCGAACAGCACGTTTTCGCGGATCGAAATCGGCAGGGGATTGGGCCGCTGGAATACCATGCCGACCTGCTTGCGCACCTGTACCAGTTCCACGCCGGGGTCGCAGATGTCGTTCCCCAGCACCTCGATCGTGCCGGTGATGCGGACGTAGCCCAGGCGCTCGTTGATGCGGTTGACGCTGCGCAGAAAAGTGCTTTTGCCGCAGCCCGACGGGCCGATCATGGAAGTGATGATGCCCCGGCGGATGTCGAGGTCAATGTCGAACAGGGCCTGGAAGGTGCCGTACCAGAGATTCAGGCCGCGGGTGCTGATCGCCAGCCTGGCCTGCTGTGGGTCCGGTTGACCTGCCATCAGCCGAAGCGCCCTTCGACGTAGTCGCGGGTACGCTGGTCCTGCACCTGGCCGGTGAACAGGTCCTCGGTGACGCCGACTTCCACGCAGTCCCCGCCGAGAAAAAAGGCCGTGCGATCGGCCAGGCGCCGCGCCTGCTGGACCAGGTTGGTCACCAGCACGATGGTCACTTCCTCTCTGAGCTCCTTGAGCACGTCCTCGATGCGCATGGTCGTCACGGGATCGACGGCGATCGAAAATTCGTCAAGCATCAATACCTCGGGGTCCTGCGAAAGCGCGCGCGCAATGGTCAGGCGCTGCTGTTGCCCGCCCGACAGCAAGCTGCCGAGGGTGTTGAGCCGGTCCTTGACCTCGTCCCAGAGCGCGGCGCGCCGCAGGCAGCGTTCGACGACCACGTCGAGCTCGCGCTTTTCCTGGCGCCCGGCCAGGCGCGGCGCCAGCGCCACGTTGTCGTAGACCGACAGCGGCAGGCCCACCGGCAGCGGAAAAACCACCCCGATTCGGCGCCGCAGACCGTAAACGTTGCGCACCTTGCGCACGTCCCGGCCGTTGAACGTGATTTCCCCGTCCACCGCCATGCGCGGGTCGAACAGGTCCATCCGGTTGATGGCTTTCAGGAACGACGTCTTGCCCGAATTCGACGGGCCGATGATGCCGAAAATCTCGTGCTCGTGAATGTCGAAATTCACCCCTTGCAAAACCGTCTCATCGCCGTAACGGACGCCGACGTCGCGAAAGCCGAGTTTCACCCGTTCCGAGCCACCCGCGCCGGGCGCAGCACTCACCATTTCTTCTGGCCCCGCAGGTACATGCGCAGCGCGATCGACAGGCTGTTCATCAGCAGCACCATCGAGATCAGCACCAGCGCGACCCCGAACGGCAACTGTTCGGGCATGTTCGGCACCTGGGTGGCCACCACGAACAGGTGCAGCGACAACGCCATGGTCTGGTCCAGCACGCTCTGCGGCAGCAGGGGCAGGAAAAACGCCGCGCCGGTGAACATGATCGGGGCCGTCTCGCCGGCGGTCCTGGAAACCTCCAGGATCACGCCGGTCAGAATGCCGGTCACGGCATTTGGCAGCACCACCCGGCGGATGGTCTGCCAGCGCGTCGCGCCCATGTTCCAGCAGGCTTCGCGAAAGGCCATCGGCACCGCCTGCAGAGACTCGCGCGTGGCGACGATGACCACCGGCAGGGTCATGATGGCCAGCGTCAGGCTGGCCGCCAGGATGCTGGTGCCGAACTGGAAGAAAATCACGAATGCGCCGACGCCGAACAGTGCGTGGACGATGGAGGGCACGCCCGCCAGGTTGATGATCGCCAGGTTGATCGCCCGCGTGAACCAGTTCTCCGGCGCGTATTCGCTTAAGTAGATCGCCGCGGCGATGCCCAGCGGCA
>JAVVFH010000222.1:0-5963 GCA_032250585.1 Lysobacterales bacterium
GCCATATGGCTCGTGCCGAGTATGAGGCAATTGGCCGCTCGAGCGCCGACCAGCGGCGACTCTCTCTCGACGAAGCCCAGCCGGGGCTGCATCACCGATTACCCGGTTTTTGCCGCGCTGGCCACCCAGCCAGTTGCGCAACAAACCGAGATCGCCGGCAAGCTCCAGGCACTGTTTTTGGTCGCTGTAGCGCTACGTGAGTACCACATCGTCCACGATGGGTATCGGTCCCCGCCAGCCACTGCCGGGCGCTCCTGCAGGAGGGTTTCGCGCGGGTCGTACTCAGATCCCCGGATCAGCTCGATAATCCTGCGCTCTACCAGTCCTGGGTCGCTGTGCCGCCAACTGGAGATGCTTCTGCATTCCAAGCGCCCTCTGCCGAGAAAGGATTGGAGGGTCGTGAGTGGACTTCTGCCCCTCCTGCGCGATGTCAGGGATGACCGGGAGCCCCGCACACGACAGGGTGGCGGGCAGCGGAAGAGTGGAACCAGGACTACTGTTCATGCCGATATGGAGGATGGTGCCACCCGCCGCCACGCCGTGGTAGATGAGCGCCCGGATGCGGATACCCGCGTCGAGTTGCAGGTCGAGGGCCTTCCGCCCGAGCACGAAACGACCCGAGAGACTCTCTATGCCGAGTTTCCCTCGTCGCGCAACCCGGAATTTCCCTCTCGTGGACTTAGCGAGTACCAGGCCCAGCAGCGCCTGATACTAAGGGCGCGCGCATACAAGACGAGCCAGCAACAGGCGCCTAACCGGCGTGAAATGCTTCACGAACCGGCGCTGGCTCCTCTGCTGCACCCACGAGGCCCAGTGGCCCCTCCAAAGGATTCTGATCTGGACTGGACGCTCGACACACTGCTGGGGTTCATGGTAGTGACCGGATGCACGGCGGAGGACCTGCGCGACGTGCGGGTCTGGAGCACGCATTCAAAGGTGCCGCGCCGGCCACCGGCGTTAGGGGTGGTCGCCGAATATTCGGAATTCGTAATGCCTGTTGCACGCTTACCCGACTGTTGGCAGCCCAATTCGGAGATGCGCCACCATTTCAGAAGGCCTGCCAATCATTACTACCTGAAGATTCCCACCCACCTGCCGATTGGTAAGCGGATCGTGGAGCTCGCCAGTCGACGCCTCGAAAGCGGTCTGCTATGTGGAGACTCGCTTGGACCGACTGATCAACTGCCCACAAAGCTGCAGGGTCGGATATCGAAACTCAATGACGTCCACCACACTCACCTGACGCTCAATCGGATCAGTCAGTTCCTTTCGAGCGCGATCTACGCGCTTGATGGCGATATGGCCGAGAGTCTGTTAATTAGCTACCGTCATCGCAGATCGAATGATCCCAGGCTTTATTACCATTCGACTCAGAGCGCCTACCTTCAGCACCAGTACAGGCGGCTTTGGGGTGCTAAATCTGAACGGCCGGAGCTGGAGGGGACCCGGCGAATTAGGGTGCTGCGGTCACTAGATCCCGACATTGGTTCGGCGGCGGTTCCGTATCGTGAAAGCATCATCGCGTTCGTTCAGTCGATGAAGGAGCAAATTGACGGCCTCATGGGAGAGCGTGGACGCCGCACCGCCTCGCGCTGGATCGAGATCCACAATGCTTTAACTGCCTACGTCATACGGCAGGTGCAGTGGTTAACAGGGATACGGGCGGTACGCGACCCAATCGAGCTTCCGTTGTACGCCGCGCGCTCGGGTTTTCTGGGCGTGATCGACAAGGACTCCAGTGACGAGTACGGGGCCCGTGTTGTCTGGCTTATTGAGCCGGTCCAGAAGCAAATCGAAACCTACCTGAAATACGTCGACTCGGCGACGCGCCCCATCTTCGGGGATGTGAATCGCGAAGCCGCGTTCCGATTCATTGGTGAGGGGGCGTCGATTCAGCAGGTCAATCAGCGGCGCCTCGGGCAGTACCTGCCCACCTATCCGTTTGCGCCGAACTCCCATCGTCACTATCTGCGAACTCGGCTTCGCGAGAAAGGCGTTGACGGCGGAATTGTCGACGCGTGGATGGGGCATGGTGGCATTGGCGCCGAGCCCTACGCCCGGCACAGCGCAATGTCTCCAGTGGTGATGCGAGAGGCGGCCGAGCCAGCCCTCAAGTCAATTTGGGAAGAGCTTGGGTGGGAAGTGCTGCCGGGGAGCCAGTGATGAAAAGAACCTCTGAAGAGCGCCGGCAGGCGCGTCTACGGACCGAGCAGCGCGCCCTTGCGACAGTTGAGCATTTACTGGGGAAGGTTGCCCCGGATCTTGTCGCTAAACGACGTGGGGCCGGGCTGTCGCGAGATCATTGCGAATCCTTGGTACAGCAAGTTCAGTCAGCTATCGAGCCGAAGCACTGGAAGGCCGCGCGAAAGCACCTGAGAAAACGTCTTAAGCAGCTTGAGGCTGCCACGGCCGGCTCTGTCTATCTGCCGCCGCCGGCTACTTACATCCAGCGCGACAAGTCCCCGCTGGCAGGCAATGCAATGACTTTAGTCAGCGAGTTGGAAGTATTGATCGAACGATTCCTGATCGATGTGAGGGAGAACCTGAATGCCCCTGTACACCCTGTGACGATTGAACGGGAGAAAAACAGAAAGAAATCCAAAAAGAAAGGGAAAGAGAAATCTGAGGAGCAAAAGAAAGCTGAGAACAGGAGAGCTGAAAAGAAAAAGGCCGAGAGAGAGCACAATCATCGTTTGCGCACTCTGGGCCGAATTGTCTTTTCGGCGATCGCCAACGGCGGTCTCCTGAACCAGAGCCTCTACCGGAATTTCCTCGCTGAGGTCTGCGACGGACTTCACGCGCATGGGGAGCTGGCCTGGGTTTCGTTTCCGCTCGATGATCGTGAGCCCGATGACGATGGTGAGCCAGCCAGGCCGGGGAGCAACTTTGACGCGCCGGTCCGGCGCTGGATTCTGGACCCGGTGACGTTGGGCCTCGTCACGCGGTGGCGTGCGGCAAATGAGGCTGAGGAGAGGCGCGCAGTTCTCGCCCGCACCAAAGTACAGAATGCCCTGAGGCACTACCTCAAGTACCTCAGGAGGCTTCCGATATCCGGAGCGGAGCTGCGCTCTGCGGCTGTAACCACCCCCACAGAGCTTTTCAGGGCAGCCACTGCACGAACATCACTATATTTGCCGCCCGTCCTGGTCAATTTCCTCCGGCACATCGGAAATGGCCAGTCCATGAGCGAGCGGACCTGGTGGCGTTATCAGTTCGATTTGATTGTTGATACCCCCAATCCCGAAGCGGAAGCGTCCGACACCACAGCCGGCTTGGCGACAGTTGAGCGGCAAAAGGTGCAGTACAAGGGTGACAAGGCGGCGTTTTTTCGCCTTCAGGAGGGTCTGCTGAAGGTTCTGCAGCAGAATCTCGGTGAGCCGGGAAACCTGAAAAAAGCGGACAAGAACGGACCGGCCGTTAAGCGCATCGAGGCGGTGCTCGAGAAGCGGAAAGCGGACATGGCGCCCCTGCTGTACGCTTTCTTCAGCTGGATCCTCTGGAAGCTGAAGCAACCCTCCAAGAATCAGGGGCGCATCCGGTGTTCGTCGGCTCGCCGGTACACCAGCCGCCTCGGCCAAGCACTAATTGCGCTGGGTGCCGAGCTATCGATCGAAGGGATGGGCCCGAGTGAGTGGGAGAACTTCTACGACGAGATCATCGAAAGCCTTGATTCCGCGATTGATCGAACAAAGGCGGTCGGGAACCTGAGGGATTTCCACCGTTTTCTGATGATCAGTTTTGATGCCCCACCAGCCGCGATCGATGGCGAAATCGATTTGACCGTCCGAAGCCGGTCCGCTCTTGTTTCAGAGCGCGATTATCAACGTTTGATGGAGGTGTTGGCCGCCGCGGGGAAGCCAAGCCACCAGTTGCAAGTGATGCGGATCATCGCCATGCTGATGTTTCGGGTCGGGCTTAGACCCAACGAGCTGATTGGTCTGGAGTACCGGCACATCCAGGGCGCGCCACTTAACCGTCTTGCAAAGGGGTCAGCCGAACCAGTCCTCTACATGCATGCCACCTCCCGGGAAGTCCTCAAGACGCCCTCGGCTGTGCGCCAGATCCCACTGACATGGTTCCTGAAGCCCGAGGAGTTGGAGGAGTTCCAGGCCTTTCTCTACCGGCGACTGTTTGTATTCAGGGACTCCAACCGGCGCAATGCTGTGATTTTCACGCCCAGCCTGGGCGTAAACACTCAAATCTCGTCGAAGGAGTTCTTCGGGCCGCTAACAGACTTGTTGCGCGATATTACCGGGGATTCGGCGGTTGTGGCCTACACGCTCCGCCACGGATGTCTCTCGAACATATTTCTCGATTTGCTTTCACCAAGCACTACTCGCCCCCATGCGTTTTTCAGAAACGATCTTCTACCCCGCGAAGCTATCTACGCCATTAGCACACTGGCTGGCCACCTCGATCCCGACATCACCCTGCAGTCATACGTTCATACCCAGGATATCGCCTGCTACTCGCACCTTAGAGAGCATCTGAAGAATTTGCCGATCGGCGTTTGGGCAGCTCTTGAAGGACGAGAAGAGGCCTCCCTGCATCAGCGAAGGGCAAGAAAGAAAAATCGGTCCCGGGAAACTAGCGACGGCGCCCAAAACGAACAGCTGCACGATACGACGACGCGGCTGATCAAGCAGTTGGGGCTGTCAACCCCCAAAGCCAAGTCAGGCCACAAAGTCCCCTTGCCGGAATTCGAGACAACTGAAGCGTCACTGCTGGATTTTGACATTGAAACAATCCATGCCCTGCTGTTTTCTCTTTTTAGAAACCATTCTCAAGAAGCCCGCGCTCGCCTATTCGGACTGCCTGACGCGCAGATTCAGAAGTTCCTGGAAATGTGTCTCAGACTGGCCAGCCACAGAACAGTGTCTACCTCCGGAAAGCTGAATCCACGTAATCTCAAACCCCTCAAGCCGCGAAAGCATCTCCCCGAACTCTACAGGCACGCTCAGCCCGGTCAATTTGGTCCGGCACCACCTCACCATTCGCGAGAGGAGATGGAGGAAGCGAACAGAGTCTTTCGGCTACTAGCGCGGAAAGCGCGTGAAATGAAAATGGACCGTGGGCGCGTAATAGAGGAAATCATCAAACCGGTTCGGGATTTACTGCTGGCGCATTCGGGCAGTGAGGCTATCATTCGCGTAGTCGATAGAGGTCGATTCGTCAGTGCGGTCCAGACACTACGCAGTCTCAATATCCCTCCCGAACGTATCGAGCTGGAGATCGAAGCCCTGCCGGTCCAAGGAATGCCTGATCTTCCCTCGTGGTTCCAGCGACTCTGCATAATCGGCAAGAGCCGCAAGCTACGTCAAAGCGATCGCAGTTCGGACGTAACTCGACGGTCAGAAAAATACCCGGACTTCGGCATCGTTAAGGTACGTGTGCTAGAGCGGACCGGGTCGCACGTCGCCGAGTTGAACCGGAAAGCGCGAGGCCGAGTCGGGAGCCGGGCCGGTGTGGGCTGGCGAGTCGGGTGCTATTATTCAATTGCCTCACTGTCTGCTGTGCTTCCGTCAAAGTAGAACGTCACGTCATAGCTTCTAAACTACATTCTTTGTGATGAGGACCATTGTTGGAGCAAGATGCAGCTCGGTCCACACAGATCGGCGTTTCATTATCTCAGCGGACCAAGCGGATATGCGCCTATGCGGCGTTAATCACTTTGTCCGGAGATTTTTGACAGTTGCACCAATGCGCCAGAATCGCGACAATGGATGTCGCATTCAAGGCAAGGTTGCGACGATGCCCGACACGAGTCTCCGAAAGTTGGCAATGCTCAAGCTCATTCCCCGGCGGCCTCCGGGAATCACCTGCCGTGAACTCGAGGAGAGGCTTGCGGCCCGCGACTATCAAGTCAGTCGCCGCACGATCGAGCGGGACCTCCGTGGCCTGTGAAGAGCCGGAAATATATGGCGCCATCATCAGCGGCTCCGCTCAGGCATACCCGCCGTCTG
>JAVVFH010000223.1:0-5923 GCA_032250585.1 Lysobacterales bacterium
GTTTCGCTGGTCTCGTCGAGTTCGGTCAGGCCGGTGCCGCCGATCAGTGCCAGTGTCTTGCCCGTGTTCATCAGTGCTCCTCCAGGGCGCGAATCTCATCGAGCTGGCGCCAATAGCCGTAAACATCCATGCCACAACCGAAAACGTAGTGGTCCGCGACTTCGAGGCCGATAAAGGGCGGCCGCTGCCCGGCCGTCTCGCGATCGTGAATTTTCCGAACCAGCACCGCGCTGTTTACCGACCGCGCGCCGCTGGCATTGCAGTAGCCTTCGATCATTTCCAGTGTGCGGCCGATGTCGTAGATATCGTCGACGACCAGCACGTCCTGGTCGCGCAGATCGAGCGTCGGCGGCACGCGGAACTCGATGGCGCCGCCCTCGGTGCCGCCGGCATATCGGGTGGCGTGGATGAAATCCATGCGCAGCGGCATGGTCAGGCGCGAGGCCAGCCAGGCGGCCGGCATCAGTGCGCCGGTCATGACGACCAGCAGCACGATCGAGCGGTCGCCGTAATGCGCGTTAATCGCCGCAGCCAATTTCTCGATGGCCGCCTCGACCTCTTCCCGGGTGGCAATCAGCAGCGAATTTTTCAGAACTTCAATCGGGTCGGCCGGACTCACATGTTTTCTCCGTTCTTGTGCTCAATCAGGTTTTCCAGCCCGGCCAGCTCCGGCGGCAGACTCATCTTGAGCGTGCGGGTCGGATAGGCGATGGACGCTTCGTGTCGCGCGACGATGTCGCTTATTTTCAGCAGCACGTCCTGCTTGACTTCGTGATACTTCTGCCAATTGACGGTATGAGTCATGCAGTAAATGAAAAAATCGACCGACGAGGCATTGAAGGCGTTGAATTGCACCATCAGGGTTTGCCGGTTGTCAATTTCAGGGTGGCTGGACAGCATTTCCCGAACCGCGTCCGTCACCGCCCGCATGCGGCCGATGTCGTCGTAACGCAGGCCGATGGTTTCATAAATCCGCCGGTGGGTCATGCGCGAGGGGTTTTCCACCGAGGCGGTCGTGAAAATCGCGTTCGGAATGTACACCGGGCGCTTGTCGAATTTGCGAATCGTCGTCTGGCGCCAACCGATGTTTTCCACCACGCCCTCGATGTCCTTTTCCTTCAGCAGGATCCAGTCGCCGACGGAAAAGGGACGGTCGATGAAAACTGTGACCCCGCCGAAAAAATTGGCCAGGATGTCTCTCGCCGCCAGGCCGACGGCCAGGCCGCCGATACCGCCGGCCGCCAGCAGACCGGCAATACTGAAGCCCAGCGTGTCCAAAGTGACGAGCAAGACCGTGACGATGATTGCGATACGGACAATGCGGCCGAGGGCGCTGACCGTGGTTTCGTCGATTGGCCGTTCGTCGCGACGCGCCGTTGCGATGATGTTTTCTTCCATGTGCCTGACGAAAGACACGAGGAACCAGGCCAGGCAGAACAACAGGCCGAGCTGGCGGATTGTGGTCACGATTTCCGGCGCCAGCAGCTTTTTGCCGCCGTCGATGACCAGCCCTTCGACTGGAACCTGCTGCGCGGCCAGGGTAATTCCCAGCAGCCAGATCAGCAGCGACAGCGGACGCACCGCGGAATCGAACAAGGCGTCGTCCCACAGGTTTTCGGAATTGCGCACGGCGACGCTCAGGCGTTTCATCACGCGTCGCTGGGTAAAATCGGCCAGCGCCGCGATCAGGACCACCAGGAAGACGGTCAGCGCCCAGACTTCGAGGCCAGAGGCGCGCGCCACGGCTTCGACCCATTGGCTGATCAGATCCATGATTGTTCTCCGAGTTCTTCGAGACTGCGCTGCCAGCGCGCCCATTCGCCGACGCCTTGCTCGCGGGCCGTCAGCAATTCGTCCGCGCTGACGGTCGGCTTGCCGTAAAGACGCGCCACGGCCGCCGAGGCATCGGCCGACGGCTGCTCGGGCGCGGACAACAACGCGGACACGTCATCCGGCTGACAGACCAGAACGAGGTCGCAGCCCGCGGCCAGACAGAGCCGGCTGCGCGTTTCCAGGTCGCCGGCAGCCCGCGCCGCATGCATGCCGAGGTCATCAGAAAAAACCACG
The DNA here is from genome assembly GCA_032250585.1 of Lysobacterales bacterium. GTDB lineage: Bacteria > Pseudomonadota > Gammaproteobacteria > Xanthomonadales > SZUA-36 > JAVVFH01. Next base: position 2,068 of record JAVVFH010000223.1, read on the forward strand.
CCCTGGTAGCCGCAGCGCCCGCGCAAATGGTCGAGCAGCCACTTGCGCGAATAACCCGCGGGCAGATCGTCGACGGCGGGATAAACCACGTGCGCAATCATCAGCGCATCGAGTTCCCCGGCCAGTTCGCGAAACGGCCGCAGGTCGCTGCGCTCGATCTCGTCCAGGCCGCGCGGATCGACCACGTCCTCGAGATGGGAATCGGGAGCCACCGAACCGTGGCCCGGAAAGTGTTTGCCGGTGGTCTTCATGCCGGCATCGTGCATGCCCGCCAGATAGGCCCGTCCCAGGCGGGTGACGGCGGCCGGCGATGCGCCCAGCGAACGGTCGCCGATGACGCGGCTGCCGCGGTCCAGGTCAAGTACCGGCGCAAAACTCAGGTCGATGCCGCAGGCGAGCATCTCGCTGGCCATCACGCGGGCGTGCCGATACGCCATGTCCAGCGCCTTGGGCGGATCCGAGCGCTCCAGTTTTCCCAGCACACCGAGCGCCGGCAGGCGGGTAAAACCCTCGCGCAGGCGCTGCACCCGGCCGCCTTCCTGGTCGATACAGACCAGCAGGCGCGGCTGTCTGAGCGCACGGATCTGCGTCACCAGCCGAATGAGCTGCGGCCGGTCGCTGAAGTTGCGGCTGAACAGGACCACGCCGCCGACGGCCGGGTGTGTGAGCTGACTGCGCGCCGCATCGTCCAGTTCGCAACCGGGAATTCCGATCAGCACGGGCCCGAGTGACGACGACCGCGCACTCACGCGCTCTTGCCTTTGCGTTCGAACAGGGCGATCGATTCCACGTGCCCGGTGTGCGGGAACATGTCCATCACGCCCGCGCCGCTCATCCGGAAACCGAATTCGTGCACCAGCAGTCCGGCGTCGCGTGCCAGGCTGGCCGGGTGACAGGACACATACACCAGCCGCCGGGCACCACTGGCGACAATGTGCGGCAGTATGAACTCCGCCCCGGACCGGGGCGGGTCGATCAGAACCTTGTCGTAGGGTGTTTTCAGCCAGGGTGCGGCGCCGGGATCCTGGGCCAGATCGGCGCTGTGGAACAGCACGTTGTCCAGCCCGTTGGCCGTCGCGTTATCGCGGGCCTGGCGCACCAGCCCGGCGTCGCCCTCGACGCCGACGACGGCACCGGCGCGGGTCGCGAGCGGCAGTGTGAAATTGCCCAGACCGCAAAACAGGTCGAGCACGCGATCGCTGCTGTCGGGTTCGAGCAGTTCGATGGCGCGCCCGATCATTTGTCGGTTCATCGCAGCGTTGACCTGGATGAAATCGGTGGGCGCGAAGGCGATGCGCAGGCCGAAGTCCGGCAGTTCATAGGAAAGTTCGACGCTGTCCGGCTCCAGGGTATGCACGCTGGCCGGACCGCCCGGCTGCAGCAGCACCGATATGCCGGTCTCGCGCGCAAAGGCCGTCAACCGCGCAAGGTCCTCCGCCGACAGGGCTTCCAGGTTGCGGAACACGAGCGCGCAGGCGTCGTCGCCGCAGGCGACCTCTATCTGGGGAATGGTGCTTTTCGCATCCAGGCCCGACAGCAGAACGGAGAGGTCGTCCAGCCGCTCGGCGATGCGGCTGTCCAGCACGTGACATTCGCGCATATCCGCGACGAAACGGCCATAGCGCTCGCGAAAGCCGACCAGCACCCGGCCCTTCTTCGGCACGTCACGAACCGACAGGCGCGCCTTGCGCCGGTAGTTCCAGAGCGGGCCGCGCAGGGATTCCCAGAAGGTCAGCGGCTCGACCTTGCCGATCCGCTCCAGGTTCTGTTTGAGCGTGTTGTGCTTGGCCTCGATTTGCCGGTCGGGATCGAGATGCTGCAGCGAACAGCCGCCGCACTGGCCGAAATGGGGACAGCGCGGTTCCACCCGCTGGGGCGCGGCGGTCAACAACTCCAGGGTTTCGCCTTCGTCGTAACGCCGCTTGCGGTCAGTAATGCGCGCCAGCACCGTTTCGCCCGGCAGCGCGCCGTGCACGAATACTTTCTTGTCGGCCAGCGTCGCCACCCCGCGCCCGTCATGGCTCAGGTCATCGATCACCAGTTCGACCGGCTCGGCAGGTATTTTACGCCGCCTTCTGCGACCCATTGCGGACCCTCATAAACGCCGACCGGGCCATGACGGCCCGGTCGTGTTGCACCCCGGAAGGGCTATTTCTGACGCCAGTTGCCATTCGCATCCTGGTAGTACCATCCGGGGCGAGCGTTCGCCAGCCACTCCTTGGCGAAGGTCTTCTGGATGTCCTGTTCCCATTCCGGGTGGCCATTGGCGACCGCGATCTCCCGGTATACCGTGCGCCGGTCGCGGTTTTCTTCGGCGACCAGGCTCTCCAGCTTGCGCCGTTCGGCCAGCGGCACGGCCGAGCGGTCGTGAATTGCAACCAGCCCGTCGGCGGTAAAACCGATCGCGCCGGCATCGTACAGTGAGGCCAGTTCCTGGCGATGGCGCTGGGCCATCCGCGCCTTGATAGCGTTGATCTGCGGCGTGTTGATGTCGATCTCCGGCTCCTGTGCCTGGGCGCTGGGCACGAGAAAATCCAGCACGCCGGCAGAGGCGAGCAGAAGAACGTCGCCGGCTGGCTCCAGCGGGAAGCGGTAAGAGCTGTCCCCTTCCTCCTCACCCAACACGTCATCGACGAATTTCTCGGCGGCGCGCTCTGCGGCAGCGGCAGGGAAATAGACGTTGATGGTCACGCAGGCCGCCAACAAGAACAGCGCGCCGAAAATCAGTCCCAGATTCAGTTTTTTCATCGATCGCTCCCGTGCGAGATCATTCCCGCCAGTTTACCAGACCCGCCGCTGTATCAGCGCTTAATCCATTCCCATATGATGACAGCTGAGGGCCAGGCTCACCGGCGGCGATGGAGTGCAGCGGAATGGCCGTCCGAGTGCAGCGCCCGGTCAGCCATAATTCCGGGAAAATAATGCGTACATCTGCGCCAACTGCCAGCTCGTCGACGTGACCTGAATTGCCGTTCTCTTCGATCACGTGCAGATGTGCAGCACTGCCTCCCCTGGAACCGTCGAGCCAACTCAGGATCAATTTTTCGGTAGTAGGCCTTTTCTCTGCGTATGTCGTCAAGCGCGGATTGGAGAATCCGTACCGGCAGGGTCCGCTGCAATGATCTGTTAGGCGGCAACCTGGCCCTTCTCAGCGATCTGTTCCCGGACGCAAACGGCGCTCACCTTCTGCCGGCATGCCCCGCATCGCCGCAATAAGCCAAGTCTCATTTCTCCTCACGAGTACCCATGTACCGCGGGCAAGTCTGGTTTCGAACTCCTCCTCGTTCCCATTTGCTCCGAAAGTCTTCGATCCGACATTCACAAGTCGAACGCCTGGCGCGATGTCTCTAAGCGAAAGTAACTCAAATTCTCCTTCTCGGCCCTCATTGATTCGGGAGAAGTAGGTATTCCACCAGCCACCGATGGCCTCTCGGCCATCGATTCGTGGCAGGTTTCCCATAATGAGATCAGCGTCATCGGTAAACAAAGCAGCAAGCGCATCCCCGTCATGTGTGTTCCAGGTGGCCGTATAGGCTTCGAGGAAGGAGTCAAATCCCGAATTCCCTTCCTCGGCAGGCGAGACACCCGGAACAGCGAGAAGCACCAGGAGCAGCAGTCCGACGTTAACTCGATGGTTCATGTAGATCTCCTTGCCGCATTACGTTTGAACTCAGCGGCTGCCGCTTGCGGCGATCCGCTGTAGTGACCTGTTATGTGATTTCAAAGGGAGTACCGCCCAATGTCTAAAGACCCATGAAATACTCCCAGGACGTCAATATCTCCGCCAACCTTTACCAAATAAGCAATTCGGTAGTGACCATACAAGAGGATCCGAACATCTCGGTCGGACGGCGCG
>JAVVFH010000224.1:0-5795 GCA_032250585.1 Lysobacterales bacterium
GGCCGGCCGAGGTCATCGCGATTGAGATTGCTGGGCGGGTAGCTGGTCAGCAGGTGCAGTTGCATGAATCGGTTCATTTCGGTTCTCCGTTGTTCGTGGTCATACAAGTCAGGAATTCAGTCGGCCGAGGGATTCGCGTCGTAGTAGTCGAAGGCCCAGTCTTTGCGGTCGCGATCACTCCACCAGTACACACTTTTGGCCAGGTTCAGCAAATTAACGCTATTGCCACACATGGCAATGGCCCTTGAACAGCCTTGCAGCAGTTCATCAGGTTCCCGGATCTGCAGGAGGCGACGGAATCGCAAACCCGACAATGCTGCTTTCTCCCGGCCTCTGGGCGACGTTCCAAGCTGCGCGGCGAACGTCCTCTCGGATCTGTGTTCGCGTACGCGAGCAGCCAGAGCGGCGATCAGGGCAACACGCTCGGCGCGCTTCCATGACGTGCCCTTCAGGCCACGCCAGAGCCGGTGAAAGGCCGGGTTGAACATGACCTGCTCAATGCTTGCAGCGCGACGTAATGCGGCCCGGTCGCCGCGGTTGTCTTCCAGCTTTTTCCACCAGTCGAGCAACACCTGGTGCTCGCGTGGCAGGTCCTTTTCCGTTTCAGGGGTATCGGGATGTTCCATGATTGACCTCGATGCTTCAGATGATTCAGGCCGCACGGCTGCGGATGCGCAGCTTGTCCTGGATGGATTTCTTGAAGTTGAATTTCGCCAGGTTGCGGCGCGCGATGGCGATGCGCTTCGGGTTCTCACTGGCGATGTTGCCGCTGGCGGCGAAATGGTCGAACAGGCGCAAGCACTCGGCGTGCAGGCGCTTGAGCCACTCGCGCCGGTCCGGCTCTTCGGTATCGTTTTTCAGCGCCTCGTACACGCCCTGAAGCGTGCGGAAGAACAGGCTCTCAGTGTTCTGCCAGAAACTCTGGGTGACGAAGCTCAAATCACCGCTGACTGTGGCTCCGTCGCGGAACCAAGCTTTTCTGACCGCCTTGCGTAGATTGCCGCAGACTTCCTGGGCGGAATCGATCAGCGCTTCAGCGCGGGCAGCGAGCACCTCGTTGCCGTCGGCATCCAGATGGTAGATCGGCATGGTGGATTCGTACCAGCCCCGGGCCTTCATTTTGTCCATGTCATATCCGAAGGACCACACTAACGTGCGACGCTTGTTCTTTCGGATTTGATGGGCCGCGCTTACGACCCTGGCCGGGCGGACGCTGTCCTTGCTGCCGCCATCACCGACTCCCAGCGTAAGGTGCAGCCAATGGCGGTAGCCGATGCCACCGGGCTGGGGATGCAGCGGGATCGGCAGTGCGTCCTTGTCGAACCGGTGCGGCGAGAGGGGGTGCTGCCACGCCCCCTGGTAGTTCACACCATAGCTGCGTGTCTGGAAGCTTTCGACGAGCGGTTCTTCGCGCAGAGTCAGCGGGCAGATGCCGGTCTCGAGGCCCTCCAGGTTCAGCCGGATGCGACGGGGCGTTGCAAAGTACATTTGCAAGGGGTGACCATGCTCGGGGAAGGTGTCGCAGCCAGTCTTTGATTCGCTGGTGCGGGTCGGCGCGAGCCAAGGCAAGGTGTATTCGGGATCCGTCAGCGCATCGTTGCCGCTTAGTGACGCAACTTCGCCTGCGTTAAGGACATTTAGCCAGCACAGGCGCCACAGACTGAACGGCAGTTCATCGTTACGCGGATCGGGGGTCAGTAGTGTGTTGAGCGGGCCGCCGCCGCGCATCGAGGTGCGATGCCCTTTGCCGCCAGCCGGCGCGCTGGATTGCATGGTAATCAGAGCAGCGATCGTTGCTGACAATCCCAGAACCGGGAACTGCTGACGCTTGATGAACAGATCGGAATTGCGCTTAAGCGCCTGGCCACCGGGTTCATCGATCAGGATGGCGCCAATTGGCCTGGGTTCCTCATCGCGCAATTCAAGGTCCTGAAAGCAGCGGGCGGCATCGCCATCAGCCTGGAAGTAATCCGCGTATGGCATCAAGGCGTTTTTCAATGATTCCGTTTCGGGCGGCGTTTCGTAAAGACTGTTCCACCGCCGGTTATTTTCGGGAGTTGTCGCGAGCTGAAACAGTCCGATAAGAAACGTCACCACACTTGAACTGAGATCAGGGCGTGGAAAGTCGACGGCAACGAAGGGATTGTCTGCGTGGCCTTCGGTCAACTGCCACGGGCAGATGCATTCGGTAGTGCGGCTCTCACGCCGTCGAGCCGGGATCCAGGGTGACGTAATGAGGTTCATTGACTTTCCTCCTTGACGATTCGAAGCCCGACGATCGGGGAATACTGGAAACGCACGAGCCGACCCCTGGAATCGCGGACAGTTGATAACCAATGGCCGTTTTGACTGCTCAGGGGAAGCACATGTATGTACCGGGTTGCCTTTGGCCAGCCCGCGCGCAGCTCCTCCAGCGCCTCCTGGAGCGCAGGTTCCTCGATGACAGGTTCATTGAACAGCCGAGCGGCGATTTTCACCTCCGACAGCGACCAGGCGCTGGCCTGCCCGTCACTCCACGGAGCGATCGTGCCGTTGTTCCAGCGGCCGAGGCGAATCGTGACCATGGGCTCGCCCAGCCGCGTGGGAGTCACGGATTCATCTGCCCATTGCCCATCGCGGCAAGCGTAGCCGGTAGCCGTCTTGATGGCATTTAGGCGGGCCACGCTGTGGTCCGACAAGGCTTTCCCCTCGGCGCGTGCATTGCTGAGCACCAGTGCTTCGGGAATCTGCTCGATCGCGGATTCGCCGTAGACGGCTTCGAGCAGGTCACGCAGATCTTCGGGGACCCGAATCCGGCCCCGCATGGACATCGTTTTTGCAGTCAGCCACAGGCGTCCATGGTCGGGATAGACCGCGCCAGTGCCGGGCAGTAATCTACGAATCCAGCGATCGTCCACATCATCATCGGGGGATGGGGAAAGCACTCGCAAGCAGGGTGCGCCGCGCTGATCGGGTTCGCCATTGCCCAGTCGCTTGCCGTTGGCGTCGCGCAGATGACGCTTCAGGCGTCCTGCGCGCTGTATTAGCAAGTCAATGGGCGCCAGATCGCTAACCATTTCGTCGAAATCCAGGTCCAGGGATTGTTCGATAACCTGGGTGGCGATTACCACCCGGCCTACGCGTGTGTCGGCGCTGCTGCCGGGGCCGAAGGCGTCCAGCACTTCGCGCTCGATGTCAAGGCGGTCGCCCATGGCAAAGCGAGCGTGGAACAGTGTAACGTGTTGTTCGCCGAGCGCTTCAGTCAAGCATTGCCACGCATTGATGGCATCGTTGACCGTGTTACGAATCCAGGCCACGCAGCGGCCGCGGCGTGCCTGTTCCATGACCCAGTCGAGCGACTGGTTCTCGTCATGATGCAGTTCGACGGCAAGAGTGCGACGCACCGAATCGCGGGTATCTACTGGCCGATGAATTGGCACTTTCGAGGGCGAAACCGTGGTCAGAAGAGGATAGTGGAGAGTCTCCGGCGACTCTGACCCCTCGCCGGGGCAGCCATCGAATGCATGGACCAAATCATCACGCATTCGATCGGGTAGTGTGGCCGAAAGCAGGATCGCGCTTCCGCCAGCGCGGGCATGCATGGTCAGCAACTGGCACAGCAACGTATGCATGTAGGCATCCGATGCATGGACTTCGTCGACAACCAATACCTTGCCGATCAGGCCAAGCAAACGCAGCGACTGGTGCCGGGACTGGAGTACTGCAAGCAGCGCCTGGTCGATCGTGCCGACACCGAGCTGGGCCAGCAACGCCTTCTTGTTGTTGTCGGCCAACCAGGCATTGCAGCGGGCTTCAGCGTCGAACTCATCAGGACCATACTGACTCTCGGATGGCAGCAGGTCTGAATGAATTATGCTTGCCCGGAATTTTTGGTCGAGATGCCGGCCACCGTGTGCCAGCACCAGCGACGGAAGTTGATCGCTTTGACGATACAGCTTGCGGTAGACGCCGGCGGTGCGGGCGTACATGGCGTTGGCCGTGGCCATGGTCGGTAGAGCGATGTACGCGCCCTGAGCTTGATTTGCAGCCATGATTCGGGCCAATAGCACGAAGGCCGCCTCGGTCTTTCCGGCGCCGGTAACGTCTTCGAGAATATACAACCGAGGCCCTGTTCCGATTGTCAGGTCCAGGCATGCTTGCTGCAGCGGGGTCGGGTTGTCTAGGAATTCGAAAAGACGTTCCGGGGCGGAAAATTCTGCGGTTTTAACGGGAAGCAGGCCACTATCGGCGACCGCACGGCGGGCGTTCGGCAAAGCATGTTGCCGAAAATAGTCTGTGGGCTGCATGGCTTCATTGCAGTAAGGAAATCGATCCCGGTTCGAGCCCAACCAATCAGCCAGCGTACACAGGCCTGCCAGGTACCAGGAAAACTCGGCCATCCCTCGTTCAAGATCATCGAGATTGCCGTCGATCACCGGTGGCGATTCAGGTAGAAAGAGGTCTGCGGCGATGGAAACCCATTCACGCATGGCTCCTATGTCGTCGCTACTGAAGTGGTCCAGAATCGGAGCGGTCTGCAGGCTGGGCGGCTGCCCGTGGTGACCAGTGACGCATTGCACCCAGGAATCGATCAACTCGACAGGCTTTTCATTGTCGGGCCAGGTGCCCAAGCGTTCAAAAACCTTGTCGTCGTCTGCAAATAGATCTCTCCAGGCCAGGAGCCCCAGCGTGTCATGTCGAATTGTGTAAAAGTACTCGCGCTTCAGACTCAGGCAAACGTCTTTTCGCAGCTGCTGAAATGCGCTGCTGAACTTTCCGAGATCGTGAATGGCCAGAAAGAATCCAAGCCAGCTACGCAGAACTTGAGGTGCAAGCCCAGACAGATGCTCCAGTTTGTTCCTGAGAAAACGCAGGTTGTCCAGTACTGCCAGTCCCGTAGCGGCGACATCCATTGAGTGAAACGGCAATGGATGAAGATCGCCGGATTCACCCGCTTTTCCCCAGTATTTGAAAAACTGTCGGCTATTTTTCATCGTCGTTGGCGCCGGCCTCAGAGCCTTGGTTGCAGCATGACGTCGTCAGTTCTCAATTTCTGCGAAACATTCGATACGTTCTATCGAGGCGGCGACCGGCGGCGCGGCCAGCGCGGCGGCGAGGGTTTTCAGCAGGCCTCGGCGGTTCATCCACTTTCCCTTTCGACGGCATTCGGACTCCGGTTCTAGCATGGCCGGTGGCTCGCAGACTGAGCCTGCCGGAGATTTTTTTGCCCCTCGGTTTAGACGTTGCATGGCGAACGTTTCAGAACGTTGCGGCCTGGCGGTCGTCGCCTGCACCCTGTTGCGACAAGGTACTACATGCGCTACATTTTTTCCATGAGCAGGAGGATCAATCAACGGGAGTTGCGCAACGAATCGGCCAAGGTGCTGCGCGAAGTGCAGACCGGGCAAGGCGAGGGCCGAGAGCTGGACTTCAATCATTTTCGCTTCCCCTTCTTGGTCGTCGCACGTCCCGGGAGGGGCGTGCTTGAACCTTGCTGCCCAGCGGCTAGTTGTTTTACCGTCATCGATGAAAGCAGCGAGCGCATCTGCACGATGGCAATGGCGTTGAGCTGTACGAGTCGTTCAGCTGCCGGCAGCCTCTGTTGGATCAGCACGGAGTTGAGGCTTTCGAGGTTCGAAAGCACAACGAGCTGCTCCAGCGTGGCGTGGTCCCGCAGGTTGCCCGACAGCTTCGGGTTCTCCTTGCGCCAATCGGCGGCGGTCTTGCCGAACAGAGCGACGTTCAGCAGATCCGCTTCGGAGGCGTAAACGAACGATGTCTGGGCCTTGGTGAGCGTGGGCGGGACGAGGTGCTCT
>JAVVFH010000225.1:0-5772 GCA_032250585.1 Lysobacterales bacterium
GCTTTCCAGCGCAGGGTCATCAGTTTCGATTCGAGTTCGCGCCGGTCCTGCTTGAGCTTGCGATAGCGGGTGGCCGCGTTGGCCTGGCGTTTGAGCCGCGCCAGGTGCTTGCCGACTTCCTCGCGCAGGTCCGAAAGGCGCGCAAGGTTGTCGCGGGTGTGCTGGATGCGCCGCTCGGTCTCCCGGCGTCGTTCTTTGTACCTGGAAATGCCCGCGGCTTCCTCGAGGTGGCCGCGGATCTCCTCCGGCTTGGCCTCGACCACTTCGGAAATCATGCCTTGCTCGATGATCGAGTAACTGCGCGAGCCCAGCCCCGTGCCGAGGAACAGGTCGCGCACGTCCTTGCGCCGGCAGCGAGTGCCGTTCAGGAAGTAAAGCGAAACGCCATCCCGGGAAACCTGGCGTTTGAGCGAAATCTCATTGTAGCGGGCAAACTGGCCGCCCACCCGGCCGTCGGAATTGTCGAACAGCAGTTCGACCGTAGCCGTGCCGACCGGTTTGCGGGTCGAGGAACCGGAAAATATGACGTCGGCCATCGATTCGCCGCGCAGCACCTTCGCGGAACCCTCGCCCATGACCCAGCGCACCGCGTCGATGATGTTGGATTTGCCGCAGCCGTTGGGCCCGACGATACCGGTCAGGTTGGTCGGCGCGTGAAACGTCGTCGGGTCGACGAAGGACTTGAAACCGGCCATTTTGACCGCCGAAAGTCTCATCCATGCACCCTTGCGCCGGGCATTGTGCGGCTTGCCGCAATGCGCGGCGATGAAGTTCTGTTCATGAAGTGGCTGGCTTTGTTAATCTGATTGGCCGAACGTTGAATCTACAGGTAAATTTCCGGAGATACCATGAGCACATCGCCCAGCAAGGAACTCGAAGTTTTTCCAAACCCCAAACCGTCGCGGGATTATACCATCGAGATCGAATCGCCTGAATTCACCTGCCTGTGCCCGAAGACCGGCCAACCGGATTTCGCCACCATCGAACTGGAGTACATCCCTGACCGGAAGTGCGTGGAACTGAAATCCTGGAAGCTGTACCTGTGGAGTTACCGCGACGTGGGGGGGTTTCACGAGGATTTGACCAATCGTATTCTCGACGACCTGGTCGCCGCACTGGACCCCCGCTTTGTCCGCCTGACGGCGGTGTTCAACGTGCGCGGGGGGGTCTATACCACGGTGACGGCCGAGCACCGCAAACCGGACTGGCAAGCCGCCGGTTGACCTGGCGTTGAAAAAGGCACCGGATCGAAGGATGCACTCTTTTTTCCTGTGGAAATTCAGCGGCGCCGGCGGTCGAGTTCGTCGGGAGACCAGGCGTCAATGGCCAGTGCGTGGATATCGGTGCGCATCAGTTCCCCCATCGCTTTGTACACCATCCGGTGGCGCTCGATCATCGAAGTGCCGGTGAAGGCGTTGGCGACGATCAACACCCGGAAATGGCCGCGGCCGTCTTTTGCGCCTTCATGACCCTCGTGCAGATGACCTTCGTCCTGCACGCCCAGCGTATCGGGCTCGAACGCCTGCTTGAGCCGACGCTCGATTTCTCCGGCCCGCTCTTTCGGATTCATCGCGGCAGCACCCGTATAAAGGGCGAAACCTCGATCGAATCGTATACGCCCGCAGCCACGTAGGGATCGGCGTCCGCCCAGGCCCGCGCGGCTTCAAGAGAATCGAATCGGGCTACGATCAGCGAGCCCTCGAAGCCGGCCGGCCCCGGATCCGGTGCATCGATGGCCGGCCGCGGCCCGGCCAGCAACAGGCGACCCTCATCCTGCAAGGTCTGCACGCGCGCCAGGTGGGCCTCTCGTGACGACGCCCTGGCGTCCAGGCTGTCTTCGCGGTCCCTGGAATAGATGACGTACCACATAGTGACCGGCCTCATTTCAATTGTGTGAAGCTTACGTGCCGCCGTGCCGGACGTAAAGATCGAAGGCAGTTCTCCGTGACGCCGCGTTGCCTTACAATGAGGCCCGCCGAATGCAGAGCAGCATCCCCCCGATGACCGAACGAATCGAACTGCGCGCCCAGGGCCCCAACCCCAGGCTGATCGACCACATCGTGGCCGTGCTGGTGCGCGGCGGCCTGATCGCCTACCCGACCGATTCGGGTTATGCCCTGGGTTGGCGGGCGGAGAACCGCAAAGCGCAGGATCGCGTGATCCGCCTGCGCCAACTGGACCCGGGCCACCGGTTCACCTATTGCTGCCGCAGCCTCTCTGACGTCAGTGTCTACGCCACCGTCAGCAATTGGGCGCACCGACTGATCCGCCAACTGACCCCCGGTCCTTACACCTTCGTGTTGCCGGCCACCAACCGCGTGCCCCGCAACGCCCGCCAGAAGCGGCCTGCGACCATTGGCATCCGGGTGCCCGACCACCTGATCGTGCAGACCCTGCTGGAGGCCATCGACGAACCGCTGCTCAGTTCCTCGCTGGTGCTGCCCGGCATGGAAGACGAGATATTCGACACCGAGGACCTCTACGACGCGGTTCACCGGGAAGTGGATCTGTTCGTCGATGCCGGTGCCTGCCCGATGGAACCCACCACCCTGCTCGACCTGACCGGCGACCAGCCCGTGGTCCTTCGCTACGGGCAGGGCGTGGTAGAATTCTAGCCCGGATAGCGCTCGATCCGGACGCACAATCCGGACAGCCCCTCAGAGACAGCAGAAATCGAATCGGAATTGGATCTCGTCAGCGATCAACGCAGGACTTCGGAAAACGGCCCCGCGCAGCAGGCGGAGATGCCGTTCGCCGTCGTCCAGGGTCAGCCCTATACCCAGCTTCCGAAAGACCTCTACATTCCGCCGGATGCGCTGGAGGTCTTCCTTGAGGCCTTCGAAGGCCCGCTCGACCTGCTGCTGTACCTGATCCGACGCCAGAATCTGGACGTGCTGGACATCCCGATCGCTGAAATCACCCGGCAGTACATGACCTACATGGAGTTGCTCAAGGACTTGCAGTGGGAACTGGCGGCCGAGTACCTGGTGATGGCCGCCATCCTGGCGGAAATCAAGTCGCGCATGCTCTTGCCGCGCCCCGGCGGCGACGACGAGGAAGAGGACGACCCACGCGCGGAACTGGTGCGGCGGCTGCAGGAATACGAACGCTTCAAGCAGGCCGCCGAGGACCTCGACAGCCTGCCGCGGCGGGGGCGGGATTTTGTGATCGCCGAAGCGCTGCTGGAAAACCACCAGGTCGTGCAGGTCCCGCCGGATGTGGATTTACAGGAGATGCTGGCCGCGCTGCGGGACGTGCTCGGGCGCGCCGAGCTCTTCACTCACCACCAGGTGCACATGGAGCCGCTGTCCGTGCGCGAACGCATGACGCGGATCATGGATTGCCTGCAGCGCAAGCCCTACATGGAGTTCCCCGAGTTCTTCAGCGCCGGCGAAGGGCGGATGGGCGTGGTGGTGACCTTTCTCGCCCTGATGGAACTGACCCGGGAAAAAGTGATTGACATCATTCAGAACGAACCCCTGGGCCGGCTTTACGTCAAGACACTCGAAACGCCGCTGGGGGCCGTGGATTGAAAAGACGCAAACAGATGACAGGGAAAGCCCATGGCACGTATCGGTGACTCGGCCCGCAGCTCGCTGAAGAGCATCCTCGAAGGCCTGTTGCTGGCCGCCGGCGAGCCCCTGGAGCCGGCCGCGATGGCCTCGGTGTTTCACGACGACGAGCGACCGGCGCCAGCGGAAATCGGCAAAGCGCTGGAGGCGCTCGAGGAAGACTACCGGGATCGCGGCATGGAACTGAAGCGGGTCGCCAGCGGCTGGCGCATTCAGGTGCGCGAGGACGTCAACCCCTGGGTTTCCCGCCTGTGGGAGGAACGCCCGCAACGGTATTCCCGCGCCCTGCTGGAAACGCTGGCGCTGATCGCCTACCGTCAGCCGATCACGCGCGGCGACATTGAAGAGGTGCGCGGCGTGTCGGTCAGTTCGAACATCATCCGCAACCTCCAGGAGCGCGAGTGGATTCGCGTGGTCGGGCATCGCGACGTGCCCGGCAAGCCGGCGCTGTTTGGCACTACCAAGGTCTTCCTGGATTATTTCAACCTGACCAGCCTCGACGACTTGCCCTCGCTGGCCGAGATCCGGGACATGGACAGCATGGAGCCGGAACTCGAATTCGACCCGGCTCGAAGCGCTGACGACGGCACCGGAGACCCGAGTTGAACCGCAGTCAAGGCACCGCCAGACCCGGTACCGAACGGTTGCAAAAAGTCATGGCCAACGCCGGCCTGGGCTCGCGCCGGGCACTGGAAAAAGTGATCCGCGAAGGCCGCGTCAGCGTCAACAGCAAACCGGCCGTCATCGGCCAGTCCGTCGCAGAGGGCGCGCTCGTCGGCTTCAACGGCCAGCAATGGCGGGTTGTGGCCACCATGGGCCAGAACCGCACGCTGATTTACAACAAGCCGGAAGGCGAAGTCACCTCGCGCGGTGACCCCGATGGACGTCCGACGGTGTTCGATCGGCTGCCGCGCGTCAGGAACGCGCGCTGGGTGGCGGTCGGGCGGCTGGACATCAACACCACCGGGCTGTTGCTGCTGACCACCGACGGCGAACTCGCGCACACGATGATGCATCCGTCGGGCAAGGTCGACCGGGAGTACGTCTGCCGGATTCGCGGCGAAGCCACGCCCGAGCAGCTCGAGAAACTGCGCGAGGGGGTGGAGCTGGACGACGGTCCGGCCCGCTTCAGCGACATCCAGGTGGCCGGCGGCCGGGGTGAAAACCACTGGTACCACGTGACACTGATGGAAGGCCGCAACCGCGAAGTACGGCGACTCTGGGAATCACAGGGCTTGGCCGTCAGCCGCCTGAAACGCGTGCGTTATGGCGCAGCCTTCCTGCCCAAACGCCTGCGCATGGGCCAGTACTCCGAAATCAGCCCGAGCGAACACGCGATTCTTCGCGAGGACGTTGGCTTGCCGCCCAATGCACAGGAACTCAGCCTCGAGCCGCTCAAAGGATCCAAAGGTCCCGCGCGACCGAAAGGGTCACTCCGCCGCCAGCGCGGAAAAAAGAAAGCTGCACCGAAACCGCGCCGCAAATGAAGCTGGATCGCCTGCAATCGTTGTGTCACGAATTCGTTTCGCAGCATGCCCCCGCCGATGCGGCGCACGACATCGCCCATGTCAGGCGCGTTGTGAACAACACGCTGCAACTGTCTGAATCGGAGAACGCCGACAAGACGGTAACGCTGGCGGCGGCCTGGCTGCACGACTGTGTAGCCGTTCCCAAGGACAGCCCGCTGCGCGCCCGGAGCTCGCGCCTGGCGGCCGAACGGGCCGTGGAATTCCTGCGCGGCACCGATTTTCCTGCCGCACGGCTGGGGTCGGTTTTTCATGCCATTGAAGCGCACAGTTACTCGGCTGGCGTCGCCATCGAATCCCCCGAAGCTGCGGTCGTACAGGATGCCGACCGGCTGGACTCGCTGGGTGCGATCGGCGTTGCCCGCTGCCTGCTGGTGGGCGGCAAGCTGGACCGGCCGCTGTGTCACGAAAGCGATCCGTTCTGCGACCAGCGCCAACCGGACGATTCCCGATACACGCTGGACCACTTCTACCAGAAACTGTTCAAGCTGCCCGCCACCATGCAGACGGCCGCCGGGCGCCGGGAAGCCGAGCGCCGCGCGGCCCTGATGCAACGCTACCTCGAAGACCTGCGTCACGAAATTCTTTAACCCCGCCCTAACCCGCATAATTCACCAAGGCGGACCGAAAATTGAGATTTCATCTTAACAAACAATGCATTACGGCATTTTTAA
>JAVVFH010000226.1:0-5712 GCA_032250585.1 Lysobacterales bacterium
GCAGGCGTTGCTGCAGACCTGGCAGCGGCTGCAAAAATCATCGACGCCGTAATGGGCGGCAGATGTCGGCACGAGCGGCAGGTTGGTGAGTACGGCCGCCAGCCGGAAGGACGAGCCGTAATCGCGGTTGATGATGGAGCCGTGGCGGCCCAGTTCCCCAAAGCCGCAGGCCAACGCCGGGGGGATCATCAGCAGCTCGCCGGCCATCGGGCCGGCCTGCGGCTGCGCGTCCCAGCCACGCTCACGGATCCAGTTGGTGATGTCCTTGGTGGCCTTGGCGGCCCGGCCGTACTGGCGCACCACTTCAGCGCCTGCCTCGGGTCGGGGAGCCTCGTTCAAGCGCTCGTAATCGTGGGCGACGCCGATCATGATCACCCAGTCGTAGTTCAGTTCGACGCCCTCGAAGGTCCATTCCGGCTGCAAACGCGCTATACCGAACAGTTCCATCTCCAGGCCGTCGGCATAGCCGGCCAACTGCTCCGACCACTTTTGGGCGGACTGCTGCAAAGGCTCGCCGGTGACGTCCGAGTAGGGCAGATCCAGCACTTGTTGGCGCTGTTGCCGGGCCTCAGCGATCGCCGGGTTGTCCGGGTCGCGGGTATAAAACCACTTCTGCAATTGCCCGTGCGCGATGGTTTCCGGATCGCGCCAGTACACCGGCCGCGCCCGCCTGAACTCACTTTCTCCCAGGCCATTGATCTCATTGCCGGAGATATCGGGCACGCATTCGAGTTGCTCGGGGTCCGGAACGTGAGGTCTGTACGGTGATTTCGGCATGCGTTGATTATCGCGCTGACTTGGCATGGGCGCAAAGTTCATGCGGACTGGCGGGCATGCATCACGGCCACCGGCCGTTTACCGGCGTGCCGTCCATGACCCTGCCTCAATGCGGAATATATATCGCAATTACTTACGACTAAGCTTCCTTTTTTTCTATAACTCGTTACAATTGACGATTATGGAACTTAACAAGCAATTGACCGACGATGCGGTTTGCCGGGAAATCGGCGAGCGCATCAGCAGGCGCCGACTGGATCTCGGGCTCACGCAGGCGGAAGTTGCCCTGCAGGCGGGCGTGGCCAAGCGCACCCTGGAACGGCTCGAGGCTGGTGGGTCGGTGCAGCTGACCACCCTGGTTCGCGTTCTGCGGGTCCTGGATCTGCTGTCCGCGCTCGAACGCGCCCTGCCGCCGGCAGAACCCAGGCCTCTGGAACTGACCCGCAAGCAGGGCAAGCCGCGCCAGCGGGCCTCGAAGCGGCGGCAAAGCAGCGACAAGCCCTGGACCTGGGCTGAAGACTGATGGCGACCGCCGCAGAAGTCCGCATGTGGGGCCGCACGATCGGCGCGGTGACGCTGGACGATGGCGCCGATTTCGCGCGATTCGAATACACGCCGGAATTTGCCGACAGCGGTATCGAGCCGGCTCCGCTGGTCATGCCCCTCTCGCGGCACGTGTATTCCTTTCCCGAACTGTCCCGCCAGTCCTTTCACGGCCTGCCCGGCCTGTTGGCCGACTCCCTGCCGGACCGCTTTGGCAACGCCCTGATCAACGCCTGGCTCGCCAGCCAGGGCCGCAGTCCGGAGTCGTTCAACGCGGTGGAGCGCCTGTGCTACGTCGGCCGGCGCGGCATGGGGGCCCTGGAATACCGGCCGGTACTGGGCCCCAGGGCCGCAGTCGCCCGCAGCGTTGACGTCGCGCAACTGGTCGAACTGGCATCGCGCATTCTCTCGCAGAGGCGGAATCTGACGGTTTCTTTCGACAGGGACGACCGGGATCATTCCCTGTCTGAATTGCTCCGCGTTGGAACTTCCGCCGGCGGCGCGCGGGCCAAGGCGGTGATCGCATGGAATCCCGCCACCAACGAAGTCAGATCGGGCCAGGTTGAGGCCGGCGAAGGCTTCGAGTACTGGCTGATGAAGTTCGATGGCGTCAGGGGCAACCGCGACAAGGAACTGGAAGATCCGCAGGGCTACGGCGCCATTGAATACGCCTGTTATCTGATGGCGAGGGATTGCGGAATCGACATGATGGAATGCCGGCTGATGGAAGAGCATGGGCGCCGGCACTTCATGACGCGCCGTTTCGACCGCGTGGAGGGCGGGCGCAAGCTGCATCGGCAATCCCTGGCGGCGCTGGCGCACTTCGACTTCAACCTGGCCGGCGCCTACAGCTACGAGCAGGCCCTGATGACGATTCGCCGTCTCGGTCTGCCGATGGAATCGGTGGAAGAGCAGTTCCGACGCATGGCCTTCAACGTCCTGGTCCGCAACCAGGACGACCACGTCAAGAACATCGAATTTTTGATGAACCCGTCGGGCGAATGGTCCCTGTCACCGGCTTTCGACATGACCTACAGCTACAACCCCGAAGGAGACTGGACATCCCGCCACCAGATGACTCTGAACGGCAAGCGCGATGATTTCGGCCTCGAGGATTTCGAGGCCTGCGCCCGCACCGCCTCGATGAAACGGGGCCGCGCCCGAACCATCGTCGCCGAAGTGCAAGAGGTCGTCGCTAACTGGGACCATTACGCCCTGCAAGCCGACATCCCTGAACACACCCGACGACGGGTGCGCAACGGCTTGCGACAGATCGGATAAACCTGCATCCGGAGCGATGACGAAGGACAGGTGCACGGGCAGGATACGCGCTGATGCATTTGGTCACGCATCAGCTTTCCGGATTCAGGCCGTGTAAACCGCCTTCACCGAATGGGCGATTGCGGCCCCTGCCCAGCCCCCAGCAAGGGCAATTCTTCGCCCTGCATGCGGGCCACGATCACCGTGCAGCAGGCGTCGCCAAACACGTTGGTGGCCGTACGGGCCATATCCAGCACGCGATCGAACACCAGCAGCACGCCGATCGCCTCGATCGGCAGGCCGATGGCCGTCAGGATGATCGCGATGGCCACCAGCGATGCGGACGGCACTGCCGCGACGCCGATCGAGGTGATCAGGGCGATCGTGACGATCAGGAACTGTGTCGTCAGGCTCAATTCCAGACCGTAGGCCTGGGCGATGAACATCGCGGCCATGCATTCGTACAGCGCCGTGCCGTTCATGTTGACGGTGGCGCCCAGCGGCAGCACGAAGCTGGTGTAGTCGTTGGGCACGCCGGCCCGCGATTCGAGGTTGTCCATGGTGACCGGCAGCGTTGCGGAAGAAGAAGCGGTAGAAAAGGCGGTCAGCAGGGCGGGTGCCACCGCCCTCAGCAACTGGATTGGGCTGCGCCGCGCGAACAGACGGACGAAGCCGGGCAAGGTCAGGAAAAAGTGGATGAACAGCGCACCCAGCACCGCGGCGCTGAAGGTGACCAGCGGCCCGGCCGCGTCGAAGCCCGTCTTGGCCACCACCGCCGCGACCAGCGCAAACACGCCGTAGGGCGCAAAGCGCATCACCCAGTGCGTGATCAGCAACATCGTTTCGAACACCGCGCTGGTAAAACGGTACATGGTGTCGGCCAGTTCGTGCTCGATCTGCGACATGAAATAACCGAACACGGCGCTGAAGAAGATCAGCGCCAGCATCTCGTTGGCCGCGGCCGCCGCCAGGATGTTCTGCGGCACCGCGCGCAGCAGGATCTGCGGAATCTCTCCCAGGCCGCGCCCAGCAAGGCGTGCCTGCAGGTCCTCCGGGGTGGCCGCCAGCGCCAGCAGTTCGCCTGCCGGCTGACCGTCCGCGATTCCGGGCTGCACCAGGTTGACGATGATCAGGCCGGTGAGGATCGCCGTGAAGGTGGTGAGCACGTAAAACAGCGCGGTCTTCAGGCCCATGCTGCCCAGCGAATCGGTATTGCCCAGGCCGGCGACCCCCAGCGCAATCGAGGAAGCGATCAGCGGTACAATCAGCATTTTCAGCGCGTTCAGAAAGAGCTGTCCGCCGAAATCGTAAACCGCCAGCAGCGGTGTTCCACCAATCACGACTTCGCTGCTGAAGTAACCGGCGACGGCGCCCAGCACCAGGGCGATCAGGATTTTCCAGTGAAGGGCCAGGCCGTCCTGTTTTGGGCCGCCTGTCGTGCTGTTTTTCGTTGTGTTGTTCATTGTCCGCCCGCAAGTTGTGTCCGCACCCAATCCCCGCTCGCGATGGGACGCTTGGGGATCCCCGACCGGTCGAGCAAGGCCAGTTCGGCCGCGACCAGTTCGGCATTGTCGCGCGCAACGGTCCCGTCAGGCAAAAGTTGGTTGTTTTCGAAACCGATCCGGACGTGTCCGCCGGCTGCTGCCGCGCGGCACACCGCTTCGCATTCGGCCGGCCCGAAGCAGCACACCGACCAGGGAAAAGCACCGGGCCGAAAGGTTTCCAAAAAATCATCCAAGGCCCGTGGGTCACCCTTCAGCGAGTCGCCGTAGCGCCCCAGAACGAACAGTGCGAAAGGCCGCTCGGTGCCGAAAAAACCGCTCTGGCGCAGCGCTTCGAAGCGCCTGCATTCTCCGGCGGAGTAGAGGATGTACTGCGGCCAACTGCCGTAGTCCGCCAGTTCGCGAAAAAAGGCCCCGGCTTCGGCCTCGGCGGCGGCATCCGGGCACAGCTCGCGCAGCGCCAGCGAAACGGCCTCGGGCCGGAGTTCGCGGACCAGCGCCATTTGCTGCTGGCGGTCATACTGCCCGACGGCTTCGGTGGTCGCCTGCAGCACCAGGCGGCGACCGACGCGTTCCCGCACGGCAGCCATCGCATCGCGATAGCGCCCGACGTCGAGCACGTGCGCGCCGCGCTCGTCGCGCACGTGCAAATGCAACACCGACACGCCCTGCTCGACCAGCCCTTGCGCGCATTCGGCGATTTCCGTGGCCGTCAGTGGCACGGCGCGATGGCCGCTCTTGTCGAGCCGCGCGCCGTTCGGGGCCGAAATGACGACCAGCGGATCGGGCCCCGACCCAACCATCGGACGATCAGACATCGAACGCCTGTTCAAGCACGGTGCTGAGCTTGTCAGTGCACTCCAGCATGTGGCATTCCTCGAGGATCATCGGCGGCGCCAGCATGATGTGCGGCACACAGTCGCCATCGACCTGGATGCCGCCCGGGTAGCAAATGAGACCGGCTTCCATGGCCAGGCGCAGCAGTCGCTGGGGCAATCCGGCACCATCCGGGAAGCCGCGGCCGCAATCGCGGTCTGAGACCAGTTCCAGCGCATGAAACAGCCCGCGCCCGCGAATGTCCCCGACCAGGGGATGTGTTCCGAAACGCTCTTGCAGCAGTTGTCCGAAGCGCTCCCCGCGGCTGCGCGTGCGCGCCAGCAGATCGTCCCGGTCGAGTACTTCCTGCACCGCGAGACCCGCGGCACAGG
Source organism: Lysobacterales bacterium (assembly GCA_032250585.1). Taxonomy (GTDB): domain Bacteria; phylum Pseudomonadota; class Gammaproteobacteria; order Xanthomonadales; family SZUA-36; genus JAVVFH01. The sequence continues at coordinate 5,291 of JAVVFH010000226.1, forward strand.
CCACCGGATGCCCGATATAGGTGTGTCCGTGAGCGAAGCCGGCCTGCTCCAGGACGGCGGCCAGCGGGCCCGCGAGTACGGTGGCCGCCAGCGGCTGGTAACCGCCGCCCAGGCCCTTGGCCAGCGTTGCGATGTCGGGCCGCACGCCATCGTGTTCGAATGCGAAATAGCGGCCGGTGCGGCCGCTGCCGCACATGATCTCGTCCGCGATCCAGAGCACGCCGTGACGGTCGCAGATTTCCCGAATCCGCCGCAGATAGTCCTGCTCCGCGGGCACCACGCCCACCAGCACGCAGAGCAGCAGCCCCCCCAGCGCCACCATGTCGTGGCGCCAGCGACCCCAGAGGAACATGCCGATGGTGGCCGCGAGAATGGCGAAAATGAGCATCTGATCCAAAAACATCGACCGGGGGGCTCCACAA
>JAVVFH010000227.1:0-5699 GCA_032250585.1 Lysobacterales bacterium
GCAGGCGCACCCGCCAGTCGTCGTCGTCGAGGTCGGCGATGCCGTGGGTTCGCAGATTCCGGTCGATGGTGAAGCTGTCTTCGTCGACCGGGTGGAAGTTATGTCCGGCGACCGTGTTGAGTACCTGGGCAACCCGGCGGTGTTGTTCCTGTTCGGTTTTCGAGGCACTGGCGTCAGTGGGCATGGCGATACCGGCTCCATAAAAAAATGCGACCAGGAGGGCCGCTGAATAGAGGTGAACAACAAAAGCACGCACGGATTGAGTTCCTGTCTCGGAATGGTTTTCAGTCTAACGCGAGCAAAATCCGGGCACAATGGCACGGGCGCCACTTGGGTATTCGGCGATTGAAGTCATGCGGAGCCTGGACTGCGGCTGTCGTTCCGGCCTTGAAACGGCCGATAAATGTCGGGTGTAGAAAGATACCTGCCCATTTCCTTCCTGAAAAGGGCTCCTAAAGAACTTCGTGAGAGGTCCCAAACAGCCGATCGCCGGCGTCACCCAGGCCGGGTACGATGTACTTGTTGTCATTGAGATGATCGTCAATTGCGGCCGTGTAGACGGGCACATCCGGATGCGCTTTTTCCACGAACTCCAACCCTTCGGGACAGGTGACGATGCACACGACGACAACGTTGTTCGCCCCGTTCTCTTTCAGCAGATCGATGGCCGCGATCGTCGAACCGCCGGTCGCGAGCATGGGATCGATGACAATGCAGGTGCCACCCGCGGTCTGCGTCGGCAGGCGTTGATAATAACTGACCGGTTGCTTGGTCACCTCGTCCCGGTACAGGCCGACAAAGCCTACTCGCGCCGTCGGCACCAGTTCGAGTATCCCCTCCAGCATGCCGACACCCGCCCGGAGTACGGGTACGACGACGAGATCGGTGTCGATTTTCCAGCACCTGGCCTCGGCCATCGGGGTCTGCACCCGGACCTCCTTCACCCTGATATTCTTGAGGGCCTCGTAACAGACAAATTTCGTGATTTCCCTGGACAGCTCACGGAATAGCTTATGACCGGTGTCGACATCACGAATGATGGCGAGCTTGTGCTGCACGCAGGGGTGATCGATCAACTCATGCATCGGTTTTGCTCCATTGTAGTTATTGCTTTCAGCGCGCCGACCAGATGGTGTATTTGGCAGCTGGGACGGCACCTGGTGTTCCAGGCGCCGCAAATCACCGCGCGGAATATACACCTTTTGTGGGAGTGGCTGAAGCCGCTCCCACAGGTTACCCCAAGCGCCCTGCCTTTGTGGGGGCGGCTTTAGCCGCCGTCACCGCCTGCATCCGGATCTTCGCTCTCGGTGCGTTTTTTCAGGAAATCCATGACGCGTCGGCCGGCTTCCTCCTTCAGCGCCTCGCCCACATCCGGCGTCACTCTCGGATCGGTCAGCGTGCCGCCCAGGGAAATCGGAACCTGCTTGAGGCGTTCGCCATCGAGGCGAAGCCGTCCGCCCAGGCCAAGATCCGCCAGGCCCAGCTGCACGTCGCCACTGATGCCCAGCAGCTCGGTAATGATGCGCATCCCGGGCAGCGTGATCGTGCCGTCCTCGATGGAAATCGATCCTTCGAAGGATTTGAATTCGGTCGCGCCACCCACACCGGCGCGTACCGCCTCGGCGACGTTGCGTGATGCCAGTCCCTGGACCATTCCGTCCAGGTTGAGGCCCTTGATGCTGCCGTCGCGGAAATTGTAATTGCCGCGGCCGTCGAGCGAAGCCAGCACCGACTCGAGGTCCAGCCCGCGTGCGTTCAGGTCCAGCTCCAGCACACCGGCACCGGACAGAAACCGGTCCATGCCCCACGGCGCCAATGCCTCACCCACACTTGCCAGGTCGAATACCGGCGACAGCTCAACAATCGGGGGCACGGCGTTGAGATCCACCCGGGCAACCGCATCGACACGCCCGCCGGCAAGCGCGCCGGACAATGGGTCGATGGTAACCAGGCCGTTCTCGGCCAGCACGCGGGTGCGAATCGAGTTGAGGCTCAGGCCAGAGATCTTCATCGCCTCGAGGTTCATTTGCGCGTTGAGGTCCATATCGCGCAACAACAGCAGGGGCGAATCCTCCGGCACTGCGGCTGCCGCGCCACCGGAAGCGCCGGACGAATTTTCGGGCACGGCCGGAATCGAGGCCAGCAATGCATCCACGTCCAGCATCTCGCCTTCCAGCGATGCTTCAATTTTCGGCTGTTCACTATCGAAGTAGGAGAACGCGGCCGTGAATTCGCTTTCGCCTACGCGAATGCGCCCATCGGTAAAACGCACCACGATTGGCGGGCCGGCCTGCACTTCGGCCGAGCCCGAAAGCGCCATTTCGACCCCCGAGACTTCCGCATCGAGTACCAAGCGGGCAATCTGTATCGGGCCGGGTCCAGACGGCATCAGAACTTCGCCATTGAGATCGATACCGCTGATCACCGGGGGTTCGCCCACGCTGCCCTGGAATTCGAACGGCACCGGCGCGTCGTGACGGAAGGAATCGATCCTGAGCCGCTCGACCACGAGTACCTGTCGGGAGTCCGTGGCGGCGTCGGTCAGGTTGAGGCGAATACCGGTCAGCAGGATCTGGCCGGTCGACACGCTGGGCTGTGAAGCTTCCGCGTCGGCCGGCGCATCGCCGCCGGTCAATCCGTCCAGTGAGCTTCTGCCGGCCATATCGGTATGGATATTGACCTCGGCCCCGTCCAGCGCGATATCGCCGGTCTCCACGTTGCCGCTGAGCAGGGGCAAAAGCGCCAGTGACATCCGGAATTCATCGGCCTTGAACAGATCAGGCCCGGTGTAGTTTTCAGGCCCGGATAATTCGACGTCGGATGCGACCAGCGAAACGCCGGGAAAGAAATCCAGCTTGAGCGGGCCAGTGATGACGAGTTCGCGACCGGTTTGCGCACGCACCTGCCCGGTGGCGATCTGCTTGAGCCGGGCCTCGTCGAAATAAAGCACCAGCGTGGCCCACAGGCCAAGAATGATCACAACGATCGCGGCAACAATAATCAGCAAGGTGCGCATGGGCAGTCTCCGTTGGGTTGCACCATTATAACGCCGGAGCGCTGGGTTTCAGGAGGCCTGCTGTGCAATAGCCACATAATTCACCAAGGCGGACCTGGGATTGAGCTTTCGTACTACTAAACAATACCTTACCGATCATTGATGAATTATGCGAGGTAGTCCAAAATCGCCCGCCGGCAGGCGGTTCCCGCGCCGATCGTGCGGGAATTGATCGCCGCGCTGGGGCCGGCCACCCGGGCGGCGCTGCGCGCTTTCCAGTACGCCCGCGGGCTGGTTGCCGACGGTTATCCCGGCCCGGAGACCCTGAATGCTTTGGCCTGCGACGTCTCATCAAGTCGCTCCGGCCGGTCCCGGTAGCCGTCGTTCTTGTGCTCGTGGTTTTGCTGCCTGCCACCATTGTGACTGTGTGGGATCGCGCGGCGTTGCCCGATTTCGACGCGATGGAGGATACGGTCGAGCGCAAGCGGGCGTTCTTCAAATTTCTCGCGCCGATCATGGCCGCAGAAAACGAGCGCGCGCCTGGTCGCCTGGCCGAGGAATACGACGTGACCTGGGATCCGGGTCTAGTTACCAACGTATTTTGAGTAAACGCCACGCGCTACGCGCTCCTCACCAGTGCCTTTGACGATGGCGCGGCCGTCGGTGAACAGCGTGATCTCGTAATCCTTGCCATTTTCCGTGACCTGCGCGCGCACCATGAATTCATTGGAGCGCACATCCCCATGCCGCGCCAGCCGGCCGGCAACCTCCGCAAGGTCGATGCCGGCCACTGTTTGCCGGTGCCGGAGTTGCACGGCGTTATGCCCGCACAGCGAGGTTGCGCTGGAGCCCGCCCTGCCGTTCAGGTATTCGTAGTCATGTTGATTGCAGCAGCGGCAATCGGCGTCCTCCCTGACCCCACCGACGCCGAGTTGCGTGATGCGGTTGGCAGCCAGGTCAATGCTCAGCATGGTCGGGCAGACCTGCGCGAGATTGCCGGTCAGGATCTTCAGCGCCTCGGCGGCCTGGAAACTGGCGATCATGGAAACCACCGGGCCGAGCACGCCCGCCGTATCGCAGGTGAGGTTTTCCCCGGGCGGCGGGACCTCCTCGAACAGGCACCGAAAGCAGGGCGTGGCCCGGCTGCCGCCGGCTGCGATTTCCCACCAGGCGTCGCCGGCCAGGGTATGGGGCAGGATGGCATAGGCAATGCCGACGGTGCTCACCGCACCGCCGTAAACGTACGGCAGGCCGTGTTTCACCGCGCAGTCATTGGCGAGGTAGCGGGTCTCGAAATTATCCAGCCCATCGATGAGGATGTCCGCGCCCGCAGCAAAGCGCTCGATATTGGAATGATTGAGGTCATCCACGATCGATGTCACTTTTACCTGGGAGTTGCTGCGCGCAATCTTGCGGCGCGCCGCCTCGGCCTTGGGAATGCCGTCGGCGACGTCCTGCTCGTCAAACAGCACCTGTCGTTGCAGGTTGGTCAGTTCAATGAAGTCGCGGTCAACGATCTTGAGATGCCCCACGCCCGCGCGGGCCAGCAGGTCGGCGGCCACCGAGCCCAGCGCCCCGCAGCCCATGATCAGGGCGGTGGAATCGAGCAGCTTGCGCTGCCCCTCGGGCCCGAAGCCGGGCAGCAGCATCTGGCGGTGGTAGCGCTCAAGGTCGTGGCTCATGGCTGCCCCATCATAAATGGGGATGAAGAACTGCGCTATCGGAATCCAGGCGTTCCTCCAGGGTTTCGCCAGGCATTGGCGCTATATTGCCGTCGAAGGTCAGGGTTACCACGCTGGAGCCACTGCCAAACAGTTCGTTCGAACGCTCAGCGCGCTGCGCACGAGAGGGTTCTCACCCGGCCGTCCATCAAAAACCAGAAACCCCGCAAAAAGCGGGGTTTCTGGTTTTTGGCGGAGAGGGAGGGATTCGAACCCTCGGTGTTTCTTTGTATTTCAGATGCTTATAAAGGCACCGTGTCCTGATCGTATCTATTAATCAACCATGACAGTCAACCCAGCGGGTCAATGGAGCAACGGATTCGTGGTCATTTCCCTTACGACCCTGCGGATCCCGAGCAGTATGGTGATCCATCCCCAGTATCAGCTCGGCTTCGCGTTTGCCGCCGACAGCCACGCCCCCCCACCAGCACTCCTGGTTCCGAGCGTCACCGCCCGGAAGAGACTCCGCTCTACGGGATCATCGAAAGACATTACCCCCAGTTCCTCATTGCTGTAACGATGCGATCAACGGACAACGCACCTGGCCCGACGCGGCGGAGCACTGGGCCACCAATTCGGCAAGTACCGCCTCTATGCGTTGGAGATCAGCGAGCCTGGCGCGCACATCTGCCAGTTTCTTCTCGGCTTGCTCCCGGGCCTCGTCACAGTGCGCCCCATCGTCGAGTTTGAGCAGCTCGGTGATCTCAGCAAGAGAAAAGCCCAGCCGCTGGGCCGACTTCACGAAACGTACCCGCGTCACGTCCGCCTTGCCGTAGCGGCGAATGCTCCCGTGCGGCTTTTCTGGCTCCGGCAGCAGCCCCTTGCGTTGATAGAACCGGATGGTTTCCACGTTGACCCCGGCGGCGCGGGCAAAGGTGCCGATGGTCAGGTTTTCGAGAGGCTTTTCCATTTCAGTTGACTCCGTACTCGGGTACGGATGTAAGCTTAGGCGATCTGTTCCGCAAGCGAAAGGACGAACGCAT
>JAVVFH010000228.1:0-5673 GCA_032250585.1 Lysobacterales bacterium
CTCCGTGCGAGGCCGCCGGCGATGCTGTGCACCGAGGCGAGTCGGTGAATCTCTTCCACGCCCGCAAGCCTCAAGCCGCGGCGTCCTTCGGCGCCTCGCTGCCGCGTTCGTAGCCGAGGCTCGGCGACAGCCAGCGCTCCGCCACGGCCGCGTCCAGCAATTCCTGCAGCCCAGCCACGGCCGGGCCGAGTTCGATCGTCACCGCGCCCAGCCGCGGGTGCGCGTACTCTTTGATCCATGCCTGGACAAAGCGGGGCAACAGCGGCTCCCGGTCCTCGGCCCGCAACAGGTCGGAGTCCTCGACCCGGAACGAGACGGAGGACGAGCCGGGCGACACCTGCGCCGTCTGCAGGGTTTCGATCAGGCCGTGCCAGGATTTGGCCAGCCAGCATCTGCCGCCCAGCGGCGTGCCCGTTTGCGCGTGCAGCGTCGTGAGCAGCCGGACGCGCCCGTCGTCGGCCCCTTCGACGCGGGGCTCGGCCAGCGTCAGGATGTTGCAGCGCTGTGCGTCCGCGAGCAGCTCGGCCGTGCCGTTCGCGCCGGTGAACACCTGCTCGCCCAGCGCCTGCTCCACGATACGGTAGTCCAGTGCCACCGGGATCTCCAGCGGCGCGGCGAGCACGCCGGCCGGGAACAGGGCGCTGCCGGCTGAAAGTGCCAGTGCCAGCGCGCAAAAATGTCGATGTGACTGTCTCACGGAGCGGTCGAGTTCTCAAAGGGTGATGAATTTCCGGCAACCCTCTGACACGCGGTGGCCGGCACAGGTTCCAGTGTAAGGCAGGAAATGCGTGGAGACTCTTTCGTGTGAGTCAGGCCGTCTTGGCCTGATTGTCCAGTGCTCAATAATACCCCTGTTCGAACTCAGCCGGAGGAACGTCTCCGATCGGGCTCGACTGATGGCGATGCTTGTGTGTAAGCAAAAAGAAACCCCACCGCAAGGGTGGGGTTTCGGAAAAATGGGGTCAGAGTCGTGACTCTGACCCCTAGGGCCTCGCGGCCCCGGGTCTTGCCGGCAGGGCTGCCTTACATCATGCCGCCCATGCCGCCCATACCGCCCATACCGCCCATGTCACCACCGCCCATTGACGGCTCGTCCTTGGGCAGTTCGGCAACCATGGCCTCGGTAGTGATCATCAGGCCGGCGACCGATGCGGCGTTCTGCAGCGCAGAGCGCACAACCTTGGTCGGGTCCAGGATGCCCGCCTTGATCATGTCGGCGTACTCGCCGGTGGCGGCGTTGTAACCGTAATTGCCCTTGCCTTCGCGCACCTTGTTGAATACCACCGAGCCTTCGGCACCGGCGTTCATGACGATCTGGCGCAGCGGTTCCTGCATGGCGCGGGCCGCGATCGAGATGCCGACGTTCTGGTCGTTGTTGTCGCCCTTGACCTTGGCCACGGCTTCCAGCGCACGCACCAGGGCGACACCGCCGCCCGGCACCACGCCTTCTTCCACCGCCGCACGGGTCGCGTGCAGGGCGTCTTCGACGCGGGCCTTCTTCTCTTTCATCTCGACTTCCGTCGCGGCGCCGACCTTGATCACCGCCACACCGCCGGCCAGCTTGGCCACGCGTTCCTGCAGTTTCTCACGGTCGTAGTCGGAGGTGGATTCCTCGATTTGCGCACGGATCTGCTTGACCCGGCCTTCGATGTGATCGGAGTTGCCGGCGCCGTCGATGATGGTGGTGTTTTCCTTGGTGACGGTGATTTTCTTGGCGGAGCCCAGCTGATCCAGCGTGGTCTTCTCCAGGTTCAGGCCGACTTCCTCGGAAATCACGGTGCCGCCGGTCAGAACGGCGATGTCTTCGAGCATGGCTTTGCGCCGGTCGCCGAAGCCGGGCGCCTTGACGGCGCAGACCTTGACGATGCCGCGGATGGTGTTGACCACCAAAGTGGCCAAAGCTTCGCCCTCGACGTCCTCGGCCACGATCAGCAGTGGCTTGCCGGACTTGGCGACGCCTTCGAGCACGGGCAGCAGTTCACGCACGTTGCTGACTTTCTTGTCGTGCAGCAGGATGTACGGTTCTTCGAGCTCGACGCTCATGGTCTGCTGGTCGTTGATGAAGTAGGGCGACAGGTAACCGCGGTCGAACTGCATGCCCTCGACGACGTCCAGTTCGTTGTTCAGGCCGCTGGCATCCTCGACGGTGATCACGCCTTCCTTGCCGACTTTCTCCATCGCATCGGCGATCAGTTGGCCGACTTCGATGTCGGAGTTGGCAGAAATCGCACCGACCTGCGCGATGGCGCTGGAGTCGGTGCAGGGCGTGGACTGGGCTTTCAGGGATTCGACGGCTGCCACGACGGCCTTGGTGATGCCCCGCTTCAGATCCATCGGGTTCATACCGGCCGCGACGGCCTTGGCGCCTTCGCGCAGCATCGACTGGGCCAGCACGGTGGCGGTGGTGGTGCCGTCACCGGCCACATCGGAGGTCTTGGAAGCGACTTCCTTGACCATCTGCGCGCCCATGTTCTCGAACTTGTCATCCAGTTCGATTTCCTTGGCCACGGAGACGCCGTCCTTGGTCACGGTCGGGGCGCCGAAAGACTTGTCGAGCACGACGTTGCGGCCCTTGGGACCCAGCGTCACTTTGACCGCGTCGGCCAGAATGTTGACGCCGCGGATCATTTTCTTGCGGGCGTCTTCACCGAATTTTACTTCTTTTGCACTCATGTTCTGTTCCTCAAATTTGCGAATTCGTTAGTCAGTGGGTTGTCAGTCTTCGATGACGGCCATGATGTCGTCTTCACGCATCACCAGCAGGTCGTCACCTTCCACCTTGACTTCGGTACCGGAATACTTGCCGAACAGGACCGTGTCGCCGGCTTTCACGTCGAGACCGCGCACTTCACCGTTCTCGAGTACCTTGCCGTTACCGACTGCCTGTACCTTGCCGCGGATCGGTTTTTCAGCGACGTTGTCGGGAATCACGATTCCCCCGGCGGACAGCTTTTCTTCCTCTACGCGCTTGACGATCACGCGATCATGCAAAGGACGAAGTTTCATTTCAGAATCTCCCAATATTCAGTATGTTCGAGTAATTGGACGAGCGGCTTGTGGCCGCCCGGCACAATGTCCGTCTGTACGCGGGTCTTCACCTTTAGTACAGCCTGCGAGCGAGATGGGGTTGCGGTAAATTCATTTCAAGGGAAGGTCGCAGCGATTTGCCATTCTTTTTATGCGGCCGGCTGTGAAAATGTCCGCAAAAAGTGAGAAATACGCCGTCCGTCGACCGCCTTCACTGCTGTAGAATCCAGTCCTTCATGGCCGCACCTCCCATCCAGCTCAACGACCCTCAAAAAGCCGCCGTGCACTACACCAGCGGCCCGCTGCTGGTGCTGGCCGGAGCCGGCAGCGGCAAGACCCGCGTGATCATCGAAAAGATCGTTTATCTGGTGCAGACACGGGGTCTGCCGGCACAGAAAATCGCCGCCATCACCTTCACCAACAAAGCCGCCCGCGAGATGCGCGAACGGCTCACCGCACGGCTCGGCGCCGCGAAAGCCGGCGAAGTCACGGTCTCGACCTTCCACTCGCTGGGCTGGCGCATCCTGCGAGCCCATCACGACATCCTCGGTTACCGGCCGGGCATCAGTATCCTCGACGAGCAGGACAGCCAGACGGTGGTGCGCGACCTGCTGCCGGAAGGCACCGCGCCGGAAACGGTGCGGGTCGCCCGCGCCCAGCTGTCGCGCTGGAAAAACTGCGCCCTGGCCGCCGGCGACGTGCCGGGCGAGACGCTGAGTGGCGGCGAGGCCGCCATCGTGCGGCTGTATCAGCGTTATGAAGACCACCTGCGCCAGCTGAACGCGGTCGATTTCGACGACCTGATCCTGCAGCCGCTGCTGCTGCTGCGCACCGGGGAGGTGCGCCTGCAATGGCAGCAGGAAATCCGCTACCTGCTGGTGGACGAGTACCAGGATACCAACGAAACGCAGTACCAGTTGCTGCGCTTGCTGGCCGGCCCGGAAGGCCGCCTGACGGCGGTGGGTGACGACGACCAGTCGATCTACGGCTGGCGCGGCGCGCAGCCGGAAAACCTGCAGCAGCTGGCGGCCGACTTCCCGCGCCTGGAGGTCATCAAGCTGGAGCAGAATTACCGTTCCTGCGGCACCGTGCTGCAGGCTGCCAATGCCTTGATCGCGAACAATCCCCACGCCATCCAAAAGCGGTTGTGGAGCGCGCTGCATGAAGGCGAGCCGATCCGTATCGTGCCCTGCGCCGACGAGGAGGAAGAGGCTTCGATGATCGCCGCCGAAATCCTTCATCGCCAGTACACGAGCCGGGCGAACTGGGGGGATTTCGCGGTGCTCTACCGCAGCAACATCCAGTCGCGGCGGCTGGAGCAGGCGCTGCGGGAGCAGAACATTCCCTATCACCTGTCCGGCGGCACCTCGTTTTTCGAGCGCACGGAAATAAAAGACCTGATGTGCTACCTGCGCCTGGCCGTGAACCCCGACGACAACACCGCCTTCCTGCGCGTGGTGAACACGCCCCGCCGCGACATCGGGGTGGCTTCGCGCGCGGCGATTGCGACGCAGGCCCGGCACCGTCGGCTCAGCCTGTTCGAAGCCAGCCTGCTGCCGGAGTGCCGGGCCGCGCTGAAGCCGCGCAGCGCGGCCAGCCTGGAGGCTTTTTGCCGTCTGCTGGTGGAAACGGGCGATCGTGGCGAACGGGGTGATCCGCTGGTGGCGGTCAAAGACCTGTTCGAGCGGATTGATTACCTGGCGTGGATTCGCGACCAGTCGGACAGCCCGCCCGCCGCCGAGCGCCGCATCGACAACGTGCGCGAACTGCAGGCCTGGCTGGGCCGTTTACAGCAAGGGCGTCCCGGACAAAGCCTGACGGATCTGATGGGCCGGCTGTGCCTGCTGACCAGTCTCGACCAGGACAAGGACCCGGGCGAGCAGGTGCGGCTGATGACGCTGCACGGATCGAAAGGGCTGGAATTTCCGCACGTATTCATCGCCGGGGTCGAGGAGGATTTGCTGCCTCACCGCAACAGCCTCGGGCAGGACGCCGAGCAGGAAGAACGCCGCCTGCTCTATGTCGGGATCACCCGCGCCCGCGAGTCACTGACCCTCAGTTTCACCGCCAGCCGGCGGCGCTACGGTGAACAGCTGGCCTGCAAACCCAGCCGTTTTCTGAAAGAACTGCCCCCGAAATTGCTCGAGTGGCGGGGAGAAGACGTCGAGCGCGACCACGCGCGCACACGCGAGCGGGCGGCGACCCATCTCGACAAGCTCAAGGAACTGTTCGGTTCCTGAAAGCGGCCTGGGTGACTCGTCGGCTCATTTGCCTTCGTTTTTTTCGGCGCAGACGATGCACAGGCGCGCGGTCGGGTCGACTTCCAGCCGCGCGGCGGCGATTTCTTCGCCACAGTCCAGGCAGTCGCCAAACTCGCCTTCTTCGATCCGCCGCAGCGCGGCCGCGACCTGGCGCAGCCTTTCGCGCCGCCGCCGGCCGGTCTCGAGCGACATCGCCTGCGCCTGCAGCGCGTCCATGCGCGATAGCCGACCCATGCGGGTCTGGTCGAGTTCTACGGGCCGTTCCGCCTCGTCGCCGGTTTCCTGGGCGGCGCGCAGCTGATCGCGCAGCGCCAGCAATTTTTTTCGTTGGTTTTCAATGTCGCTCATGGCTTCATCATAACGCGCGACGCGCGGGCTGTCCGCG
>JAVVFH010000229.1:0-5624 GCA_032250585.1 Lysobacterales bacterium
GAGATCGATCACCGAGTCCACGCTGATCTGCTTCACCAGGCCCAGTTCGTAGGCGCGGATCGGGTCCAGCTTATGAATCAGGTTGTAGCTGTCGCGGTGGGTGGCGGAATAGCGCAGCGTGCACAGCGGATTGAGCCGGACGATAGCCTGCTTGCGTTTGACGGTTTCCAGGTTCTGCGGCTCGTCCAGGATCACGATCGGGCAGGTCGCCTGGATAAATTCAATCGGCCGGATGCCGGTTTCACGGCGCTGGTTGATCACATTGCCCTTGCGGCGCGCATTCGAGCGCTCGTCGGAATCCTTGGCGAAGGCATCGATGTTGATCACCAGAATCTGCAGGGCGTCCGACAGAGCGAAATTGCGCAACTGGTTGACCCGGGCCGAGTCGTACACCGTGAATTCCACCCGCTCGAAGTCGTACAGCGTCTGGAAGTGCTCGCGGGTGATCTGCAGCGACTTCAGCACGCCCTCGCGGATGGCCACCGAGGGCACCACGATGACGAATTTCTTGAAACCGTAGGTTTTGTGCAACTCGTGAATGCTGCGCAGGTAGACGTAGGTCTTGCCGGTGCCGGTCTCCATTTCCACGGTAAAATTCGGGAATGCGGCGATGCCGTTGCCCTCATCGTCCCGGAGCACTTCCAGCTGTTCAGACTCCGGCAGCTGCTGTTCCCGCTGCACGTCCCGGAGGTTGTTCAGCAACTGCTCGTCGCTGATCACCCGCTGGTTGGCGAGACCGGTTTCATTCAGCCGCAGGCTGGACAACCCTTCCTCGTTAATCGTGATGCCGTGCTGCGAGGCATCAGGCTGCCCGGCGAACAGGTCCACGGTAGCCTGGATGGCCTGCAGCTGGAATTCCTGGTTGGCGTCGAATTGGAGTTTCATGATTTCCTCATTCCCGCACCCCCTTGTCATTCCCGCACCCCCTTGTCATTCCCGCACCCCCTTGTCATTCCCGCGAAAGCGGGAATCCAGCCAGCAAACAAGCCAGCCAGCAACCTCAGCCACAAATATCCTGATACAAATCCCTCCACTCCGGATTTGTCTTTTCGATCAGTTCCAGCTTCCAGGCACGATTCCACTTCTTGATCTGCTTCTCACGGGTAATCGCAGCGTGCACGCTTTCCGTACATTCAAACCATACAAGACGATGAACCGAGTAACGCGTCGTGAACCCCTCGACAACGTCACTTTTGTGTTCCCACACACGTCTGACCAAATCGTTCGTAACGCCGACATAAAGGGTGCCATTGCGTTTGCTGGCGAGAAGGTAAACGTAGTAGCTCATGGAACTACCTGTGGATTCCCGCTTTCGCGGGAATGACAAGGACCATTCCCGCTTTCGCGGGAATGACAGAAACCATCGCGGGAATGACAAGGGTCGCTGAATGCGAGGGCGGAAAGCACAGCGGTGATGCCAGCAAACATCAGATGCAGGTCAGGCGAATGCCGGCATCGCGGCACTGCAGGTCGAAATTGGTTTTCAGCTCATCGGAATCCCGGAACACGGAATCCAGCGCGATGACCTCCTGTGGCTTCAGCGCCACGATGGCATCGATCATGGCCTCGTTGAAGCCCGATAGAACGAACAGCATTTCCTGGTCGCGGATGGCGAAAACCGCCTCTGCCCCGACGTCCAGGGTTTCAACCGGTGTGGTCAGTTCCTGCCCGAACTTGAGCAACAGTTCATAGAGCATGTCTTCGGTGTCGGCGCCGTCCTTCTCGCTTTTGACGAACATCTGTATCTGTTCGGCTAATTCGTCGGCGGACTCGATGCCGTCGCCGCGCCATTGTTTGAAGTTGGAAGGCGTGAGGCCGAATGACTTGAAGCCAAGATTATCGGGCACCTGGGTGGCCAGATCGGCGTCGGCTTGCATGGATTCAATTGCCTTCTTGATGCGGAAGCGCGCGATATCCGCAATGTCATCCATCTCAGATGGCGCCACGTCCAGCGGCTCGGGTAGCTGCACGTTGATACAGCGTCGTCTTCCGCCGTCTTCCAGGTTTTGCCGCAGCACCGCCTCCATGGTAGTGCCGGAACCGGCAAAGAAATCTACTACAAGGTCCGGTTCCTCGGCGCTGCTGCCCACCTGCAACATGCGGCGAATCAAGCGCGTGGGTTTGGGAGTGTCGAAAACCACGTCTGAGCTAGGGAAATCGACCAGCGCGAGCAGCTCCTTTTTCGCTTCCTGCGTATGCCCGACCTCCTCGTACTTCCAGAGTGTCTGCGGCACCCGGCCCTGTTTTACCTCCGACAAAAATCGTTTAATGGCCGGGACATTATTGCCATCAGGCCCCCACCAAATTCTCTTATCGGCATCCAGCGCTTTGAATTTTTTTTCTGAAACGACCCAATACCGTCCTGATGGAGGCCCTTCAATTGTTCTTCCTGAAGGGCAAGTAATTGCGTAAGTTCCCTCCCCATAGTAATTCCGTGCTGAAATATCACCCGGCTTCCACGGACCCCTCGGATCGTTGTCAGGATTGATATAGCGCGCCTCCATTTCTTCCGTGCGGGGTAACAATTCGGGCGCCCAACTTTCCGCATGCCGTGTATAAACCAATACATAGTCATGATCTTCGGAGAAAAACTTCGCACTGCTCTTTGGCGAATAAACCTTCTGCCAAATCACCGACGCAATAAAGTTCTCCTCCCCAAACACCTCATTCATCAAACACCGCAGGTTGTGCACTTCGTTGTCATCGCAGGAAACGAAGATCACCCCATCATCGCGCAGCAGGTTGCGCGCGATGTAGAGTCTTGGCAGGATCATGTTCAGCCAATTGGAGTGGTAATGGCCGTTCTCGCGGCTGTTCTTGCGGAAGAAGCCCTCGCGCATCAGCGTGCCGTCGTCTTCCAGTTCGTTGATGCGTTTTAAATAATCCTCCTTGCTTTCCTGGAAGCGGTCCGGGTAGATGAAGGAATCGTTGCCGGTGTTGTAGGGCGGGTCGATGTAGATGAGCTTGACCTTGCCGAAGTAAGCCTTCTGCAGCACCTTGAGCACTTCCAGGTTCTCGCCCTCGATGAACACATGCTCGGCGCTGTCGAAATTGACGGAGAGTTCCCGCTGCGGGCGCAGCGTCGCGGTGGTGGGTGTCTGCAGCACTTTGTAGGCCTCGCTCTTGCCGGCCCAGTCCAGCCGGTAGCGCTCACCGCTCTCGGTAACCCCGGCTTCGCCCAGCGTGCGTTTCAGGGCTTCCACGTCCAGGCGCCCCTCGCTGAAGGCCTCCGGCAGCAGTTGAGCCAGCGCCTGCCGTTTCAGATCGGCGGGGTTCCCGCTTTGGGCCACGGCCTCTTGGTCCGCTGGTGGCGCATCTGAGTGCTTCGTCTTGCTCATTCCTTCTCTCCAGTTCCTTTCAATGACCAGTACCTTTCAACGACCAGCGCGCGGCACGGCCGCGTCCGGTCACTTCCACCAAGCCGTCGTCGCGCATCTGGCGTAACACGTGCCGCACCATGTCGCGGCTGACGCCGATGCATTCGTCCTCGATCTCGGCCAGGGCGAAAGGCTTGCTGCGCTTCAATACCGCATGCCGTACCTGCTCGGTCTTGCTGCCAAAACTCTGCAGGCCGGCCGCATCCACCCGCTCCCTGAATTCCTCGTGCGCCCGCAGCAGCATGCCCCAGAAATAGTCGAGCCAGGGCATGACTTCATGCGTGCCCTCGTGCCAGCCTTGCGAGCTGGCCTCCAGCGCTTCGTAATAGGTTTCCTTGCTCTGTTCGATGACGCGTTCGAGGCTGATGTAACGACCGACCTGGTAGTTGTAGTAGTAGAGCAACATCAGGGTCAGCAACCGCCCGACGCGGCCATTGCCGTCGCGAAAGGGATGAATGCACAGGAAATCCAGGATGGCGAGGGGCACGAGCACCAATGGCTCCCGGCCGGCGGAATGGGCCGCTTCATGGTTTTCGCACAATCCATCGATCTGGATTTGTACCAGGTGCGGGGGCGTCGGCTTGAAGCGGATGCGTAGCGTGCCGTCGGGATGCCGCTCGACGATGTCGTTGGGTGCACTCTTCCACTCGCCACCGCGGTCTGGCATGTAGCGGTAGAGCATGCCGTGCAGCTGGCGCATGACGTTGCCCGTCATCGGCATCGTCGCGCCCGATTCGTGGATCAGTCCCAGCGCATCGCGGTAGCCGGCCAATTCCTGTTCAGAACGGGTTTTTGGATCGGTGCGCTTCATGACCAGGGGTTCGAGGCGTTCCGGGCTGACCGTGACGCCTTCGATGCGGTTGGAAGATTCACTGGACTCAATGACGGCAACGGTGCGCAGATGTTTCAGTACCTCCGGCACCTGCTGGTACCACAGGGCCTGGCGACCCCGGGCGTCGCCGATGGCACGGATCATCTTGAGCTGGTCGGCGCTGAAGCGCAGTGTTTCCAGAAATTGCGGTTCGAGTGAGTGCACTCGGTCGTCCCCCTGCAATATAGGGTAAGAATAAGCCACATAAGGGGTAAATTCAATAAAATTACCCCCTTTGAACGGGTTTGTTACCTCAATGAAGGATGATGATCAGGGGTGGCTCTTCCATATGCCAATAAATGTTCCCGCTGACCTGTCATCCCCGCGCCCCCCTGTCATTCCCGCGAAAGCGGGAATCCAGCAACCTCAACCACCAATGTCCTGACCAAAGCATCGGGAACGCCAACGTAAAGGGTGCCATTGCGTTTGCTGGCGAAAAGGTAAACGCAGTAGTTCATGGGTCTCCCCCTGGATTCCCGCTTTCGCGGGAATGACAAGGATCGCCGAATTCAAGGGAGGAAAGCACAAAGGGGGTGCCGGTAAACATCCCTGGATTCCCGCTTTCGCGGGAATGACAGACAAATGGGTTTTATTGCCTCAATGAAGGTCGATGATCAGGGGTGACTCTTCCATATGCCCATAAACGTTCCCGCTGAAATGTCATTATGTTAAATCGTTGCCCTGGGAATCTTTCCCCGCAGCGCGTCGATGAACTGGCGGGCGTGCAGGTTGCCGCCGGAGATCACACAGACCACCTTGCCGCCGCCGGCCCGGCCGGCCAGCGCGGAGGCCACCGGGGCCGCACCCGCGCCTTCGGCGACCACGCGGTTGCGTTCGAACAGCAGGGCGATCGCCTGGCTGATCTCATCGAGCGGCGCGACCACGCTGCCGTCTATCAGATTCTTCAGCAGCGGCCACATTTCCTGCAGCACGGTGCCGATGCCGATGCCGGTGATGAAGCAGGTTTCGGCCGGTACATCGAGCGGCCGGCCGGCTTCCAGGCTGGCCGCCAGCGGCGCGCAGTGGGCGGATTCGGCGGCCAGCACACGGGTGTCGGGTTTCAGCGCGCGCATCGCGCTGGCCACGCCCGCAGCCAGGCCGCCGCCGCCGAACGGAACCAGCACGGTGTCGACGTCGGGCAGGTCCTCGATGATTTCGGCGCCGATGGTCGCGTCACCGGCGATCACGTCGTTATTCGCGACCGGGTGGATGAAACGGCCCGGGAGTTCCGGGTCGCCGTGCCGGTTCAGTACCCGCCACCAGTCTTCGTCGCTGAGTTGCCGGATGGTCGCGCCGATTCGTTTCAAGGCATCGATTTTGACCTGCGGGGCGTGCGCGGGAAGCAGCACCGTGCCTTCGATACCCAGTGCACGAGC
>JAVVFH010000022.1:0-25498 GCA_032250585.1 Lysobacterales bacterium
GCAGCGGATTTGCCTGCCACTGTGGAGCCCGACATGCGGACCGCCCGCCTCGAGCGCAAGCGTGTCCACGGCATCGGGACAGGCCAGTTCCACTCCGCCGGCGGCCAGCAGTGACTGCCACAGCGACCACTGCACGAGGTCGTTTTCGACCAGGGTTCCCAGCCGTTCCAGGCCAAACTCCGGCGCGTTGAATTCGAGCACAACGGATTCATCGCGGTCCTCGACGATCATGCGACGGTAGGCGCAGTGCCGCTGCGCCTCCACCTGGCGCCAGGCACCGGTCTCGGTCAGGATGTCTTGCGAGCCCGGCGAGAAGGCCGAGACCCGCAGCCCCCACGGACCCGCTCCGTCGAAAGGTTCCGGCGCGCAGCTCTCCACCACGCCGACAGAGAACCCCGCGCGGGCCATCAGGCAGGCCGCGGCGGCGCCGACCATGCCGGCGCCAACCACCAGCACGTCCAGATCGAGCCGACCAGTGGCCACACTCACAACGGCTCACCCAGCGCCATGCGCGGTATGCGTCCACGAAAGCCCATCGCCCGGACCGCCATCTGCCGGCGCAGCGGCGGCAGCAGGGCATGCGCCACCAAGCCTGCGGTACGTGCGGCCGCGGCAATCCCGGTCGGGTTCGAGAACAGACGGGCCAGGCCATCGGAATAGGCGATGGTGCCGTCCTGGTCAACCTTGCGCCAGTCGCTGTAACGGCGCAGCAGTTCGCGCCCGCCCGCATCCGTTTGCGGGTCGCGCCGGAAGGCATCGGCCAGCACTTCCGCCAACACCGCTACGTCGCGCAAGCCCAGGTTGAAGCCCTGGGCGCCGATCGGATGAATGGCGTGCGCGGCGTTGCCGAGGATCAATGCGCGCTCGCGCCGGTCGTCGCGGGCGCGCACCAGCCTGAGTTCGTAGCTGGAGCGCCGGCCCATTTTCAGAAAAGAGCCGAGATGGTCTCCGAATCGCTCGTAAGCGCGGCGCAGAAACTCCTGCTCCGGCAGCGCCATCACGCTTGCGGTGTCCGCCCGCGCCACGCACCAGATCAAGCCGCAGCGGCCATTGACATGGGGCATGACGGCGAAGGGACCGGACGGCGTGAAAAGTTCGAAAGCGCGGCCATGGTGAGGCTGCTCCGGCGTGATGTTGCAGATCACGGCGCTCTGACCGTAGTCGTGCCGTTCGGCCTCGATGCCGAGGCTCTCGCGAATGAAGGAATTTGCACCGTCGGCAGCGACCATCAGCGCCGCCTCGATGCGCCCGCCGCCGCTGTCATCCGAATATTCAATCCGGGCGGACTCGTCACCGGTCTGAACCGAGCGGACGGCCGCCGGACACCGTAAGTCGAGGTTTTCGAGCCGGGGCAAACGCTCGGTCACCGCCGCGCCAAACGCGCGGGCCTCCACGACGTGGCCAAAGCAATCGAGCCCGAGTTCCTCCGGCTTCAGGACCACTTTCCCGGGGCGATTAAGTTCGCGGACCAGGATCTCCCGGATGGGCGTGGCGTTCTCACGCAGTGCCGACCACAGATCGAGCGCCGCGAGAATCCTGCAGGAACTCGCACTGAGCGCCAGCGTTCGGTCATCGTAGCTTGGCTGAGCCTCCGCGCGGAACGCCACGGCTTCCAGTAGCACGACTTTCAGTCCCCGAGGGGCCAGTGCACAGGCCAGACTCGCTCCGACCAGACCGCCGCCGATGATGGCCACGTCATAGCGGGACACGGCACTCACCTCAAGTCGCCATCAGGGCTTCGACGTCACCCGGGGCCTTGACCAGGGCTTCGGTCAAGACCCGCGGCTCTGCTCGGGTGACGGCGATGTTGTCTTCGATGCGGATGCCGAGGCCTTGCCAGCGTTGCGCAACGCCCTCCGCCCCCGGCGCGATGTAGATGCCCGGCTCCACGGTCATCACCATGCCGGGCTCCAGCTCTCGAGAGTGACCGTCGATTTCATACTCACCGACATCGTGCACGTCCAGGCCCAGCCAATGGCCGGTGTTGTGTACGTAAAACGTCTTGTAGCTTTGGTTTTCCAGTTCTTCTTCAAGGCTGTTTTTTAGGATACCGAGTTCAATCATGCCTTCGGTTGCCACGCGCACGGCCACATCGTGGACGTCTTTCCATTGCTTGCCGGGGCGAGCTTCGTCGATGGCGGCGGTTTGCGCCGCCAGCACCACTTCGTACAAGGCCCTTTGTTCCGCCGAGTACCTGCCGTTGACCGGGAAGGTGCGGGTGATGTCCGAGGCGTAGCCGTCGTACTCCGCACCCGCATCGATCAGCAGCAGATCGCCGTCCCGCAGGACGTCGTGGTTGGCGATGTAATGCAAAATGCAGGCATTGGCCCCACCGCCGACGATCGGCAGGTATGAAGCTTCGCAATGGCGCCGCGTGAAGGTGTGCAGCAAACTGGCATGAATGTCCGCCTCGTTCATGCCCGGCTCGCAGATCCGCATGGCGGTCTCGTGGGCCTCGATGGCGACCTTCGCGGAGCGGCGCATGGCGGATAGTTCCTCCCGGCTCTTGTAGACCCGCATGTCGTGCAGCATGTGGTCGAGCGCGTGGATTTCCTCCGGCGCATGGTAGGTCTTGCGCGTGTCGCCGCGAAAATCGTTGAGCCAGCCGATCAGTCGCTGGTCGAACAGGGGATTGCGGCCAAGGTCGTAGTAAATGCGTTCCCGATCGTGCAGGAGTTCGGGCAAACGCCGATCCAACTCCTTGATGTCGTGCGCTTCGTCCATGCCGAACTCCGCAACGGCCTGCTCCAGCCCCACCATCCGGCCGTCCCACATTTCACGCTGCGGATCGCGCGCGCGGCAAAAAAGGATGGCGCAGCCCTCTTTCTTTCCCGGAATCATAACCAGCAGGGCCTGCGGTTCGCGGAAACCGGTGAGATACAGGAAATCACTGCTCTGGCGGTAGGGATAATGCGCGTCGTTGTTGCGAACCTGCACCGGCGCGGCTTGCAGAATGATGATGGAATCCGCACCGGCCATGCGCATCAACTGCGCGCGGCGGCGGGCATATTCCTTTTGCTTGATCAATATGCTGAATCCTGCTGTAGCATCGCCGCTCAGTGAATGGCTTCGTCGGGAGCCGGCCCGCGAAACTCTTCGCGCATCGTCAACGCGACGATACGGACGTATTCTACGATCTCCGCGTAGGCGGCTTCATCTTCTTCACCGGTTTCCGCCCCGCCGCCGGCCAATTCCGTCCGGGCGATCTGCTGCAAATCCTCGATGGCCTCGGCGGCCTCCTCGGAGAGGGTGCCCCACTGCCCTCCGCTGGCCAGCCCGGCAAGGAAACCCAGCGACCAGCGCGCCAGGGCGCCCGCCCGGTCTTCCAGCGGCTCGTCGTCGTCCGGCAGCCACAGTTCGAAACCGAACTCTTCGTCGCTCAACTGGCGCGCCGTGCTTTCGTGCGCCTGGCCAAGCACCGAGGCAAGCGCGGACGGCGGCTCAACAAGCAGTTCCAGAGCCGCCAGATGGTGCAGGAATTCGCTGGGCGCACTCGCATTTTCCCGACACAGCAGGCCGCACAGGACACCGTGGCACTCGGCCAACCCGGCGGCATCCAGCTCACCCTGGCCCGCATGAATCGCGGCTACGAAATCCGGCAAAGGCGGTGCAGACATCGGTCCCTTCCAAAAAGGAAGATGTTAACACTCTTGCCGGCAGCGCCACAGCAGCCCGCTCCTGCGGGCGCAATCGTTTGACGGGTTTGGCGCCTCAATCTATAGTTGGCGGGATGGACTCACTGGAACAGGCAGCTAAAGACCTTGAGCGGCTCGAGCACCAACTCGGCCATTTGCTGGACCAGGCCCGTAAACTGCGCGAGGAAAATCAGTCGCTGCAGCAAAGGCAGGAATCCCTGGTGAGCGAGCGGGCCGCGCTGGTCGCCAAGAATGAAGAGGCGCGCTCGAAGGTCGAAGCGATGATCAATCGGCTCAAGGCACTGGAATAATCATAAAACCACCTGTCCCCCCAAGTTCTGACAACCCGGATCCGACCAACGGTAAAACCATGAGTCACTCTGCCGAGCCTGTCTCAGTCACGATTCTCGACCGCAAATACCAGTTCGCCTGCGATCCGGAGCAGCGCCGCGATCTACTCGAAGCCGCCCGTCAATTAGACGAGCGCATGAACGAGATCAAGGAAGCCGGGAGACTGATGTCCCTGGAACGCATCGCCCTGCAGGCTGCGCTGAACTTCAGTGCCGAGGTCGTAAAACTCAGGCGCACCGAAGACCAGCGCCAGCAAACGATCGACACCCGGATTCGCCTGCTGGCCGACCAGATCGACGATGCGCTGAAGGCGTAATAGCGTTATACTCGAATTGCCCCCTGTGGTGTTCGCTAGTGGGACCGTCAAATGCCTTGTCCCTAATTACCGACCTCGGGGCAGCTGATCTGAGTGCTGGTGTGCATGTTCGCTTTCAGCGAAAAGCCTGAAGCCTCGTAAGCCGTCCCACCTGAGCCTTTGGTTCAAGGTCACCGGCCCGCGGCGGCACCATGGAGGGCCCTTTCATTTCTGTTGCGTCGCGCGGCATTCGTTCGCCATCGCCTGTTTTTGAGGCCGGTTTTTGATTATGATCCCAGCGTTGCGGGAATCGACCGGTTTGCCACTCAGTTCACCTTGCCCATGAAACTCGAACCCAGCCAGAAAACGCTGAAGGCACAACTCAGGAAAGGCATGCGTGAAAAACGGGCCGCGTTGGACGAGCATCAACGGCACAGCCACGACGCTGCGATCAATCGCTTACTGCTGGAGTATGCCGAGCAGACCACTCCTGCCGTGATCGCCGCCTTCCGGGCTTTCGACGGTGAACCCGATATCGAGCCGGCCCTGAAACTGCTCGAACGCCGCGGTGCGACGCTGGCGCTACCGGTGCTCTCTTCTGCCCCGGGCAAACTGGCCATTACGATGAGACACTGGTACAGCGGCGGCGAAATGGCCGCCAATCGATTCGGAATCGAGGAACCGGTCAACAGTGCCGAAATCCGCCTGGTCGATATCGACCTGGTGCTGGTGCCGCTGGTGGCCTGGGACGAGTCCGGCGGACGGCTGGGCATGGGAGCCAGTTTCTACGACCGGCTGTTCCAGCCTTTCGAGCACATGGCCAGGCCGGTGCGATTGGGCGTCGCCTATCAATTGCAAAAAACTGAGCGGGTTCCCACCGAACCCTGGGACATTCGCCTGCACGGTGTGCTCACCGAGCAGGGACGCACAAATTGTGCCGACCGGGCATGATGTCTGGCCCGCAAGGCCGCCGTCACCGACGCCGGCACCGACGAACAGGAATCACGATACGATGAATTATTGGCTGATCAAGAGTGAGCCCGACGCTTTCAGCATCGACGATCTGGAGAATGCGCCGGGCAAAACCGAACACTGGGACGGCATCCGCAACTATCAGGCGCGTAATTTCATCCGCGACGATATGCGCAAAGGCGACCTGGTCTTCTTCTATCATTCGAACTGCAAAACCCCGGGCATCGTGGGCATTGCCGAGATTGCTTCGGGCCCCTACCCGGACCACACCGCTTTCGATCCCAACGAAACGTATTTCGACCCCAAGAGCGATCCTGAAAATCCGCGCTGGCTGATGATCGACGTCAGGTTCCAACGCAAGACCAAACGCCTGATCAGCCTGGCGGAACTGAAAGCACAGGGCGACCGGCTGGCGGGATTGCCGCTGGTGCGGCGCGGCAATCGCCTTTCCATCATGCCGGTGGGCAAAGCACACTGGGATCTGATCCTTTCACTGGAGTGAACCAGAGATGACTTCATCCGATCAACAGCTGGCACAAAAACAGCAAGTCGCCGCCGCAGCGCTGCAGTGGGTGCGTGCCGACAACGTACTGGGCGTGGGCACCGGCAGCACGGTCAATTGCTTCATCGACGCGCTGGCGGCCAGCGACCTGCGCATTGAAGCCGCCGTTTCCTCGTCCGAAGCAACCACCGAACGGCTGCAATCCCACGGCATCGAAGTGCGCGAACTGAACCTGGCGGGCACCCTGGACCTGTACATCGACGGGGCCGACGAATTCGACCGGCACCGGCGGCTGATCAAGGGCGGCGGGGGCGCGCTGACCCGCGAGAAGATCGTCGCGGCCGCCAGCCGCAAATTCGTCTGCATCGTCGATGAGAGCAAGAAAGTCGGTGTGCTGGGCGAGTTTCCGCTGCCGATCGAAGTGATCCCGATGGCACGCAGCTACGTGGCCCGGCAACTCGTCGCGATGGGCGGGCAGCCGCAATTGCGCGAAGGCTTCACCACCGACAACGGCAACGTCATTCTCGACGTGCACAACCTCGACCTCGTGGACCCGGCAAGTATCGAACAGCAGATCAACAACCTTGCCGGCGTCGTCTGCTGCGGATTGTTCGCGCTGCGCCCCGCCGATATTGTGCTGATGGCCGCGGACGACGGCGTTCAGCAATTTGGCTGACTCCGCGACAGCGTCCTGGTTTTGCAACCATGTGAACATGTCTTGATATGAATCAATAGGGGCAAGCTGCGCACTTGATAAATTTAATGTGAATTCATGCATCAATGCTTTGACCGAAAACCGTGCCATCAAAACAGGCGATCCCAGCCCATGAAACTGACACGATTCACAGACTACTCACTGCGCGTGCTGATGTATCTCGGGCTGAAAGACAACGGCCGCGTGACCATTCGGGAAGTTTCCGATGCCTACGGTATTTCGCGAAATCACTTGATGAAAGTTGTCAGCCTGCTGACCCGGATGGGTTACCTCGACGCCCGTCGTGGCCCCGGCGGGGGCATTTCCCTGGCCAAGCCGCCGTGCGATATCGTCATCGCGGACGTCGTCAGGGACATGGAAGACGACCTCAACCTGGTCGAATGCTTCTGCGATAGCGGACGTTGCATCATCTCGCCCTTTTGTGAACTCAGAGGCGTACTGAACCAGGCGCTCGCAGCCTATCTCGAGACGCTGGAACATTACACGCTGCTCGATCTGATCGAGCCCAAAGAAGAGCTCAGTCACATGCTCGGAATTCAGGCCACCGCCTGAACGGTTCAGCCCGAACATTGCACCATGGAATGTTCGAGGTGGTCACGCAATATCCCCGGCGATTCTACTGACTGGGCGGAATTTCCCAATCGACCGGCAACGGGCCCTGGTCAAAAATGACTTCGCGGTGTCCGCTCCAGGTACTCATGATCGCTTCCGGCGTGCCGATACCCGCTGCCCGCGGATCGCCACAGGGACCGAACCAGTGGTTCTGCGGCGCGGCTGTCGTGCGTGCCCGCATACCGGAATAGGTTGTGCCGTTTATCGTAGCCTGCAGCACCCGCTGCTGAAAGCCGATGTCCGCACTGACCACGGCGGCGGTCAAATGCTGGGACATGCGCTCGAGGATGTTCAGAACGGTTTGCAGATCGCCGTCGCCGTAGCAAACGATCACCTGGAACGGTCCGAACAGCTCCGTGGTCGCCAGTTCGAAATGTTCACCCGCGACCGCCTTGAGCGGCAGGCGTACCGCGGTCGGTTGATAGGCGCCGTAGGCTGCTGGTATGTCGTGCCCCGTCAGCGCTTCACCCCCGAACAGCAGCTCGGCACCCGAAATGGCGAGCACGGCATCGACGTGTGACTGGATGCGCTCATTATTCCAGGTCAGCACCGGGCCAATCGTCAGGTTTTCCAGGTCCCTGCGGCCTGCCAGTTCGCCCAACCGGGGAAGCAGCTCGTCTGCCCAGTTTTCATGCACGAACAGGATGCTCTGGGCCGAGCATTTCTGGCCGGAGGCGTTGTAAGCGTCCTCGTCGCACTGCCAGGCCACGTAATCGAGCCACTCGGCCCGGTAGTCGGGGCCGATGATTTTCCAGTCAAATCCCGCGTCTTCAAGCCGGACCCTGCCGTTTAACGTCGCACTGATCCGCTCGGCCACCTCGGCAGAACCGGTAAACTGGACCACACCGAGCGTGTCGCGAGCCTGCCCGACCAGTTCACCCATTGTTTTTCCCCGGCAATGAATCAGGTCGACGTCTTCTGCGGGCAGACCGGAGTGGAACAGCAAGCGCAGGAACTGCTCGAACACCGCGCTTACTTTCGAATCGACTTTCGCGACCGGCCGGTTGCCCATGAACAGGGCGCCCAGGACCTGCAGCGCCGGAATTTCCAACGGAAAATTGAAGGGTGAAATCACGGCGACCGGACCGAATGGCCAGCGGTAACCGCGCGACTCCTGTCCAGGGCGATCTCCCGGATTGGAAAAACCGCGCGCCAGGAAACGGACGCCATCGCCGGCAAAGTTCTCCAGGAAGATTCGCGTGACCGTGACTTCGCCACGGCATTGTTCCCAACTCTTGGGCATCACGCGCTGTATCAGCCGCGTGAAATACGCCTCCGTTTCCGGCTCTGCCAGGTGTGCAGCCGCGCGGGCGCAGACTTGACCGAGCAGGACGTAGCGCTCCGGGTTTTTGAAAGGATTGTGCAAGCCGTGTTTCGGACAACTGGACAGGCTCTGAACCCAGGGCTCGATGTCTTCGGTCTCGGGCACCCGCAGGAAGTCGCCGCCGTTCAACGGGTCGGGAATGTCGTCCCGGAACCGCTCGGCCTCATGCCAGCGGCCATTCAGCAGATTGCGCACCAGGCCGGGTTCGTCTGCGGTCATCCCGGCATACGGGTCCAGCGTGGCAAAAGAAGGGGGACGGGTCATGCGGATTTCCTCGAAGCGGTCACTTTGGGCATCATAACGCGCTTTACCCCGAACAGTGCAGCCGGGGACACGGCCCTTATCGCATTGAAGCTATGGTGATGGGCAATGGCAACGCAGGTCCTTTGGCCTGCAGCGGTGCGGTCTTTCGAGCAGATCAGTCCCTGGCTCTTTCCGAAGCGATCCGGAGACGTTCGACCAGCACGTTGACCACGTGCAAGGCAAATTCCGGCACATGACGAAGCATCGACTGGAATACGGCCGGATCGATAAGCGCCAGCTGACAATCGGTTTTTGCCGTCACGCTTGCGCTGCGGGTCTCCGAATTGATCAAGGCCATTTCGCCGACCAACTCGCCAGGCCTGACCGTCGCCAGAGGTTTGCCTTTCAGCGAAATCGACAATTCACCCTGCATCACAACGTAGACATGGTTTCCTTCCTCGCCTTCGGTGAAAATGACCGCACCGGCCGGGAACGCGACGAGATCCGTCGTGTCTTCGAATACTTCCAGGAGATCCATAGCGTCCGTCCTCGGATCCAGTCGTTTTACCGGTTGTTCCCTTCGGCAAACTCGCTCTGCATTATGTCAGAACAGCCTTCAAGTCGTTCTGCCAAATTGCGTGGTGACATAGTTGTCGACCGCGCGAAGCCGGTTGGCCAAAACCGCCATGACATGCAGCGAAAATTCCGTATTTTCGGCAATCAATCGCCTGAACTGGTCGCGATCGATTCGGGCGAGCCGCACTTTACTGACTGCTTTGGCGGTGTCATTAAATGTCGCCGACTCGATCATTGCCATTTCCCCGATGATGCCGCCTCGTCCTTCGCGGTCCAGCGGCTCATCCTGGCGCGTCAGTTGAACCTCACCGTCAAGCACGACGCACATTACGTCGGCAGGGGCGCCCTCCTGAAAAATAACGGTTCCGGCGCCGTGCTCCACCACGTCTTCCCAATCACGAAACAATTCAAGAAAAGTCATAAGGTTTCTCTCGGCCGGTCAAGATTATAGCAACTCTTGTCCCGTGTATTGCAGATGAATCGGGCTGAACGGCTCAGCCCGTGCCGGCATCCTGGTACAACGCGGGGGCGAAGAATGAAATGCTGGCGCATATTTTGCATCCATCTTGTGGCCATCGACCAGAGGCGATTACATCGATCCAATGGAAATGACAGCAGCAGGCGGTTCGCTGTGTGAAGCCGGAGCCGCTGAAGCGGAACGTGCTTCAAGGACTGCCGCAAAATACCGTCCGTCGGGCCGTTTTCGTGGCGATTCCCGGTCCGCAGTAATTACAACGGGCCATGTCAGTCTTACATCGACAGGAGGTGCCAAATGTTCCTTTATGAAATGCTTCTGGCCATTGTGCTGGCCTTTATCGTCATCGCGATTTTGGCACCATCCCGGCGTTATCGTGCAGAATCGGGTACGCCGCTGCTGGTGTTCTTCTTCCTGTTGCTGTTCCTGCTGATCTGGGCAGCCGGCGCCTGGCTGACGCCCATCGGCCCACCGGTGATGGGCATTTACTGGGCAAGCTTCGTGATCGCTGCGTTCTTCCTGTTACTGCTGCTGTTCGCGCTGGCCAGCCCGCCAGACACTCCGCGACGCGGCAGCGCCATCGAGCCGGGCGAGCCGGGAGACGATGCCATGGTGGGAACGATCGTCGCATTCAGCATTTTCTTCTGGGCCCTGCTGATCGGCGCCATTATCGCACTGGTTTTCCGCTACAGCTGAGCCGATTGATTTATGGCATCCCGGCAAACCGACAGCGCAGGCGCGCGACGAAGGAAAACGGGCGAAGAAGCAACGAATATCTTCGTCGTCGGCCTCGACGATTTCTATCTTCGGTATCTTCGCCAGGTTCGAGACGCCGAGCACTATGCGTTCCACGGTTTGCTGCCGGTGGACGATATCGTGCACTCGCGGCGCTTCGACCTGCCCGACCTGTTGCGACGGGCAAATCGCCAACTGGACGACTTCGATGGCCGGATCGACGCCATCGTCGGCTACTGGGATTTTCCCACCATCCTGTCGCTGCCTTTGCTGCGCCCTCACGCCGGGCTTCCAGGGCCAACCCTGGAGAGTGTTCTGCGTTGCAAACACAAGTACTGGAGCCGGCTCGTGCAGGCGGAGGTGGCCGCCGAACACCTGCCGGCATTTACATTTGTCGACCCGGCCCTGGATCCCGATAAAAGCCCGCCTGGCATCGACTACCCCTTCTGGCTGAAGCCGGTCAAAGCCCATTCATCCAAGCTGGGCTTCTTCGTGCGTAACAGAAAAGACCTCGAAGAAGCGCTGCGGCGCACCCGCGAGGAGATATCGCAGTTCGCCGAACCGATGAATTACATCATGCGCCAAGCCGATCTGCCTGAGCACATCGCGCGGGTGCACGGCGGAATGTGCATTGCCGAGGGCATTATTTCCCGTGGCCGGCAGTGCACGCTCGAAGGCTATGTCTTGCGCGGCAGCGGCGATTCCGACGGCGTGCTGAAGGACGAGTACCTTGCGCAGGAACTGCAGGACGGTGTCGAAGTGCTGCGCTGGATCGCCGCCCAGCCGTGGTGCACCGGCAAGGTCGGCATGATCGGCATTTCCTGGGGCGGATTCAAGGGCCACCAGATCGCGGCCCTGCAACCGCCCGAACTTGGCGCAGTGGTCTCCGTCTGCTCGACGGACGACCGCTACGCCGACGACATCCACCACATGGGCGGGACCCTGCTGGGTGACAACCTGTCCTGGGCTTCGGTGATGTTCGCCTACAACTCACTGCCGCCGGACCCGACGGTAGTCGGAATACTGGCGGCAAGGCTCCATCTGCGAAGACTACGCGGCCGTGACCTGCCCGGTACTGGCGGTCAGCGGCTGGGCCGATGGCTACTCCAATGCGGTGTTTCGACTGGTCGAGCGACTAACCGCGCCTTGCAAAGGCTTGATCGGCCCCTGGAGCCACAAATACCCTCACCTCGGGGTGCCCGGGCCGGCGATCGGCTTTTTACAGGAGTGCCTGCGCTGGTGGGATCATTGGCTGAAGGGAATCAAAACAGGCGTCATGGATGAGCCGGCCCTGAAGATCTGGATGCAGGACAGTGTGCCGCCGACCACGCACTATGTGCAGCGGCCCGGGCGCCGGGTGGCCGAGAACAGCTGGCCCTCGCCGGCCATCGTGCCGCGTCACTACCGCCTGCTGCCCGGAAAGCTGCTCGAGGCGCGGCTCGCCACTGCCCCGGAAACAGCGATGACCATCCAGTCGCCACTGACGGTGGGGCTGTTTGCCGGAAAATGGTGCTCCTACGCCGCGGCACCGGATCTCGCGCACGACCAGCGCCAGGAAGACGGTGGCGCGCTGATTTTCGAGAGCACGCCACTGACTTCCGCGGTCGAAATTCTCGGCAGCCCGACCGCAAAGCTGGAACTTTCCAGCAACAAGCCGCTGGCCATGGTGGCCGCGCGCTTGTCCGACGTCGCACCGGACGGCAAGGCGACGCGGGTAACTTACGGGCTTTTGAACCTGACGCACCATCAGAGCAGCGAGCACCCGGAGCGCCTGCGGCCCGGCAAGCGCTACACCGTAACCGTACCGATGAACCACATCGCGCAGTCATTTCCGAAGGGGCATCGCTTACGGCTTTCCCTTTCGACCTCCTATAAGCTGGAATCCCTCAAGGGAAACCGCAAAGGCCAGCACAGCATCCGGATCAATGATCAATGGCGATTGTGCTTCGTCTGGGTGGACGGCAATGCAGATTGCGTCGAGATTGCGGATTACCATTAGCAGGAGATGTTCATGAACAGGACGCTGCCCAACATACACCCTGGCGAGGTACTGCTCGAGGAATTCCTGAAGCCGATGGGGGTCAGTCAGAATGCCCTGGCGCGTGCAATAAGCGTACCTCCGCGACGCATCAATGAGACCGTCCTGGGGAAGCGTTCTGTCTCGGCCGATACGGCGCTCCGGCTTGCACGGGCGTTCGGGACTTCCGAGCAGTTCTGGATGGGACTCCAGGCGGATTATGAGCTCGAAGAGGCCAGAAAAGCCGCGGCGGCGGATATTCGCAAGGTGCGACGCGTGGCTGCCTGACCAGCCATAAATGAAAAGGCCGCCTTTCAAGGCGGCCTTTTCATTTATGGCTGGGGGAGAGGGATTCGAACCCCCGCTGGCGGAGTCAGAGTCCGCAGTCCTACCACTAGACGATCCCCCAAAATGATCGGCTATTCTGGACTTTTGACCGTTGCAGCAGTCCGACTTAGCGCTTGCTGTACTGCGTCGCCTTGCGGGCTTTGTGCAGTCCGACTTTCTTGCGTTCCACTTCGCGTGCGTCGCGGGTCACGTAGCCCGCTTTGCGCAGCGGCCCGCGCAATTCTGCGTCGTATTCCATCAGGGCCCGGGTCACGCCCAGGCGAATGGCGCCGGCCTGGCCGGAGATTCCTCCGCCCTCGACGGTGGCTTTGATGTCGAACTTGTCAAGCATCTCGACCTTTTTGAGGGGCTGGCGCACGATCATCCGTGCCGTTTCGCGGCCGAAAAACTCGTCGAGAGTCCGGCCGTTAACGCTGATCTGTCCGTTGCCGCGGGTCATGAACACGCGGGCTGCAGCGCTTTTGCGCCGGCCGGTGCCGTAATATTGTTCAATTGCCATATCGTTATCCGTTCGTTTCGGGCTCAGAGGTCAAGCGCTTTGGGCTGTTGGGCGGCGTGCGGGTGCTCGGGGCCGGCGTACACGTGCAACTTGCGGAACATCGCACGCCCCAGCGAATTCTTGGGCAGCATGCCCTTGACCGCCGACTGGATGACCCGCTCGGGGTGCTTTTCCAGCTGCTTGCCCAGGCTGATGCTTTTAAGGTTGCCGATGTACCCGGTGTGCCGGTAGTACATTTTGTTCTTCAGCTTGTTGCCGGTCACGTGGATTTTCTCCGCGTTGACCACGACAATGTGGTCGCCGGTGTCCACGTGCGGTGTGAATTCGGCTTTGTGCTTGCCGCGCAGGCGCGCAGCCAGTTCGGCGGCCAGCCGGCCCAGCGTTTTGTCTGTCGCATCGACCAGGCACCAATCGCGCTCTACGGTCTGCGGCTTTGCTACGTACGTCTTCATGAGTTTCTCTCGACGATAAAAGGTCGGCGGTTAAGAGCGGGGATTCTACTGGCTTCCGGGCCGTGATTCAACACTTAGCCTTTTCACTTAGCCTTTTCACTTAGCCTTATCCAACATGTCGCGGCTGAAGCGGCTCCCACAAATCGCCCCGAATGCCTCATGCCTGGTGGGAGCGGCTTCAGCCGCGATGGGTGCGGCTTTGCGCGGAGCCGGGTGCGAGTAGTTGTATTAAACGTTCAGATCTTCAGCCGCTCCACCGGCACCCCGCCGACCAGATGCGAATCGACGATTTCATCGATGTCGTGCTCGTCGATGAAGGTGTACCAGACGCCTTCCGGATAAACGACGCAAACCGGTCCTTCCTCGCAACGGTCCAGGCAACCGGACTGGTTGACCCGCACTTTGCCCGGGCCCGCCATGCCCAGTTTCTTGACCCGCTGCTTGGCGTAGTCGCGCAGGCCGGCCGAACCGCAGCGGTTGCAGGAAGGGCGATCCGCGTTCGGACCGCGGTCGTTGACGCAAAAGAAGATGTGTCTTTCGTAGTAACTCATCAGGGGACCGGGGGTGCAGTCACCCCCATCAGGGATTTCAGAAATTGTACACGAGGTTGGTCGTGAACTGGGTGTCGGTGTCGTCCTTGCCGGGCGGTGGGTTGCTGTTGTACCGGTACTGGAAGGCCAGCTTCACGGCAAATCTCGAGTTGATCGCCACGTTCAGGCTGGTGTCGTTCTGGAAGTATGTGTTGTCACTGCCCGATTCGACCAGGCTCAGGTTGGCGATTTCGGAGTTCGCGCTGATGGTCCAGCGGTAATCGAGGCGCCCGCGAAAAATGACGTTTTCTTCGCTCTCGCCGGTCGTGGCATCTTCCTCCGTACGGTAACCGATACCCGTCTCGCCCAACAGGAAATGGCGTTCGTCATGAATCAACTCACGACCGTAACCCACGGCCACCGTGCTCACGGGATCGAAACCGGCGAACTTGTCGGATTCGTGGCGGAAAGATCCGAACCAATAGCTCTTTTCGCTGAACTTGTAATCGCTCTGTGCGCCGACGGTCCAGCGCTGCGCGTCGGTGTTGCCGTCTTGCTCGGACCGCTGGGCGGCGGCGTTCAGAGTATAACGCCACTTTTCCTTTTCATAAATGAACTCCAGGCCGAGGTTCAGGGATTCGGTATCGGTATTGCCTCCGGTTTTAACGAAACCGAACTCGCCAGTGCCGTGCCAGCCTGCGGGTGAATCGTCCTGGGCGTTGATCTGGCCGGTCGCCAGAATCAGGCTGATAGTCAGCAGCGTTTTTGCGGTTCTGTGGAACATTATTCAACTCTCTCTTTTGCATTTCAGAGCTTTGGATTGATGTTCTGGCTGGTAAATCGACGCGGGATTATACTGCAAACACAAGCGCCGTATTGATATCCCCTGGCTCCGTAACCAGATTGTGATTGTGGGCGTTCATTTAAAGACCCTGGCGCCGCCGTGCAGGACGGATATGGAAAGAAGCTATTCGAAGCTCGACCGGATTATCGCCACAGTAGACGCCGCATTACGCCTGTCGACCGGCGCGGCCCCCGCTGCCCGGCGTGCCAACCCCGGCCGGGAACTCGAACCAGTCGAACTGGATGAACGGGACAACCGTCACGTGGCGGGGCTGATGCGAATCAACCACAGCGGCGAAATCTGCGCCCAGGCCCTCTACGCAGGGCAGGCCGCGACCGCGCACGACGATGCGACCCGCGAAGCGATGAAACAGGCCGCCGAGGAGGAAATCGATCACCTGTCCTGGTGCGAAGATCGGTTGAAGGAACTCGGCAGCCACCCGAGCCTGCTGAATCCGTTGTGGTACGCCGGTTCGTTCGCGATCGGCGCCGTCGCGGGCCTGGCAGGCGACGCCTGGAGCCTGGGTTTTGTAAAAGAAACCGAAACGCAGGTCGAGGCGCACCTTCAGGACCACATCGAGCGGCTGCCGGGTGCCGACGCGCGCAGCCAGGCCATCCTCGACCAGATGAAAGAAGACGAAGCCCGGCACGCGGAGATGGCCGAGCAGGCGGGGGCGCGGGATCTACCGGCACCGGTGCGGCGCGCGATGGCATTCAGCGCCGGGATCATGAAGGCGCTGGCTTACCGCATCTGAGGTTCAATCCGCGTGCGAGCGGATGGCTTGGCGCAGTTCGTCGAGGGTCCTGAAGTCCGCTACCCTGGCGGCGGGGTCCTGCGGATGACGCCAGTCGATATTCCAGTCAGCCAGACTGCTGGAGCCCGCCAGTGGAAAGTCGGTGTCGGCATAATCCACCACGCCGGACAAGCGCATGGCGGACTGCTGCATGTCGCCCGGGGGCCCGGCATGGAACCGGAACCGCAGATCGAAACGGCGTCGTGATTCACCAGCTGGAGCGATCTGCCCGCGCACGGCCCAGGGCGCCAGGAACCCGCCCGCCGCATCACCGGTGTCCAGGTGGATGTGGTTGATCTCGTCTTTGACGGCGACATCCATCGGCGCCGTGACCACGGCCGGCCCGCCAGGCGCTGCTCGCTCGAGCAGCAGCAGGACCAACTGCATCATCAGGGCCGGGGCGTCCAGCGAGGCGCCTGCCTCACTTTGCTCGCCGTCGAACCCTCTGCTCAGCAGCGCCCGGCCGCCAACCAGAACGGACTCACCTTTTTCCGTGGCACCGTGCGCTTCCAGCTGCGAGCGAACCATCAGATCACCGCAATGGCAGCGGAACAGCTCCCAGTTCGCATGGTAACCGTCACCCGGAAACTCGATGTCGAGGCGCACGCGCGACGGATCGGCCCAACGGGTTTCCGGCGCAAGCTCGGCCGCGGCGGTCAGCCACAACAGCAAGGCGAGTGCCGCTGCACACATCGATCGCGCGTTCATGACGCGCCCACCTCGAAAAACAGGCGGCGCAGTGCCGCGCCAGGGTCTGGCTCGCGCATAAAGGCCTCGCCCACCAGGAACGCGTTGATGTCGGCTTCCTGCAGGCGCCGAACGTCCGCGCGATCGTGAATGCCGCTTTCGGTCACCAGCGTACGGTCGCCCGGCAGCAGCGGGCGCAGGCACTCCGAGGCGCCCAGGTCGGTGGTGAAGCTATGCAAGTCGCGGTTGTTCACACCCACCAGGCTCGCCCGGGTCGCCAGCGCCGATTCCAATTCGGTTTCATCGTGCACCTCGACCAGCACGTCGAGACCGGTTTCGCGCGCCAAACCCTCCAGGTCCTGCAATTGACCGGCCGACAAGGCGGCCACGATCAGCAGGATGCAGTCGGCCCCCAGCACGCGGGTTTCGTATACCTGCCAGGGATCGACGATGAAGTCTTTGCGCAGCACCGGCAGCGCGCAGGCCGCGCGCGCCGCACGCAGGCAGTCCGGCGAGCCCTGGAAATACTGCTCGTCGGTGAGGACGGAGAGACAGGCGGCCCCGGCACGCTCATAAGCCTCGGCGATGCCGGCGGGATGGAAATCCTCACGAATCACGCCGGCACTGGGCGAGGCTTTCTTGATCTCCGCGATGACGGCGGGGCCCGTGGCCGCCAGCGTCTTGATGCGACCGGTGAATCCACGCGCCGGCGGGCAATCGGCCGCCATCGCGGACAGCTTTGCCTGGCTGTCGCGGTAGCGGCGCGCGGCGACCTCTTGCTTCTTGGTCTCCAGAATGCGCTTCAGTATGGAAGGAATTTCCGCCATCGGCTTAGTGTGCCCCGTCACTATCAGAGCCCCGAAGTGTACGCGGCCAACGCCTGCAGCCGCTGCCAGGGCGCGCCGGTCTCGAGCTGGCGCATAGCTTCCGCCACGCCCTGCCCGATGGTCGGCTGCCGATCGGCGACGTACAGCGCCGCGCCCGCGTTCAGCGCGATGATCCCGCGCGCACAATCGGCGCGATCACCGGGCTCACCCGACAAGGCGGCACGAACCAGCTCCAGCGATTCCTGCGCATTTGCAACCGTCAGGCCATCCAGGTTCATGCGCGGGCGGCCGAAATCCCCGGGCTCGATGTCGTATTCGCTGATCTTTCCGTCCCGTGCCTCGGCGACATGGGTCGGCGCCGCCGTGCTGATCTCGTCCAGTCCATCCCGGGAATGCACCACCATGACGTGCTCCGCACCGAGGCGGTCCAGCACTTCGGCCATCGGGCGGCACAGGCTGGCAGCGTAAACACCCACCAACTGGCGCTTGACACCGGCCGGATTCGTCATTGGCCCGAGGATGTTGAACAGCGTGCGCAACCCCAGCTCCCGGCGCGGGCCTATCGCGTGGCGCATGGCGGTATGGTGTCCGGGCGCGAACATGAACCCGATGCCGATCTGGCGCACGCAGTCGGCCACCTGCGCGGGCGTCAAATCGAGCCTGACACCTGCCGCTTCCAGAAGGTCCGCGCTGCCCGAACTGGAGGACACCGAACGATTGCCGTGTTTCGCCACCTGCGCGCCGCCGGCAGCCGCGACGAAGGCCGTGGCCGTCGAAACATTGAACAGCTTGGCGCCGTCGCCACCGGTACCGACGATATCGACGAGGTGAGAGCCCTGGAGTTCAACGCGCGTGGCCAATTCGCGCATCACCATGACCGCCGCGGTGATTTCGTCCACGCTTTCGCCTTTCATGCGCAGACCCAGCAATAAGGCACCCGTCTGGGCGTCGCTGCTCTCGCCCTCCATGATCTGCTGCATCACGACCCGCATTTGCGCCAGGTCCAGGTCCTGCCCCTCGGCGATCAATGCTATGGCTTGCTTGATGTCCATCGTCCGCCCCGCTGCCTCAGTAGCGCATGCTTACCGACCGGAGAAAATTCCGCAACAGGTCGTGGCCGCTGGTGGTGAGGATGGACTCCGGGTGAAACTGCACGCCCTGCACGTCGTGTTTAGCGTGCCGTAAACCCATGATTTCGTGCCCGCCTTCGTATTCCGTCCAGGCCATCACACCGAGGCACTCGGGCATGGATTCCGCTTCCAGAATCAGGGAATGGTAACGCGTGGCCTCGAAGGGTTGCGGCAGCCCGGCGAACACGCCCTGGCTGCGGTGATAGATCATCGACGTTTTGCCGTGCATGATGCGGTCTGCGCGCACGACCTTCGCGCCGAAGGCCTGCCCGATGCACTGGTGACCGAGACAGACCCCGAGTATCGGCACCGACGGCGC
The DNA here is from genome assembly GCA_032250585.1 of Lysobacterales bacterium. GTDB lineage: Bacteria > Pseudomonadota > Gammaproteobacteria > Xanthomonadales > SZUA-36 > JAVVFH01. Next base: position 18,882 of record JAVVFH010000022.1, read on the forward strand.
CAGCGCGCGCACCAGTTCGACACAGATGCCCGCCTCGTCCGGCGTGCAGGGACCCGGCGATATGACGATGCCCTCCGGCTCCAGATCGGCTACCTGCCGGACACTGACTTCGTCGTTGCGGACCGTCTCTACCCGTGCCCCGAGTTCGCCCAGGTACTGCACCAGGTTGTAGGTGAACGAGTCGTAATTATCGATCATGAGGATCATGTCATCGCTTCCTGCGCCAGGCCGGCGCTCGCGTGCAGATTAAAGCCCGGTGGCGGCGCTGTTGACGGCCGCCATCAGCGCGCGTCCCTTGTTCATGGTTTCTTCCCACTCCTGGTTCGGGTCCGAATCCGCCACGATGCCGGCGCCCGCCTGCACGTGCAACATGCCGTCCTTGATGACGGCGGTGCGGATCGCGATGGCGAGATCGGTGTCGTCGTGCCAGCTGATGTAGCCCACCGCCCCGGCGTAGACATTGCGCCGCACAGGCTCCAGTTCGTTGATGATCTCCATGGCGCGGATCTTCGGCGCGCCCGACAGCGTGCCGGCAGGGAAGGAGGCGCGGATCGCGTCGACGGCTGCCAGGCCGTCGGCCAATTCTGCTTCGACCTGCGAGACGATGTGCATGACGTGTGAATAGCGCTCGATCACCATGTTGTCGGTGACCTTGACTGTGCCCGTCCGGGCTACCCGGCCCGCGTCGTTACGGCCGAGATCGATCAGCATCAGGTGTTCGGCGCGCTCCTTCGGATCGTTCAGCAACTCCTGCTCCAGCCTGTGATCTTCCTGCGGGTTCTCGCCCCGGTGGCGCGTGCCGGCGATCGGACGCAGCGTCATCTTGCGATTCTGCACGCGCACCAGCACCTCGGGCGAGGAGCCTACGATCTGCGCATCACCGAGATCGATGAAAAACATGTAGGGCGAAGGATTCAGGGCACGCAGCGCACGGTAGACATCCAGCGGCCGCGCGACAAAAGGAACGCTCATGCGCTGCGAGAGAACGACCTGAAAAATGTCTCCGGAGAGAATGTATTCCTTGCTTTTTTTTACCGCTTCTACGAAATCCTCGCGGCTGAAACCGAATTCAAAAACCTGTCCGGCGACGGGCTCGGCAGCCAGCGGCTCGCCGTAGGCGGGCCCACCTTCCCGCAAGCGCTGCACCAGTTGGTCCAACCGGCCCTGCGCATCGTTCCAGGCGTCGGGCCGCGACGGGTCGATGTTGACGATCAGGTAGAGCCGGCCCGCCAGGTTGTCGAAAACGGCGACTTCCTCCGACAGCAGCAGCACCATGTCGGCGGTGTTCAGCTCATCCGGCTTCGCATCGTCGATCAGCCGGGGTTCGAAGCGCTGAACCATTTCATAACCGAGGTAACCGACCAGCCCGCCCGTGAAAACGGGCAGTTCCTCGAGCCGCGGAACACGAAATTGCGCCTGCAAGCGGGCAACGTACTCAAGCGGGTCGCCAACTTCCTGTTCGCGCACGCCTTTGCCACTCTCGAAAGTGGTCATCCGGGTCCCGGTCAGGGCGTAGCGCCGCCGGCAGGGCAGCCCGATGAAGGAATAACGGCCCCAGGTTTCCCCGCCCTCGACCGACTCCAGCAGGTAGGTGTCAGGCCCGTCCGCCAGCTTGAGGTAAACGGACAGGGGCGTGTCCAGGTCGGCCAGCACCGATCGGTACACCGGGATGCGGTTGTAACCATCGGTCTTGAGTTGTTCAAAAACGTCCCTGTCCACGGCTGTTCATTCCTGCATCTGCTAAGAGCGTAGTTTCCAGTGTACCAGCAAGGCTTCGGGATTTTACCTATTGCGCCGCCAGCGGCGCTCAAGTGGGCGGTGACAGGGGCAGGTCGATGACGAACTCCACGCCCGCATCGTCCGGCAGATTCCGGGCGGCGACAGTGCCCCGGTGCGCCGCGGCGACCAGTCGCACGATGTAGAGGCCGAGGCCCAGGTGCGGGACCGTTCCACGCCGCTCGCGCAGGGAAACCAGGGAATCGAACAGGCGTTGCTGGAATTCCGCCGGCAGGCGGCTGCCGCTATTGCGCACGGCAAGCCGGCAATGTCCGTTGCGCCTGATTAAATCGACCGTAATCACGTCCTCTTCCCCACTCAGCGAAATCGCGTTGTCAACCAGTTTATCCAACGCTTGCGCCAACAGGTCGGGCGCGCAGCGCAGCGGCAACGTGCCCTCCGGCAGTGCGGTCGACAGCCGTCGGGCACGGTGCACCGAGCGGTACCCATCGACGCAGTTGCGGACCAGCTCAACGAGATCGACGTCTTCCCATTCGGCCGCCTCGATGGCGGTTTCCAGCCGGCTGGCTTCGCTCATCGCGCGCACGATGCCTGTTTGGCGATCCAGGCCTTCGCGCGCCCGCTCCAGGAAGCGCCGCGAGTCCTCATCGAGTTCCTGGTTGGCGAGGTTGTCGAGCGACGAGCGGGTGATGGCCAAAGGGGTTTTGAGTTCGTGCGAGAGTTTGCCGGCCAGCGTCTGCAGGTATTGGCTGTAATCGGCGACCGCCCGCAGCAAGCGCTCGTTGTTGCGTGCCAATTCGCCGAGCTCGTCACGATCGCCGGTCAGCGGTAGGATTTCGGGATCGACGCCGGGTGCCATGGCCTGGCTGACCGAGTTGCTGAGCCGCTCCACGCGCCGTGAGAGGCGGGTCGCGAAGTACCAGAGACCGACCGCCAGACCGAGAGCCAGCCCGAGGGTGGTCAGGACCAGGCGGCCCAGAGCCCGGTTGGTGATCAACAGCAGGCCTTCGGAGGCAGACTGCAGCACCAGCGTGCCGTGAACCTCGCCCTCGAGGCGCAGCGGCACGGCAACGGTGTTCATGACTTCCGCCGATTCCGGCACCTGCAGCCAGTGAATGCTCTCATTACCTGCCAGCGCCTGGCGGACCACGGGCTGGTCCAGGCGCAGCGGTTCGAGCGGCCATTGCGCACCCAGTTCCGGGCGCGAACCCGCCACCAGGCGATAAAGCAGTCGCTGGACCCAGGTCGTGCTGGCCGCGTTATCGGCCGCCGGGAAAGGACTTTCGCCGGAGCCCGCCAGCACCCAGCCTTGTCGATCCACCAGCCAGATACGCGTATTTTCGGCAGCGGAGCGGCGCAACCAGGCGGAAAGCCCGGTCCAGGGTTCGACCAGGCTGATCCAGGCGGCTTGCCGGTCACCGGCCCCGAGCGGCCCGGCGTGCCGACCCGTGGTGGTCTCTTCGACGCGGAAGCTGAGTGCGGTTTCATCGGCCTGCAACGGCAACGACAACTCGGCGCGATAACCCAGCCCGCTGTCCAGCCAGTAGCCATCGACCTGCCCTGCCGTCTCGCCATGAATGCGCACGTGCAGCGGTCCCGGCGCCTCGGGCCGAATATCGACGCGAAAAAAGCCTCGCGGGTTGCGCGCGGCCAGTTCGATGGCGTCCGCCGGTTTTGGCGCGCCACCGCCGGTGGCCGGCAGCGCGTCTCGCAACTCGAACAGCAGATACAACCGGCCACCGTGGCTGCCGGCCAGAAGATCGACGATGAGCCGCCCGTCGGCGGACTGGAACCTCAGGCCCTGGCCGGCATCCGGCCAGTCGTCCGCGTAGCCGTCCAACATCGGTTCCCGCAGCAACCGCCGCAGCGGCAGGTAGAGATCCGGCATGAAAATCAGCCGGGTCTGGTATTCAAAGGGCATGGCCGCTGCCAGCGTGCGCGCCGAGGACAGCAGCTTGTCCTCTTGCGCTTCGCGCAGGTAACGTTCGAGTTCCTGCAGCAGTTTCCAGCCCGACCAGGGCAGCAGCAGCGTCAGTAGCGAGAGCGCCAACAGCTTGGTCCTGAGTTTCATCGGATTGCGGGTCTTAAACTGCCTTCCAGCGGTAGCCGGCGCCGTAGACGGTATCCAGCCGGTCGAACTCCGGATCGGCCTGCAGGAACTTGCGCCGGATGCGTTTCACGTGGCTGGTAATGGTCTGGTCGTCGACCAGCACGTTGGCGTCGTCCATCAGTTGCTGCCTGGAGCGTACGTGGCCGGGGTGGCGGATCAGTGAGTGGATGATCCAGAACTCCGTCACGGTCAGGGGCACCGACTGGTCCTTCCAGCTCACCTCCATGCGCTCGACGGAAAACTTCAGTGGCCCCCGTTCCAGCGGCCGGGCGTCCTCTGCGGCCCCGGACAGCGCCTCGACGCGGCGAAACAGCGCCACGACGCGTGCCACCAGGTGCTGCAGGCTGATGTCCTTGGTCAGGTAATCGTCGGCGCCCAGGCGCAGGCCCGAAATCACGTCGAGGTCGGAATCACGCGCGGTCAGAAAAATAATCGGCAGGCTGCGCGACAGGCTGCGCAATTCGCGGCACAGTTCGAATCCGCCCTCCACCTGGTCCCCAAGGCCCACGTCGATGATGACCAGATCGGGCAGACGCCGGGTCATCGCCGCCAGCGCCGACGGCTTGTCCGAATAGCCGCTGACCTGGTAACCGTAACGCCGCAGCGCATCCTCGTAATTGTGCCGGATCGTGGCCTCATCCTCCACGATCACGATGTGTCTTTGCATGGTGCCTCCGCTGCCGGCACGAAGCGAAAGTCGCCCGCGCAGCAGACATCATACGGCGCCCGCGCGCGCAGGTGAATCGGGACGAGCCACCCTGCCCCTGCCTCGCCTTTATTTCGACGCGGCTTTGCCACGGAAAGTCACGGCAAAGGCATCCCGCCGCGCTGCAATGGGTACCAGCAAAGCGGAAACCTTCCGCCGCGATCCACCAGGAGCCAGCAATGACCGTATCCCGTCTTCGCCCAAGCCGCGCGGCCGTGCCCGCCGGAAACAATCGCCGCATGGAAGCCAGGCCGCCGATTCGCGACTGGCTGGAGCACGACGCCCGGCGCAATCACCCACAACTTGCACGCCGCCTGTCGCGCCGGAAAGGTCGTTCTTTGCGCCGCAAGCCGCTGGCAATCCAGGACCGGGTGCTGTTGTCTCTTTCCGCATTGTTGTTACTCCTGCTCGCGGTCGGCGTGGAAACCGCGCGCGCCGACCAGAACGCCGACTCCCGGTGGGGCATGGTGTTTAAGGATCAGGGCAGCACCCAGCGGCGCGTGGCTATCGACAGCCGGGTCGAGGTGGAAGTGACCGGCATGATCGCGCGCTTTCACGTGGCGCAACGTTTCCGTAACACCGGCCGCCGCTGGGCTGAAGCCGTCTACCGGTTTCCCCTGCCCGAAGGCGCGGCTGTGGACCGGTTGCACATCCAGGCCGGCCAGCGTGTCATCGAGGGTGAGATCCGGGAAAAAACCGATGCGCGGCGTCAGTACCAGGCCGCCCGATCCCAGGGCCAGATCGCATCCCTGGTCGAGCAGCAACGCCCCAACCAGTTCGAAACGCGGCTGGCGAACATTGGCCCGGACGAGGAAATTCTCGTCACGATCAGCTTTCTGGCGCCGGTCGATTACCGGCAAGGGCGCTTTGCCCTGCACCTGCCGTTGACCTTCACACCCCGCTGGCGGCCCGAATCGCCGCGCGCGACCGGACACGACGAGGCGCCGTCGCCGGTGATGCTGCCGCCCGCAAGGGTCGGCGAAACGGCTACTGGGGCGCTCGACGATCATTTCCTGACGATCGACGTCGATTTGCGCCCGGGGTTGGAACTGGCCGGCATCGAAAGTCGCTTCCACGAAATCGACCTGCACCCGACGTTGCACGGCTACCGGGTGTTTCTGGCTGACCCCGACACGCGCACAGACCGCGTTTTCGAACTGAACTGGACGCCGGCCTTCGGCGCGTCGCCGGAAGCGGCACTGATGAGCTACGACGACGGCGACGCCGTCTACGCGATGCTGATGCTCGCGCCGCCGCTCGCAGAAACGCTGGTCCCGCGCCCGCGGGAAGTGGTGCTGCTGATCGACACCTCGGGATCCATGGCCGGTGAATCGCTGCGGCAGGCCAAGGCGGCGCTGCGCCGGGCGCTCACCTTTCTGGAACCCGGCGACCTGTTCAATGTGATCGAATTCAATTCCGACAGCGAATCGCTGTTCGAGGCTTCGGTTGCGGCCGAGCCGGGCTACCTGCTGCTGGCGGAAGACTTCATCGACGGCCTGCGTGCCGACGGCGGCACCCATATGGCCCCGGCGCTGGAAAGCGCCATGGGCATGCCGAGCCAGCAGGGGCTGCTGCGCCAGATTGTGTTCGTGACCGACGGCAGCGTCGGCAACGAGGCCGAACTGCTGCTCTTGCTGGCGGATGAGCTCGGCGCAAGCCGGCTGTTCACGGTCTCGATCGGATCCGCCCCCAACAGCTGGTTCATGCGCAAAGCGGCCGTAATCGGCCGCGGCAGCCACACCCACATCGGGCGCCGGGCCGACGTGGCGGCATCGATGGCAGAACTGTGGCGGCGCATCAAGAACCCGGCGGTCACGGATGTATGCGTGGACTGGGGCATGGAAGCGGAATTTTATCCGGAGATCGTACCCGACCTTTACGCGGGCGAGCCACTGTGGCTGTTGGCGCGCCTGCCGCGGGAACCGGTGGAGGTCAGCGTGTGCGGGGAGTTGGATGGGGCACCCTGGGAAATCCACAGCCGGCCCGTGGCGGCCACCGGCGGCCAGGACCTGGCCTTGCTGTGGGCCCGCAGCAAGGTCGAAGCGCTCGAAGACAGCCGCCTGT
>JAVVFH010000230.1:0-5615 GCA_032250585.1 Lysobacterales bacterium
CCCGGATCGGCGAGCAGCGCTTCATAGCTGCCGTATGCGGTGGGGATGTCCCACTCCTTGGCGTAAGCCTGTGCCTTGTCCAGGCTGCGGTTGACAATCAGCAGGTTCGCGATGCCGTGATCGCGCAAGTACCGCCCACACAGCTGGATCATTTCCCCGGCGCCCACCAGAACGACCGTCTTCGTGCTGATATCACCGAAAATCTGTCGAGCCAGGACGACTGCCGTATAAGCAACGGAGACCGGGTGCTCGTTGATGCCGGAATGAGTGCGGATCGTTTTGGCGGCGGCGAAGGTATGCTGGAAAAGGCGGTCGAGTACCCGGCCCATGCTGCCTGCCTCGTGAGCCAGTTGCCAGGCTTCTTTTAACTGCCCCAGTATCTGTGTCTCACCAACCACCAGTGAGTCGAGCCCGCTGGCCACCCGGATCAGGTGGCGCGCGACGTCCTCGCCCTGGTATGCGTAGAAATACCCGTCGAGTTCGCCTGCCGCTATTCCGTTGACCTCATGAACCCATTCAAGAGCCTGATCCGCTCCGAAGCCGGATGAGAGGCAATAAATTTCCATCCGGTTGCAGGTGCCGAGGATGGCGACTTCTTCCATTCCCGGCATGGAAAACAGCGCACGGACACGGTCGGCGAAGTCCGACTGCGTAATGGCCACCTTTTCCCTGATCTCTATCGGGGCGGTGTGGTGACTGATTCCAATTGTAAAAAGAGGCATGAAGTTTCGTGTTTCACACAGCGCCGTGATTCTGCGGGTCGTCCGGATTTTTATCAAGCCGCGGCAGCTTGCATCTGGTCACCCGGGATTGGTTCAATGGCCCCAAGCGCGTATCCTGTGAGCCTATGAATTCATAGGCTGATTAGGCATTATTGTGACATGATCCGACCTGCAAACGGGTGTTGGCTGTTTTTTTTACTGTTGGCGGCTTGCGCGGGCCAGCCGGTTAATGTGGTGGAATCCGCATCAGACCCGGGCAAACCCATTGCTGCGACGCCGGATCGCGAAGACCGGCCAGCCGTCGTCGAGCTTCCCACCGATGAAGAAGTTATGTATCGGGTATTCGCGGCGGAGGTTTTGGGCGCAGAGGGTGACTTGCCGGCGGCGGTGGGTGAGTATGTTGCGGCGGCGCTGCAATCTGAAGATCCCAGAATCGCCCAGCGAGCGACCCGGGTCGCGTTTGCGGCACAGGATTGGCAGCAAGCCGCAATGGCTGCTGACCGCTGGACCGTGCTCGAGCCTGAAAATCCCGCGGCGAAGGAGTCGGCAGTCGTCGCCATGCTGGCGATTGATGATTACGCGGGCGCCGAATATCAATTGCTGAAGCTGTTGGAGGTAATGGGCAACAGCCCTGAAGCATGGACGCGGGTGTCGAGTCTGCTGGCGCAGTCGAAAGACGCGGAACGTGCTTCGGACGTGCTGGATCACATTCTGGCCACCCACGGCGACAGCGAAAGCGCGGATGCGCTTCACGCGAGGAGCCAACTCGCAGTTCGTTCCCGGAAAATGGAAAAGGCTTTCGAGTTGGCGCGCCAGGCTGTTGAACTGGAGCCGCAGCGAGTCGAGTTCCTCACCTGGACCGGCCGTGTCGCGCTGAATCTCGACCTGGCCGACACCGCAGTGGAATACATACGGCGGGCCTGGCGTCTGCAGCCGGACGATCACGATCTCTCGCTTGCGTATGCGGACCTTTTGGCGCGTACCGGCAACGAGGAGGCGGCGCGCGACGTGATGGCGACCATGCCGCAGTCGCCCGATGTTATGCTTTCGCGCATTCTTTTTGAACTGGCGGCGGATAAAAGGGAAAACGCTGAACAACTGTTTGAACAGTTCGGCCGGATCGAATTCGACGACAATCTCGAGCAGTCTTTTTACCAGGCGCAAGCCGCCGAGGCTCTCGGGTCGTATGAGCGCGCGATCGAACTTTACGGTGCGGTTGATTCCGGCGAACGTGCGTTGCCGGCCGCAATCCGGCGCATCGAACTGATCGCCATAACGGGTGATTTGGAGAGTGCACGCCAGGAGTTGGCGACCTTGCGTGCTTCGCCCGACGAGGACGCTGCAGAGGAAAGTTGGTTGGCTGAAGCCCGAATCCTGCGCGAGGTGGGACAGGACAAGGTCGCACTCGAGGTGCTCGACGAAGCGCTGCAACAGTTTCCCGACTCGGTCCCCATCCTGTATTCACATGCCTTGCTAGCTGCGGAATTGGGCAGGGTCGACCTCGCCGAGCGCGGTTTCAGGCTCATTCTCGCGGAGCAGCCTGAAAATGCGGTAGCGCTCAATGCCCTGGGCTATACGCTCGCTGATCAGACCGAGCGATACGAGGAGGCAGAGGCTCTGATTCGCCAGGCTTATATACTGCAGCCCAACGAAGCTTCGATCGTCGACAGCATGGGTTGGATCGCCTACCGCCGCGGCAGGCTCCCGGAGGCTGTGGGATATTTACGCCGCGCCTGGAAACTTGACCGCAATCCGGAAATCGCCGCTCATTTGGGTGAGGTGCTCTGGAAGCTTGGCAGCAAGCAAGCGGCTCGAGCGGTTTGGCTTGAAGGCCAGGAAGTCGACGCAGAGAACCCGGTTCTCATGGAGACCATCGAGCGTCTCGACGATGGCTTTGACCGGTAAATACTATCAACTTGCACCCGTCTTGCTTTTGGCGCTATTGACCGCCTGCACGACGACACCCATTCACGAGCTTGGGTCGGCTGAAGGCGAACGCCTCTACGGGGAGCGGCGCTTGCGGCTTGCCTCGATGAACCAGTGGGAGTTGGAGGGTCGTCTTGCCGTCCGTGATGGCGATGAGGGCGGCAGCGGACATCTCACTTGGCGAAACGCGGACGGTGAGAGTGAAATGGATTTCTACGGTGCCTTCGGTCGTGGCGCCTGGCGATTGACAGCCAATGCCGGTGTCGCTCGGTTGGAACTGGCCGACGGATCGCATTTTCGGGCGAGCAGTGTGGAAGAATTGGTCCGCAACGAAGTCGGATGGGACTTCCCGGTAGATGCGTTGGCGTGGTGGGTGCGCGGACTCGCGGCACCCGGCAGCTTCAGCCGGCGCGGTATCGATGAAGAGGGCCTGATACGTTCGCTGGAGCAACACGGCTGGGTGATCGAATATCAGCGATACGCCAGCTACGATGACGAAAACTTGCCGATCCGCCTGACGGCGCGCCGCGGCGATTCCAAAATCAAGTTGGTAATTCGTGACTGGCGGCTTGAAATGGCGTCGTCGCCGGAAATGGCTCGACGTGACTGATTATTGGCCGGCCCCGGCCAAGTTGAATCTTTTTCTTCACGTCATTGGGCGCAGGGCTGACGGTTATCATGAACTGCAAACTTTGTTCCAGCTTCTCGACTGGGGTGACACAGTGCGCATTCGACCGGTGGACTGCCCGGCGATAAGCCGTGCCGGGGCAAATTACCGTGTGCCCGAATCCGAGGATCTGGCGCTGCGCGCTGCGCGACTGCTGCAGGCCGAAACGGGCTGTTGCTGGGGTGCTGAAATTGAAGTCAACAAACAGATTCCGATGGGCTCCGGAATGGGTGGCGGAAGTTCGGATGCGGCGACTGTGCTGGTGGTTCTAAACAGCCATTGGGGCTGTCGGTTGAGCCGGGAGGAGCTTGCGTCGATTGGCGGACGCCTTGGTGCAGACGTTCCTTTGTTCGTGCATGGTCGCAGCGCCATCGGCACCGGCCGCGGCGATGAACTGCAGCCGGTTCGCTTGGGCGAGCGTCATTACGTGCTGGTATTTCCCGATTTTGCGGTGGCGACGGCGGAACTGTTCGCGGCCCCTGACTTACCGCGCAATACGGTGCCGATAACCACAGAACAGGCGTTGGCTGGTCTGGGCAGGAATGACTTCGAGCCGCTTGTTCGTCAAAAGCACCCGCAGTTTGCTGGATTGATGCAGGAATTGAGCCATTGGGGCCGCCCGGTTATGACAGGAACCGGCAGCGGAATTTTTATAGCGATGCGCGACGAAATGACGGCAAAGAGGGCGGCAGCAGAAATGAAATGCCGATATAATGTGCGCGCCGTCAACGGTGTGGATCATTCACCCCTCCAGCAAGCCCTGGATGTTGACGGCGAATGAGTTCAGATTACTGGGACGTCGCCAAGATGGTTAAGGCACGGGGTTTTGATCCCCGCATGCGCAGGTTCGAGTCCTGCCGTCCCAGCCACTGAACGCAAGAATGGCGCAAACAAGACACGGGATGGCATATTGTCGACTCCATCATTGATGATTTTCTCGGGTAACGCCAATCTGAAATTGGCGAGCAGTATCGCTTACGAGCTGAACGTGCCCATGGGCAAAGCAGTCGTGGGTCACTTCAGTGACGGAGAGGCCATGGTGGAGGTCATGGAAAATGTTCGTGGACGGGACATTTACGTGATTCAGCCAACCTGTGCGCCCACGGCTGACCACTTCATGGAGTTGCTGGTGATGATCGACGCGATTAAAAGAGCGTCGGCAACCCGCGTCACCGCTGTCATCCCCTATTTTGGGTATGCCCGGCAGGACCGTCGCCCGCGCTCGGCACGCGTGCCGATTACCGCGAAGGTGGCGGCAAAAATGATTTCGGCGGTCGGTACCGACCGCGTGGTTACCGTCGATCTTCATGCGGACCAGATCCAGGGTTTTTTCGACATCCCGGTAGATAATGTCTACGCTTCGCCGCTGACTCTTGCGGATATCTGGCAACGGCAATCCGGACATGAAGTTGTTGTCGTGTCACCTGACGTAGGCGGCGTTATTCGAGCGCGCGCGATCGCCAAGAGACTTGACGCGGACCTCGCCATCATCGACAAACGCCGCCCGCGCGCCAATGTGTCGACTGTGATGAATATCATCGGGGACGTCAAGGGTAAATGCTGCGTGTTGGTCGATGACATGGTGGATACGGCGGGCACGCTGTGTTCCGCTTCGGGAGCATTGAAGGGAGAAGGCGCCACCCGGGTCGTCGCCTATTGCGTTCATCCGGTACTTTCCGGGCCGGCCGTTGATAATATCGAAAATTCCGAAATGGATGAACTGGTGGTCACCGATACCATTCCGTTGAGCGCGGCGGCTGAGGCCTGCAGCAAGATCCGGCAGTTGTCGGTGGCCCAGATGCTCGCTGAAACCATTCGCCGCATGGCGCACGGAGAATCTGTAAGCTCCATGTACGTCGACTGATTCCGCTGGCTTCCGTAGCCGAGAATCCATTGTACTTGCACCTTTCTCTCGGGCTATAATGCCCGGCTTGATTTCTTGGCGTCCTGCCTGGTCGCGGGTCGGACAAAACGGCCAGGTATGGCCAGTCACCGGCACCGGCCGGGAAAACACGAGGTTCAAAATGTCTGAGACAGTTACAATTGCCGCGGAAATCCGTGAAGACGTGGGGAAAGGTGCGAGCCGCCGCCTGCGTCGTGAAGGAAAAGTGCCGGGCGTAATCTATGGCAGCCATAGTGATCCGGTTGCCCTGACCATTGCCCAGAATGAATTGCTCCACGCCGCTGAAAACGAGGCTTTTTACGCCAGCATTCTCGAGATCGAGGTGGGCGATGGCCGCAAACAGCAGGCAATCGTCAGAGACATGCAGCGTCATCCATTCAAACCCATAATCATGCAC
>JAVVFH010000231.1:0-5591 GCA_032250585.1 Lysobacterales bacterium
TGTATTGATCCCGGGCCACCGGCAGGGCGGTGTTGAAGGTGTTGGGCGCGGCTTGCGCCGTGGCCCCGGCGGCCAGCGCGGCAATACTGAACATCAGAGCCACCATCAGCAGGGATAGTCTTGTAAACATATCGATATCTCCTGTGAATGCGCGATTACAGCTTAATACCTGGAGCCGACTCCAAGTCAAGCGTGGAGTGAAATACCGCCAACTGCATAAACTCAATGTTCCAGCCAGAGCGTGATAGGCAGGAGCGCATAGGCCGCGAACACGGCGACAACAAAAATGATAGTACTGACACCCAGCACCCGCTTTTGCCATTTCAGGCGCTTGCCGTCCTCAATGGCACACTGCCCGGACTGGCCAGTACGGCGCAGTTGCCACCAGGTATAGGCCAGCACCAATCCTGTCACGGAAAAAGTGGCGGCCTTGTACTGCGACAGCCAAGCCAGAACGGGCAGTGCGGAGACGATGGAGGCCACCACACTGCCCATGCCGAGGGTGACCAGCACGATGGGCAGGGCGCAGCAAGTGGTGCCCAACAATGCCAGGCCGAAGCCGCCGGCCAATGAGGTGTTGGTGGTCAGGTTTTCACTTTTCATGGATTGCTCCTTATTCGGTGCCCGCTGGCTTTTGACGAGCCCATAAGGTCACCGAGACGGTATCGGACTCAGTAGCCTGGAAATCGACGGGAATCTCAGGCCGGCGACCGGCAAGCAGCGTTTTAAGCAGGATGGTCTCATAGGTGGTTGGAGCCCGTACGACGAGCCGACCCTTGTGTGCGGCTGCCTCCGCGCCCAGCGTATCGAGAAGCTCGCTGGTGAGTTCCGAATCGAGTGCAGCCACCGGGATGCTGACCTGCACTCGTTGCGTGCCCATCGACGTCTCGGATTCATCATCGTTGAACTTCTGCTGCTCAATGGCGTTGATCGTGAATCCGGAATCGGCCAGAACGCTTTCGATCACCGCCTCCGGCAGATCGACGGGCGAGTGGAAGCGAACCCGTTTCGCGCTCGTCGGACTCTTCCCGATGGGTGCCCAGGTGCACTTCGAAACCGTTTTTATAAAGCACATGGGGGCCAACACCGAATACCGGGTCGTGGGCGTTTGCGGTAGACGCAATCAGCGTAACAATGGCCAGACACGGCAACGTCAACGCAGGGTTCTTGTTCAATTTCATCCGGTCCTGTCTCTTGGATCGTTGGCTTGAATCGAGCATAGAACTTGGAGTCAACTCCAAGTCAAGTGCTAATTGAAAATGCCTTGGACGGTTCGTTGACGGTGTTCAAAATGGCATCAGTGCTGCATTTCACTCAGGGGGACGGACCGGCCCAAGCTCAGGTGGCCAGCCAGATCACATCGACGCAACTCCACATTTTGCTCGGCCACGCGTTTCAAGAGCGCTTATCCAAATTGCGGCGTACCGCCCGAAAAAGCTCAGCGCGGGTTGAACCCGCTGATGCGCCGTGGAACGTATGCGAGGCACCGCACGTTCGATTTCGTAAGCGCCGCGCACCAGTTGGGGATAGATAAGGTGGGATTGTCCACGATCCGCGAAGCATTGGCCTATTTCATCAGACCCAACAAGCGCAAAATCGATTGATTTATCGATTTTTTTGAAACAAGTCATCACCCGTGCGAGGGTTCGCCAAGATCGCTATCTGATTGATTTTTCTATAAAAATGGCGGAGAGGGAGGGATTCGAACCCTCGGTGTTTCCTTGAAGTTCAACAGCTTACAAAGGCATCGTGTCCAGATCGTGGCTACGATTTACCATCAGGGCGCAACAACACCGCAGTCCCGGACCCTCCGAGACTCCGCAATCCGACCGACGCTCGTTGAGCGCGTTGATGTGATCGGCTCCGATTTTTAATACAGGGATTGAAGCCCGACAATGCTATCGGGACTTCCGGTACGACGGGTCTGAAAATTGCTTTGTACGCACGCCTGGCGTACACTCTCTTTTGTCGACTGGAGATAGTCCGATGGCCAACGCAGAAACCCTCAAACAAGAACGTATGCACATTCGTGTGGATGCACTATCCAAGCAAAAACTGGAGCGTGCGGCCACCTATGCACACAAGAGCCTGTCGGAATTCGTGCTCAGCCAAGCGTTGCATGCCGCCGACGAGGTAATCCAACAGCACGAGACACTCACTCTGAATGAGGCCGACTGGGAGGTGTTCCTGGACGCACTGGAGACCCCCCCCAATCCGAACGCCAAACTCAAGCGGGCCTTCGCCGAACACAAAAAGCGCGTCCGGCGGTAGGGAATCTTCCGCTTGGAAGTCATCATCGCCCCGCTCGGCAATCAGCACGACCGGAAATCCTTCGACTGCGGCGAACGATCCCTCAACCAATACCTCTATAGCTACGCCAGCCAGGACATCAGGCGACGGGTCAATCGCGTATTCATCTCCTCTCCTCAAAACTCACCGCGGCAGGTCATCGGGTACTACAGTCTCAGCGCCGGCAGCCTCGATGCTGCTGACCTCCCCGAGAAACTCCGACGCCGACTCCCGAAGTATCCGGTTCCGGTGGTCCTGCTGGGCCGGCTGGCTGTCGCCGAATCCCACCAAGGCAGGGGGCTTGGGTCAATCCTGCTCGGCGACGCCCTGCAACGCGTCGCCAGGGCCAGTGAAGTGATGGCCGTATACGCCGTGGTCGTCGACGCCCTGAACAATCAGGCAGCCGAGTTCTATCGGCAATTCGGCTTCATCCCCCTGCCCAGCCAGCCGCGCAAGCTGTTCCTGCCCATGGACACAGTCGCCGCCCTCGGTGATTGACAGGCCCATCAGATCTTTGACGCGTAGTGCGGATCCGTGCCGAACTTCCAACTCGTTCTGGCGCGGGCGCGCGCCGCCGGCAATCGTCAGCGCGGATTCGCTACCCGCTCGTCGCCGGTTGCAACGCGATGATGGCCATTCCGGCAAGCGCAACACCGGCTCCCAACACATCCCATCGCGTCAGAGCCATGCCGTCGACAAAGTGCAGCCAAGCCAATGCCACCGTGACGTACATCCCGCCGTACGCGGCGTAAGTGCGGCCTGCCGCCGTTGGGTGCAGCGTCAACAGCCAGACGAACAGCCCGAGCGATATCGCAGCGGGGATCAGCAACCATGCCGACCGGTGTTGCTTCATGACCAGCCAGGGGAGATAGCAGCCGAGGATCTCGGCAACCGCGGTCAAGGCAAACAGTGCGGCAACCCTCAGGAGTTCCACGTCATGCCTCCGGCAGCGATGCGATCAGCGGACATCGCACATTCCTGCTGGCCGCGCTGCACCGTTCAACAGGATCGGCCAATGCCCGCTCGATGTAGCAAAGGACGGTCTCTGAGTTAACGCCGGCCTGCTCGGCCAGGGAACCGATGGTCGGCGGGTGATCAGGCTTCGTCATCGTACTTACTCCGTATCGTGCTAAGCTAACCACGACATGCGGACCTTTATTTACCATCTTCTGGTATTTTCCGTGCTCTGCGCCAGCGCTGAGGGCGCCTGGGATATGGCGCGGGAATCGCATGCGCATCAGCAGGCTGCCCATCAACTCGATGCGGATAGCTTCGTGCCATCCCAATCGGACCCGGCACAGGACGACGACAAGTATCACTGTGGCCACCTCTGCCACGGCCACACCTCCGCCATCGCCATGGCGGCCGTGACCGCGGAAACCCTCGTCTCGAAAGATTACCTCCTTTTCAATTCGCTGGCTTATTCGCACCCCTCGCAAGCCCCGCCAACCCCACCACCGAACGCATAGCCTTCTCTCCTCAGAGTCCTGGGACACCCGGGGAACGGGCGTCTTACCTCATGGTATTTGCATGGAAGAGGTTTTATGCGTATTTCAAAGTTTCTATTGGCGGTCCTGGCTGCGGGCTTGCCATTGTCATTGTTCTCGGCTGAGTCCGGCCTGCTGCAGGGCGCCCTGTTGTTCGACATGCGCCCCGACCCGGAACTGCGTCGGTTCGTGCGCTCCGTCGTCGACGCCAACCCTCGGTTGCAGGCGGCGCAATCCGCGCTCGAAGCGAGCCGGGCGCTCGAATCCGCCGCTGGCAGACCGCTCTACAACCCGGAACTGCAGGCGGATTACGAAAGTGCGGTGGACGACACCTGGGAGATTGGCATCGGCCAGACGCTTGACTGGAGCGGAAAACGCGACGCCCGATCGTCGGTCGCCGCGGCCGAACGTCAGGCCATGGAGGCCGAGTACCTCGCCCAGAGACGGGAGCTGACGGCCGCTCTGCTCGACAGCCTGACGCAGCACCAGGCAGGGGTGCGGCGCGAGACCCTCGCCTCGGAGCGGGTGCAGGCCATGTCGGAATTTGCCGACGTGGCCGGGAGACGCTTCGCCGCCGGCGATCTCAACCAGGTGGAAGCGGAACTCGCCACCCTGGCGGCGATGGACGCGAGGATCCAGCGGGCCACCGCCGAGGCTGAGCTGGCGGAGGCTAGGCAGGCCATGCGCAACCTGGTGTCCGACCTGTCGCCCGAGCGGTGGCCTTCGCTGAATACCGAGCCGCCAGCGGCGCCGGACATCGATGAACCCCAGTCCATCGTGCTCGCCCTGCCCGAAGTGGCGGCGGCGCGGCGCCGGGTCCAGGCCGCGGATGCAGTGATCGAACTGCGGCAGCGCCTGCGCAAACCCGATCCGACGCTGATCCTGCGCGGTGGACAGGAAGCCGACTCGACCCTCGTCGGCATCAATTTTTCCATCCCGCTCTACATTCGCAACTCGTACAGCGACGAGGTGACGGCGGCCGTGGCCGAGCGCGACCGGGCACAGCAACTGGCCGATGACCTGTTGCGCCGAGCCTACGCGCGATTCATCAGCGCCACCGAGCGCTACCGGCTTTCCCACGAGGCCTGGAAGAACTGGCAGCAGGTCGGTCAGCCCAGCCTGGCCAGGCAAAGTGACGTGCTGCGGCGATTGTGGGAGGCCGGCGAGATCAGCACCACCGGCTTCCTGGTGCAGTTGCGCCAGACGCTGGATACACGGGAGAACGCCCTTGACCTGGAGCTGGCCATGTGGCGCGCCTGGTTCGAATGGCTGATGGCCTCCGGGCAAGTGGAAGCCTGGCTGGGGCCCGAGAACCCGTCATGAACCTTTACCCGATTGAATACACCATGAGAAATTTTATGAAACATATTAATCTCCCAGCCTTGCGGCTCACCGTGGCGCTTGTCCTGGCAATTGCGATGAGTGCCACCCAGGGCCTGTCAGCGGCTGCAGAAGAAGGGGCCGATCACGCGGAGGAAGGCGGGTCTCTGCGGCTTTCCGCAGAAGACCGCGCAAAGGTCGGCATCGTGGTCGATACGGCCCAGGTGCGAACCCTGGAGGAAGCCATCCGCGTCCCGGCGGAGGTCGTCATCAATGCCTACCGCTCCGCGAGCGTGACCCCGCGGATGCAGGCCCAGGTCGTGGCCCGACATGTGCGCCTCGGTGAGCGCGTGGTCGCAGGTCAGCCGCTGGTCACATTGTCCAGCGTGGCCCTGGCCGAAGCCCAGGGCGAATTCATCGTCGCCGACCGGGAATGGCAGCGGGTGGAGTCCCTCGGCCCGGAGGCCGTGAGCGAGCGCCGTTATGTCGAGGCGC
>JAVVFH010000232.1:0-5557 GCA_032250585.1 Lysobacterales bacterium
TGCTGGCTGAAGCCGGCCGCCAGGGTATCGATGGCAGCGGACGCGCAACCGGTGAAACGCCCGAGGATGCGCAGATCCGGAAACTCATCGAGCTCAATATCGAGGTAGCCGCGCCGCCGGGTGAAAGTGAATGCCTGCGCTATTACCACGCCAATCCGGGTGCCATGCGGGCGGACGATCAGCACGAGGTTTCGCACATTCTGATCCCGGCGCCCCCCGGTGACGCCGAAATCCGCGCCGCAGCGCGTGAAAAAACCGTCGACCTGCTGCAAACGCTGCGTGCGAAGCCAGGGCGTTTTGCAGAGCTGGCGCGCGAATTCTCACGCTGCCCGTCGGCCGCGGAAGGTGGTCACCTGGGCCTGATCGGACGCGGCCAGACGGTCCCCGAGTTCGAGGCGGCGCTGTCTCGGCTGCCGGTCGGTGAAGTGCCTGATTACCCGCTCGAGACGCGTTTCGGTTTTCACGTGGTGATGATTCACCAGCGCCGTTCGGGCGGGCCGCTCAGCTTCGGGTCCTGTCGGAAGAAAATTGCCGATTACCTGCGCGAAAATGCCCGCCGCCAGGCAATCCGTGAGTACATCGGCTCGTTGCCGCAACATCATCGAGTCCAGGGCATTGATCTGCAAGCTGCCGCGGGCGCGCCGGCGTGCTGAACCCGGTTTTTCAGCGCTGCAATCTCCGTTAGCTCTGGAACGATGTCATCGCGGTGGCATTGGGTGGGTGAAGCATCCGCGCTGTTTACTCGCTTGCGTAGCGCTGCGCTACTTTGAAGCGTTTCTCATCAAGTGTATTCAAAGCCTGATCGTAGGAGTCCATGAATTTCCGGATGCCTTCCTGTTCCAGTTCGTCGCTGAGCGCCCACAGGTCGATTCCGAGTTTCCCGAGCGTTTCGAGATCGCGTTGCGCCGCTTTCAGGCCGACGTCCAGTGTGGCCCGCAGTTCGCCGTGCGCCTCGAAGGCGTCGAGGGTAGCGGGCGGGAGGGTGTTGACGGTGTCCGGACCGATCAGTTGTTCGACATACATGACATCCGAATAATCGGGGTTCTTGGTGCTGGTGCTGGCCCAGAGCGGCCGTTGCGGCCGCGCACCCCGTTGTTCCTGTGCCTGGAACGGCTCCGACGCTACCGTATCGATGAAGTGCTGGTAAGCCATCCTGGCGTTGGCGATTGCGATGCGGCCTTTCAGGGCCCGCGCTTCGCTGCCGCCGATTTCGTCCAGCGCAGCGTCCACTTTGCTGTCTACCCGGCTGATGAAAAAGGAAGCCACTGAAGCGATTTTGGCGGGCTCCGCAGCCCGGGCGACTCCCCGCAGGTAGGTCTCCGCCACTGCCTTGTAGCGCTCCACCGAGAACAGCAGCGTGTTGTTGACGTTGATGCCTTCGGCCAGCAACTGCTCGGTCGCCGGCAAGCCGGCCTCGGTGGCGGGCACCTTGATCATCAGGTTCGGCCGGTTCACCGCGCGCCACAGATGGCGCGCCTCCTTGATGGTCAGGGCACTGTCGTGAGCGATATACGGCGATACTTCAAGGCTCACATAGCCGTCCAGGCCCTCGCTGCTGACATAGACGGGCTCGAGGATGTCGGCGGCCATTTGCGCGTCCTGCACGACCAGCCACTCGTAAAGCGTGCCGTCGTCTATCTGATGGTTGGCCTGCAGCAAATCCCGTATCGGTTCGTCGTAGTCAGTGCTGCCACCAATCGCCTTGTGGAAGATGGTGGGGTTGCTGGTGACGCCACGCAGGCCTTCGGAGATCAGCGTCTTCAGGCCGTCGCGCAGCAGCAGGTTCCGGTCGATGTAATCCAGCCAGATGGACTGACCGTATTCCCTGTAAAGGGTGAGGATTCTTGACATCGGTCTTCACTCCGTTCCGAGGCTTGGCATGTCGTCGATAACGGCGAACATTTCAGGTTCACCGTAGGACCGCCAGAGCCTGGCTGCATTGAAAAATCTCAATGACGTCTGGCCACCGCACACCGATGATGAAGTTGTCCGTGGCCGAAGCGCCGGACGTCGTGGTGTACCGTGGACGTTCGCGTCGTGCCGGTTATGGAAACGACCATCCTGGCTGATGAGGCGCGGCAGCTACTGCAGAAGGAAACGGCAAGCCATGAAGCGCAGTAAAACGGACCGCGAAGATGCATGATGAAGCAGCCCACACCGCGGCTTACCGGCAAGTGGACGCCGATTTCGTGCACTGGGCTGCGGGCTGCGGGGTCATCGCCTGCAAGTCGCGGAATGCCGGCGGGCGTAGCCGAACGGCCTGATGTCGCAGTACCCCCGATGCCTGGCAGACCGGCGCCCCAGCACCAGGGGGCGGGGCGCACGGAAAAGACATGAGGGTCGCTGAAAATCGTAACGCGCCGCAGGGCCAAATCGACGGTGTTCGCGGCAACGTCGTGGATGTGCGCTTCGCCCCGCCGCTGCCGCCGCGTAATTACGAGTTACGCACCGGCGTTGGTGGCGACGTCGTGCTCGAGGTGCAGACGCATCTCGATCAGCGGCGGGTTCGCTGCATTGCGCTGAATGCCACCCGCGGCCTGGCCCGCGGCATGCCGGTGCGCAATATGGGTGCGGCGCTGCAGATGCCGGTGGGCGAGGCGCTGCTGGGACGCATGCTCAACGTGTTCGGCGCGCCGGTGGATGACGGCGGCGAGGTCGATACGGAGCAACGCTGGTCCATTCACCGCCCGCTGGTGCCGCTGGCGGATCGCACCACCAGCACGGAAATTTTTGCGACCGGCATCAAGGCTATCGACCTGCTGGCGCCGCTCGAGCGCGGCGGCAAATCGGGCATGTTCGGTGGCGCGGGCGTGGGCAAGACGGTCCTGATCAATGAATTGATCAATAACATGGCAGAGCAGTACGAGGGCGTCAGCCTGTTTTGCGGCATTGGGGAGCGTATGCGCGAGGCGGAAGAGATGTACCGCGCGATGCAGGATTCGGGTGTGCTGGAAAAAGCCGTGCTGGTCTACGGGCAAATGAACGAACCGCCGGGGGCGCGTTTCCGGGTCGGTCACGCGGCTTTGACGGTGGCCGAATATTTTCGCGATGTGGCCGAACGCGACGTTCTGTTGCTGATCGACAACGTGTTCCGTTTCGTGCAGTCCGGCACCGAGGTTTCCGGGCTGATGGGGCGCATTCCGTCGCGGGTGGGTTACCAGCCGACACTGGCAAGCGAACTGGCCGCGCTGGAGGAGCGCATCTGCAGTACCCGCAGCGGCAGCATCACCTCGGTGCAGGCGGTCTACGTGCCCGCCGACGACCTGACGGATCCTTCGGCCACCCACATCTTCGCGCACCTGTCGGCTTCCATTGTGCTGTCGCGCAAACGAGCCAGCCAGGGGCTCTATCCGGCCATCGATCCGCTGCAGACCGACTCGAAGATGCTGACGCCCGGCGTGGCGGGCGGGCGCCACTACCGGGTCGCGCGCGCCGTGCGCAGCACGCTGGCCGAATACGAGGACCTCAAGGACATCATTTCCATGCTCGGCAAGGAAGAACTGTCCCAGGAAGACCGCGATACGGTCAGCAAGGCGCGGCGGCTGGAGCGCTTCCTGACACAGCCCTTTTTCACCACCGAGCAGTTCACGGGCAAGGCGGGCAAGCTGGTGTCGCTGGAGCAGACCCTCGACGGCTGCGAGCGGATCCTGGCGGGCGATTTTGCCGGGATTAACGAAAAAGCCCTGTATATGATCGGCACGGTTGACGAGGTCGAAAACGAAGAGGAGTCGGAAGGAGAGGGTAGCGGTGATGAACGCGAATGACGCCGACCGCGGCGGCAGCATGAATTTGCAGTTGCTGCTGCCGACCGAGGTGCTGGTCGACGATAAAGTCATCAAGGTGATCGCCGAGGCGGAAGACGGCGAATTCTGCCTGCTGCCCCGGCACATCGACTTCGTGGCCGCCCTGGTGCCGGGGGTGCTGAGCTTCTGGACAGAAGGGGGGCAGGAACGATACGCCGCGATCGACGAGGGTGTGCTGGTCAAATGCGGCCGCGAGGTCTCAGTCTCGACGCTGAATGCGGTCTGCGGCGACGATTTGGTGCATCTGCAGGATCTTGTCGAGGACTACTTCCTCGACCTCAGCGAGCACGAACGCAAGGCGCGCACGGCGCTGGCCAGGCTCGAAGCGGGTACGCTGCGCGCCTTCCGTGAACTGCAGGAGTACGGGCATGGCTGATCTCCCGAGACGGCGCAGCGACGAAAAACAGCCGCTCAGCAAAAAGATCGGTCATCGCGCGGCCCGCAAACAGCGCGCCCGCGAAGAAGCGCGGCGCACTGCATGGTTCGGCCTGGGCATGTTCGGACTGGTCGGCTGGTCGGTGGCCATTCCCACTCTGCTCGGCATTGCCCTCGGGCTGTGGCTGGACGAACGCTGGCCGCAGCAGCAGGTGTCGTGGGCGCTGACCTTCCTGATCATCGGTGTGGCACTGGGCGCACTGAACGCCTGGTACTGGATCAAGCAGGAAAGCCGGGATGAATGAAGAAACGCACGTCGCGCAGATCATGATCACCTTCGGCGGCCTGTTCCTGATCGGCCTGCTGGCCGACCTGGCCGGCCGCCACTCGCCGTTGCCGCGCGTCACGCTGCTGCTGGTGGCGGGCTTTGCGATCGGACCCTCGATGCTCGACTGGCTGCCGGCTTTCACGGCTCAGTGGTTTCCGGTGCTGACCAATATCGCGCTGGCCCTGATCGGCTTCCTGCTCGGCGAGAACCTGACCCGCGAGCGCTTCAATGAACTCGGGCGCGCCGTGCTGGCGATGTCCCTGGGCGAAGTGGTGACCACCGCGCTGCTGATATTCGTGGCGCTGCTGCTGCTGGGCTTTCCGGTCGAAGTCGCTTTGCTGCTGGCGGGAATCGCGCCGGCCACCGCGCCGGCGGCCACCGTCGATGTGGTGCATGAATACGAGGCCAGCGGCCAGTTTACCGATGTCCTGCTGGGCATCGTCGCCATCGACGACGCCTGGGGCCTGCTGCTTTTCAGCGTGCTGCTGGCCGCCGCCCAGGCGTTCAGCGGCGACAGCGGGACAGTGGATGTCCTTACTTCCGGCGCCTGGGAACTCGGTGGCGCCCTGCTGCTTGGCATCGCGCTCGGAATGCCGATGGCTTACCTCACCGGGCGCATACGACCGGGCGAGCCGACCCAGGCCGAAGCGTTGGGCCTGGTGCTGCTGAGCGCCGGGCTGGCGGAGTGGCTGGGCGTTTCCTACATTCTCTCGGCGATGGTGCTGGGCGCGACGGTGGCCAACCTGGCCAGCCACCACGAACGGCCTTTTCACGAGATCGAAGGCATCGAGTGGCCGCTGCTGATCCTTTTTTTTCTGCTGGCGGGGGCGTCGCTGCAGCTGGATGCCTTGCTCGAGGCTGGTGCGCTGGCCGGCGCGTACATCGCGCTGCGGACCGCCGGGCGCCTGCTGGGCACGCGGCTGGGCGGCTGGCTGACCGGCACCGACGTCACGGTGCGCCGCTGGATCGGTCTGGCGCTGCTGCCGCAGGCGGGCGTCGCCATCGGCATGGCGCTCCTGGCCAGCCAGCGTTTTCCGGAGATCCGCGACGT
>JAVVFH010000233.1:0-5550 GCA_032250585.1 Lysobacterales bacterium
GGCCGGAATGGTCATCCGATAGCCCGAGCTCACTGGCCGAGCAGAGCATGCCCTGCGACTCCAAGCCGCGCAGTTTCGTGCGCTTGATTGTGAAATCCGCGCCGAGCCGTGCACCGACTCGCGCCAGCGGCGCGCGAAGCCCCGCCCGCGCATTCGGCGCGCCGCAGACGATCTGCAGATGCTGCCCGCTGCCGTCGTCGACACCGCACACCACCAGCTTGTCGGCGTTCGGGTGCGGCTGGCAATCCACGATTTCACCGACCACGACGTCGCTGAATTCGCCGGCCACCGGCCGCAGTTCATCGACTTCGAGACCGGCCGCGGTCAGCTTGTCGGCCAATTGCCACGCATCAAGATCGATCGCGACCCATTTTTTCAACCAGTCGACGTTAAATTGCATGGAACGCTCTTTTCGGCCTCATTGGAACTGCCGCAGAAATTCGAGATCGTTGTCAAAAAACTGGCGCAGATCGGTCACCCCGTAACGCAGCATGGCAAGCCGTTCGACGCCCATGCCGAAGGCATAGCCGGTGTATTTTTCGGGATCGACGCCGCAAGCGCGCAGCACATTGGGATGCACCATGCCGCAACCGAGGATTTCCAGCCAGCCGGGGGCGGAGCCGTCACCTTTCTCCCAACCGATGTCGACCTCGGCGGACGGTTCGGTAAACGGAAAATAGGACGGGCGGA
This sequence comes from Lysobacterales bacterium, assembly GCA_032250585.1. Classification (GTDB taxonomy): domain Bacteria; phylum Pseudomonadota; class Gammaproteobacteria; order Xanthomonadales; family SZUA-36; genus JAVVFH01. The sequence goes on from JAVVFH010000233.1 coordinate 691, forward strand.
AGCGCATTGCCAGGGAACGCTCGAAAAACGCGTTGACGAAGGCGTGCAGCACGCCCTTGAGATCGGCCATGCTGACGCCCTCGGCCACCAGCAGGCCTTCGATCTGGTGAAACATCGGCGTGTGGGTCTGGTCGGAATCGCTGCGGTAGACTTTGCCGGGCGCGATGATGCGGTACGGCGGTTCGCTCTGCTCCATCACGCGGATCTGCACCGGGGAGGTGTGCGTGCGCAGCAATCGCCCGTCGCCGAAGTAGAAGGTGTCGTGCATGGCCCGCGCGGGGTGGTGCGGCGGAAAATTCAGCGCTTCGAAATTGTAGTGATCGTCCTCGACCTCGGGGCCCGTGGCCACGTCGAAGCCGAGCTTATTGAAGATGGCGACGGCGCGTTCCATGGCCCGTGTCACCGGGTGCAGCCCGCCGTGCCGTTCGCCGCGGCCCGGCAGGGTCACGTCGACCCACTCTTCCCTCAGCTTGCGCTCCAGCGCCAGCGATTCCAGCGCCTCGCGGCGGGCCGAGACGGCGCCGTTGATGGCGTCGCGCGCCGCGTTGACGGCTTGCCCGAAGGCCTTGCGCTGCCCGGGTTCCATCCCGCCCAGCTGCTTGAGTTGGGCGGTGACGGCGCCTTTTTTACCGAGGAAGCGAACCCGTACCTCATCCAGTTGCTGCAAATCGTCGCTGGCCTCGATCTCGGCCAGCGCACGTTCCTGAAGGTCGGTAATCGAGTTCATCTCATGTATTTACGAGGGTTTGTGGGAGCGGCTGCTGTGGGAGCGGCAGTTGTTCGAGCAGCAGTTGTGGGAGCGGCTTTAGCCGCGACAGCCAATCTGTGTAGCACGAGGTTTCAGTATTCACTGAGATCGCGGCTAAAGCCACTCCCACAGGGATTTGCTCCCACAGGGGCTTGCTCCCACAGGTTCATCTCAACCGAGGCTGGCTTTCGCTTTTTCGGCCAGCGCGCCGAAAGCCGCCTTGTCGTGCACGGCCAGGTCGGCCAGTACTTTGCGGTCGACTTCGATCTCAGCCTTGGTCAGGCCGTCGATAAAGCGGCTGTAAGACAGCCCGCACTCGCGCGCGGCGGCGTTGATGCGAACAATCCACAGGCTGCGGAACTGGCGTTTGCGCTGACGGCGGTCGCGGTAGGAATACTGTGCCGCCTTGGTAACCGCCTGCTTGGCCACGCGATAGACCTTGCTGCGCGCGCCGTAATAGCCCTTGGCGTGCTTGAGAACTTTCTTGTGCCGGGCCTTGGCCTGGACACCACGTTTTACTCTCGCCATTTTTCCAACCCTCCGTTAAGAATAAGGCAGCAAGCGTTTGACGGCTTTCTTGTCAGCGGCATCGATCATGTCGGTGCCGCGCAAGCCGCGCTTACGCTTCTGGTCTTTCTTGGTCAGAATATGGCTGTGGAAGGCGTGGCCGCGTTTGAAACCGCCCGAAGCGGTTTTCGAGAAACGCTTGGCCGCGCCCCGATTGGTTTTCATCTTGGGCATGGTCCTGCTCCTTTTTCGCCCCTGTGGGGCTTACATATCACGTTGCTCAAGCGGCCTGGCGGCGCTTTACGGGCTTGGCATCGCTTCTTGGTGCCCGCGATCGGCTGCGGGACGCATATTCTGAAGGCAAACCCCTCATTTTGCAATCTTTTGTGGGAGCGGCTTTAGCCGCGATTAGCTGATATGCCAACCCCGCTATCGCGGCTAAAGCCGCTGCCACACTGTGTCAGTGCTTTTTGGGGCTGACCATCATGACCATCTGGCGGCCTTCCATGCGGGGATGTGACTCCACCTGGATTTCTTCGCCCAGATCTGTTTCGACGCGCTTGAGCATCGCGGCGCCGAGTTCCCGGTGCGCCATTTCGCGCCCGCGAAAGCGCAGGGTCAGTTTTACCTTGTCACCCTCGGCCAGAAAGCGCTTCACATTGCGCATTTTCACCTGGTAATCGGCTTCCTCGGTGCCGGGACGGAATTTGACTTCCTTGACCTGGACGTTCTTTTGCTTCTTCTTGGCGATCTGCTGTTTCTTGGCGGCTTCGAACTTGAACTTGCCGTAATCCATGATGCGGCAGACCGGCGGTTCGCTGTTGGGGGCGATTTCCACCAGGTCCAGCCCGGCCTCGTCGGCCATGTCCAGGGCTTCCTGCACGGCCATGATGCCGGCCTGCTCTCCGTCCGCGCCGATAACGCGAACCTGCGGTGCTGTTATATCTTCGTTGCGCCGCGCTTCTTTGCTTGCTGCGATGTGTCAATCCTCCGTCAAATTATCAATTCGTCCCCGCCGCCCCACGTCCTCGGCCAGGTACCTGGCAAAATCACCCACGACCATGCTGCCGAGGTCGTCTCCCGAGCGGGTTCTGACCGCCACGGTTGCGTTTTCGACCTCCCGGTCGCCGATCACGAGCAAATAGGGCACCTTGGCCAAGGTGTGCTCCCGGATTTTAAAGCCGATTTTCTCGTTTCTCAAGTCGGATTCTACCCGGAATCCTTTATTTCCAAGGGTTTCGGCGACTTTCCGGCTGTATTCTTCCTGTTTCTCACTGATATTGAGTACCGCCGCCTGCACCGGCGCCAGCCAGGCCGGAAACGCGCCGCCGTAATTCTCGATCAGGATACCGATAAAACGCTCCAGCGAACCGAGGATCGCGCGATGCAGCATCACCGGGGTCTGGCGCGTGCTCTCTTCGTCAATGTAGTGGGCGTCCATGCGCCCCGGCATGTTGAAATCCAGCTGCAAGGTGCCGCACTGCCAGACCCGGCCGATGGTGTCTTTCAGGGAGAACTCGATCTTCGGTCCGTAAAAAGCGCCCTCCCCGGGGCTTAGCTCGTAAGCAATGCCGGCCTCGTTCAGTGCATCCGCCAGGGCCTTTTCGGCCTGCTCCCAGAGCGCGTCTTCGCCAATACGCTGCTCGGGGCGCGTCGACAACTTGACCAGTACCTCTTCGAAACCGAAATCGGCGTAAATTTTGTACAACAGCTCGATGAACGCCGCGGACTCCGACTGCACCTGCGCGGGCGTGCAAAAAATGTGCGCGTCGTCCTGGGTGAAAGCACGCACGCGCATCAGCCCGTGCAGCGCACCGGACGGTTCGTTGCGATGACAGGAGCCAAACTCTGCCATGCGCATTGGCAGGTCACGATAGCTCACCAGCCCCTGGTTGTAGATCTGCAGGTGGCAGGGGCAGTTCATCGGCTTGATCGCGTAATGGCGGTTTTCCGACTCGGTGACGAACATGTCGTCGCCGAATTTCTCCGCGTGGCCGGATTTCTCCCACAGCTTGAAATCCACCACCTGGGGCGTGTTGACCTCTTCATAGCCGTGACGGCGCAGCTGCGCACGGATGTAGCCCCGGACCTCGGTGTAGATACGCCAGCCCTTGTCGTGCCAGAACACCATGCCCGGCGCCTCTTCCTGAAAGTGGAACAGGCCCAGCTGCTTGCCGACCCGGCGGTGATCGCGCTTTTCCGCTTCTTCCAGGCGGGTCAGGTATTCGTTGAGTTCTTTTTTCGTGCGCCAGGCCGTACCGTAAATGCGCTGCAGCATCTCGTTGTTGCTGTCGCCGCGCCAGTAGGCGCCGGCCAGCTTGGTCAGCTTGAACTCACCCAGCTTGCCGGTATCGGGCACGTGCGGGCCGCGGCACAGGTCGACGAACTCGCCCTGCCGGTAGAGCGTGATCTCCTCGCCTTCCGGCAAATCCTCGATGATCTCGGCCTTGTACTCCTCGCCCTGCTCGCGAAAAAACCGGATCGCCTCGTCGCGCTGCCAGGTTTCGCGCGAAACCGGAAGTTCGTCCGCCACGATGCGGCGCATCTCGGCGGCGATGCGGTCCAGGTCTTCCATCGTGAAGCCCGGCGGGTAAGAAAAATCGTAGTAGAAGCCGTTTTCGATCACCGGGCCGATGGTCACCTGGCACTCCGGATACAGGCGCTCGACCGCCTGCGCCAGCAGGTGGGCCGTGGAGTGGCGGATGACCTCCAGCCCCTCCTCGTCGCGGCTGGTGATGATGCGCAGCCGCGCGTCGCCCTCGATCAGTTGGCTGGCGTCGCGCAGCTGGCCGTCGACCTCGCCGGCCAGCGTGGCCTTGGCCAGGCCCGGACCGATGTCGGCCGCGACCTCCATGACCGTGATCGGCCGATCGTATTCTCTCTGGCTTCCGTCCGGTAGCGTGATCGCCGGCATGGACCTGCTTCTCCTTGAAATTTTCAGACCCGGGTACAAAAAAAGGCGCCAGGCGCCTTGTTCGTACCGCTTGGCTACCCAGCCACCTCAGGCGGTCGTTGGAGTCCGGGTGTTCATTGCCGTTATTGTACACGGGCCGCCGGGGGTGCAAAAGCGGCTTGACCGCCGAAACGGGGCGCAGGCTATACTGGCGCGATGCGTCCCTTCGAACACCCCGTCAAGTTCACAATTTCCCGCCGCGAACTGCTGCGCCTGCTGCTGCCGATGGCCGCCTGGCTGCCCGCCCCGCTGATGCTGCTGGCGGCGCGCGACAGCCAAGCCTCCGCTCAACCGGCGGCCTTCGGCCCGTTCCTCGACACCTTGCTGCCCGGCGACGGAGCCCCGTCTGCGACCAGCTTGGGCGTCGACCGGCAATTGCTGGAACAGGCGCAAAGTGACCCACAGCTGGACCGGCTGATCGCCGCTGGCTGCGCCTGGCTGGACCAGCAGGCCCAGGGCCTGGGCTATGCGGACTATGCCGGTCTCGACCAGTCGCGACGCATCCTGGTCGTCAGCCGCGCCGAACGCTCGCGGGAGCGTTCCCTGCCGAAGGTCTTTTTCGCGGCCCTGCTGGGGGGATCGGGGTATCTCGTGGCTCAGTCAGGTCTGGCGATTACCCGGATGACGGGGCTGTCGGAAACCGCAGTGGGCG
>JAVVFH010000234.1:0-5480 GCA_032250585.1 Lysobacterales bacterium
ATCGGCATCGGGCAAACCTGAGCAATCGTCTTTCGCGGTGTAGCGCGCAATTGACAATGCGGCATCCACCGCATCACGCACGGCCTGACGCGAAAAGTCCGAGGTGCTGGCGTTGCCGCGCTGCTGGCCGAACCGGTCTACCGCCGCCATCTCGACGCGCACGGCGCCCGCCAGGTGGTCATGGTGGGGTATTCCGACAGCAGCAAGGACAGCGGCATCGTCGCTTCGCGCTGGGCGTTGCAGGAGGCGCAGCAGCGCCTGGTGACCGTCGGGACAGAGCACGGCGTGGAAGTGCTGTTCTTCCACGGCCGGGGCGGCACGGTCAGCCGCGGTGGCGGCAATCTGGTGCAGGGTATTCTCGGCGCACCGCCCGGCACGGTGAACGGCTACCTGCGCCTTACCGAGCAGGGCGAGGTGATCAACCAGAAGTACGGCGTGCGGTTCCTCGCGCTGCGCAACCTCGAGTTGGTGACGGGCGCTACGCTGATGCACAGCCTCGATACCGGCGCGGCCTCTTTTGGCCGCGAGGAAGCGGAAATCCTGTCGTTCATGGCGCGCGTATCGCGCGACACGTTCCGCTCACTGGTCTACGAGGAGCCGGATTTTCCCGAATATTTCCGCAGCAGTACGCCGCTCGACGTCATCGAGCGCCTGAACATCGGCTCGCGGCCGGCCGCGCGGCGTTCCGGGGCCGGCATCGAGAACCTGCGCGCGATTCCCTGGGTGTTTTCCTGGGCGCAGGTGCGGGTCGGCTTGCCGGGCGTGTACGGTTTCGGCACGGCGCTGGACCAGGCCATGGCGCGCTTCGGTGCGGAGCGGCTGCGCGAACTGCTGGAACGTCGCCTGTTTTTCCGCGCCCTGGTGGGCGATGTCGAGATGGTGCTGGCAAAATCCGAACTGGAACTGGGCCGCCGCTATTCGATGCTGGCGGCGCCGGCGCTGCGGCGGCATTTCGACACCATCGCAGCGGAATTCGAACTCGCCCGCCGCCGCGTGCTGGAACTGAAGGAGTTGGACCGCTTGCTTGACGACCAGCCGGTTTTGCAGCGCAACATCCGCTTGCGCAATCCCTACGTCGATCCGCTGCACCTGCTGCAGATCGATTTGCTGCGGCGCTGGCGCAGCGGCGAGCGCAGGGACGACGGCCTGCTGGACGCGCTCAGGGCCAGCGTCAACGGCATTGCGCTCGGCATCCAGAATACCGGTTGAGCCGCTTGTGGGTTCAGCTGACGCGAACAGCGACTTCCGCTGCGCACAGGAGCAAGCCATGTCGAGAAAACGAATGAAGCGATGGGAGCCGGCGCCGTGGTGCTGAAATCCCTGTTGTTCGTGCCGGGCGACAGCGAAAGGAAACTGGCCAAAAGTGCGAACATTCCGGCCGATGCGCTGGTGCTCGACCTCGAGGATTCCGTGGCCGGGGAAAACAAGACCAGGGCGCGCGGCCTGGTGCGGGAATTGCTCGATTCGCAGGCGGGTGAGCGGCACTGCCAGCTGTGGGTGCGCATCAACCCCATCACGCACGCGGCCGCCGGCGCCGACCTGGCGGCGGTCATGGCGGGACGGCCGGATGGCATCGTGCTGCCGAAAACCCGTTCGCCAAACGACGTCGAACTGCTGGGACAGCGTCTCGGGGTGTACGAGGCGGAACACGACTTCAAGGTAGGCTCCACCCGCATCCTGCCGGTGGCAACGGAAACGCCCGAGGCGATTTTCTCGCTCGGCGAGTATCGCCGCTGTGGCAAACGCCTGGCCGGCCTGACCTGGGGCGCCGAAGACCTCGGCGCGGCAGTCGGCGCGCTGAGTAACCGCGACGCGGCAGGCCGTTGGACCACCCCGTTCCAGATGGTGCGAAACCTCTGCCTGTTCGCGGCGCATGCCGCCGGGGTGGAAGCGATCGATACCATCCACGTCGATTTTCGCGACGAGCAGGGTCTGGCAACCGCCTGTGCCGAAGCCCGGCGGGACGGCTTCAGTGGCAAACTGGCGATTCACCCGGCGCAGGTAGAAGTCATCAATCGCGCCTTCACGCCCAATGCCGAAGAAATTGCCCGCGCGCGCCGAATCGTGGAACTGTTTGCGGCGAATCCCGGCGCGGGGACGCTGGCGCTGGACGGCGTCATGCTGGACGAGCCGCACCTCAAACAGGCCCGCAAGATACTGGCTCTGGCCGAATGCGGCTGCCCGCAATAGCGAAGCGGTTATTTCGCGCGTGGATAAGCGCACAGTTCGCTTTATCTGGTGGCATGGGGTATGATCGCCCCGGCTTGGCACAATCGGTCTGCGCCATAGCCTTCGCAGTCATTCCTTCCGGACCACTTCGAATCCCAAACAACCCCTTCTGCCTGGACCGTCCCGGACCCGAGTCGTCCGGCAGGCCGATCCAGGAGTAATATAACCATGTCTTTTGATACGCTTGGCCTGCGGGCCGAACTCGTTCGTGCTGTCTCCGAACAGGGTTACACCGAGGCGACCCCCATTCAGCGCCAGGCCATCCCCGTCATTCTGCAGGGTCGCGACGTACTGGCCAGTGCCCAGACCGGCACCGGCAAGACCGCTGGTTTCGCCTTGCCGTTGCTGCAGCGGATGGGCGCGGACGCCCCCGCGAAGGGCGCGCACCGCCCCGTGCGCTGCCTGATTCTCACACCCACCCGTGAGCTGGCGGCCCAGGTCGGAGCCAGCATGGAAACCTACGGCCGGCACCTGTCGCTGAAATCCGCAGTGATCTTCGGCGGCGTCAAGATCGGGCCGCAAATCCAGCAGTTGCGCCGCGGCGTGGACACCGTGGTGGCTACCCCCGGGCGCCTGCTCGATCACATCGGCCAGAAAACGCTGGATCTGTCCAGCGTGGAATACCTGGTGCTGGACGAAGCCGATCGCATGCTGGACATGGGTTTTATTCGCGACATTCGCCGCATTCTCGCCCTGCTGCCCGGGCAGCGCCAGAACCTGATGTTTTCGGCGACCTTTTCGGCCGAAATCCGCAAGCTGGCCGACGGTTTGCTGCACCATCCCGAGTTCATTGAGGTCGCGCGCCGCAATACCACGGCGGAAGGCGTTTCGCAGGTGGTTCACCCGGTCGACAGCAAGCGCAAGCGCGAACTGCTGTCGCACATGGTGGGCACGCAGAACTGGCGCCGCGTGCTCGTGTTCACGCGCACCAAGCATGGTGCCAATCGTCTGTCGAAGCAGTTGGAGCAGGATGGGATCACCAGCCTGGCGATTCATGGCAACAAGACACAGTCCGCGCGCACGCGGGCGCTGGCCGAGTTCAAGGCCGGCGACGTACGTGTGCTGGTGGCGACCGACATTGCGGCCCGTGGGCTGGACATCGACTCGCTGCCGCACGTGGTCAATTTCGACCTGCCGCAGGTACCCGAGGACTACGTACACCGCATCGGCCGGACCGGCCGGGCGGGCAAGGAAGGGCGGGCGGTGTCGCTGGTCTGTATCGACGAGACAAAATTGCTGGTGGATATCGAGCGCGTGCTGAAGCGGGCCTTGCCGAAGAAGATCGTGCCGGGCTTTCAGCCCGATCCCTCGATTCGCGCCGAGCCGATCCAGAACGGGCAGAACCGGTCCGGGCGCGGGCGCTCAAGCCCTCGCCAGGGCCGCGGCGGTGGGCAGTCCCGACGCGCCTGAGCGCTGTCGGGGAGTGCAGGAGCGGCTTCAGCCGCGATTTGCATTTACGTTAACGTAAACGTTAGTTATAATCGGGGTTCACGGTCGGCGGCAGGCCCCTCGCATGGAAGGCACCTACAGCATCAGCGAACTGGCGGCGGAATTCGGCGTGACCACGCGCACGATCCGCTTCTACGAGGAAAAGGGTCTGCTGGACCCGCGGCGTGATGGCACCCGGCGCATTTACAGCGCGGCCGACCGCACCAAGCTGCGCTTGATCCTGCGCGGCAAGCGCCTCGGCCTGAGCCTCGAGGAAAGCGCCGACATCATCCTGATGTACGGCTCCCCGGGCAATAACCGCAAGCAGCTGGAGCGCCTCATCGGGCGCATACAGGAACGGCGCCGGGAACTGGAGCGGCAGCGGAGCGATCTCGAGTCGACGCTGGAAGACCTCGGCCGGGCCGAGGCAAACTGCCGCCAGGCCCTTGCCGTGCTGGGCAACTGAGCGCCCGCGACGGCACGCAACGGGAGAAGAGCACATGAAAGCGCATTTCCGCTCGCTCGATTTCGATCTCGGCGAAGACATCGACATGCTGCGCGACGCGGTCCGGCAATTCGCCGCGGCGGAGATCGCCCCGCGGGCCGCCGACATCGACCGGGACAACCTTTTTCCCGCGGATCTGTGGCGAAAAATGGGCGAGCTGGGCCTGCTGGGGATCACGGTCGAGGAAAGCTACGGCGGCAGCGGCCTGGGTTACCTGGCGCACTGTGTGGCCATGGAGGAGATCAGCCGCGCCTCTGCCGCGGTCGGCCTGTCCTACGGCGCGCATTCCAACCTGTGCGTGAATCAGATCCGCAAAAACGGCAGCGAAACCCAGAAACGACAGTACCTGCCGGGCCTGTGCAGCGGCGAGCGGGTCGGGGCGCTGGCCATGTCCGAATCCGGTGCCGGCTCGGACGTCGTCGGCATGGGCCTGCGCGCCGCGCGCCAAAACGGCGATTATCTGCTCATCGGCAGCAAGATGTGGATCACCAACGGCCCGGAAGCGGATGTTTATGTGGTCTACGCCAAGACCGATATCGAGGCTGGTTCCAAGGGTATCACGGCCTTCATCGTCGAGCGCGACCGCCCGGGTTTCTCGCGCGGCGAAAAACTGGACAAGCTCGGCATGCGCGGCTCGAACACCTGTGAGCTGGTTTTCGAAAATTGCCCGGTACCCGCCGACAACATCCTCGGCCGGGAAAACGGCGGGGTGGAGGTGTTGATGTCGGGGCTCGATTACGAGCGCACCGTGCTGGCCGCCGGCCCGGTCGGCATCATGCAGGCCTGCCTGGACCTGACGCTGCCCTACGTTCACGAGCGAAAACAGTTCGGTCGCAGCATCGGCGAGTTCCAGCTGATGCAGGCCAAGCTCGCGGACATGTACACCGAGCTCAGCGCATCGCGCGCCTACTTGTACGCGGTAGCCGCCAGTTGTGATCGCGGCCGCGAAAGCCGCAAGGACGCCGCCGGGGCGATCCTCTTCACGGCCGAGCGCGCCACACGCATGGCGCTGGAGGTGATTCAGGCGCTGGGCGGCAACGGCTACATCAACGACTACCCGGCCGGCCGCCTGCTGCGCGACGCCAAGCTGTACGAGATCGGCGCCGGCACCTCGGAGATTCGGCGCATGCTGATCGGACGCGAACTGTTCGAAGAGACGGCCTGACATGACCACGATCCGGAGTCGTCTGAATACCCGCTCGGAGGCGTTTGCGACCAACTCCGCCTACATGCGCGGGCTGGTCGAGGATCTTCAGCAGCAACTGGAACACATCAAGCAGGGTGGCGGGGAGGTATCCCAGGCCCGGCACGTGGCGCG
>JAVVFH010000235.1:0-5436 GCA_032250585.1 Lysobacterales bacterium
GCCGGCCCCGCCGCGACGCTGAGGGCCCCGATACCCAGGCCCGCTCCCGCCGGCAATACATCGAGATCGGCCAACTGCACGGCTGCGGCAGCAATTTCATCGGCAGTGGCCGGCGACAGCCGCAACTCGCGCAGCGATTCGATATCCGGCACGAGAACCGCGAAACCCGACCGTGCCAGGGCGGTCGCCAGGGTCACCAGGCGCGGGTCGTCGCGACCGCCCGGCGCCGCCCCGGGCACCAGTACCAGGCCGGCCCCTGCCGTGTCGGCAGTCAGGTACAGATCGGCCTGCCGCGTTCCGGCCTGCGTTTCGTAGTCGATGGCCCGGCGGCTGGCGGGCGGTCGGATGTCGGCCCAGCCGGCATCGATGCCCGCCAGGTCGGCCAGCAGCAGCGTGGTATCCAGCGCGGTTCGCAGGAATCCGGACAACAGGACGGCGCCGCCCACGACGAGAATCGCAGCCAACAGAATCCGTCTGCTTCGCTTTGTGCTCACACTTATGTCCAAAGTTTGGTGCCGGGACGCACTCGGCGATTCGGCAGATTCATTGGCGGCGCCACTCCCGCGGATCAAGGCGGTAATAGGACTTCAGCGTGTCGAACAATTCGACGTGGTGCTGCGCCATCTGCCGTGGTTTTTCGAAAAAGGTCTCGGTGGCGACGGCGAAAAATTCCGCGGGATGGCTCGCACCGTATTCGTCCAGCAGCGACGGCTGCCCTTTGCGGCTGCGCTGCTGCAGGATCTCGAATTCGTTTGCCAGCACCGCCGCCCAACTGCGGTAACTGGACTCGCCCGCCAACAGTGGCGCGCCATCGGTGCTACCGTCCTCGCTGTCCAGTTGATGTGCGAATTCGTGCAGAACCACGTTCTGCCCGTCGCCAAAATTGCGTGCTCCGCGCAACACGGAATCCCAGGCGAGAATGACCTTGCCGTTGCCCCAGGACTCTCCCAACAGATCACGGGACGAGACGTCCACCACCCCGGCCTCGTCCCTGCCCTCGTGCGCCACGATGAACGCACTGGGATACACGATCAGGTAACGCAGGCCTGGATACACGCCCGAGCGGCGGTTCAGGATCAGCATGCAGGCCTCGGCCGCAATGGTCACGCGGATTTCGTCGGTGATTTCCAGCCCGCCGGCGCCGCTGAAGTGTTTGTCGTGCAGAAACTCTTTGACCAAGCCGCGCAAGCGCCCCCGCAGAGGCTGCGGCAAATGGCGGTAGACCTCGCTGTTGCGCTCCAATGCCGCCTCCCATTCCTCAGGAAACGGCGCGCTGACGGCGCGTTTGAGCCGCCAACGCGGTATCAGCAATGCCAGCACGATGATGACGACGACAGCCGCCAGGAAAAGCCAGGGGTTCATCCCGCGAATTATGCCGTTTTTGGCCGCTGCACGATACGCGCCGGGTTGCGTCGGGTCGTGCCGGGTCGCTTTGTTTTACATCGGGACGCCAGCGGCAGCAATCTGATCGACGCCAACAGCGGGCCGCAAGCTCCATGCAGGCAGGAAATCAGCGCAGCTGGCTGTCTTTGCTGCCCCTGCGGTTGTAGCCGCCGGCAGCGCCGTCTTCCCGATCCTGCTGCTGCTGGCATTGAACGCACAGACGCACGCCCGGGACGGCCTGCCGGCGCGCTTCGGGAATCGCGGCAGCGCAGTCTTCGCAGCGCCGCCGGCTTGCACCGCTCGGCAGACGTCTGCGGGCCCGCTCGATGGCTTCCTCGATGCTGGCGTCGATCTGTTCCTGCACCGCGCCGTCGCTGCTCCATCCGCCCGCCATCACGGCCTCCCGAAACGATTTGCATCCATCACTCTTCATACCCCCGCGGCGGCGATTCTGCAAGCCGGCTGATCATTGCGACGGGCTCGCCCTCGCTGACCGGCGGCGTGCCCAGGACGTAGTTGACGACCCCCGCGAAGGGCGCGCGGATCTCCGCCAGGGGTTCCCCGAAGGGGTCCACCAGGCGGCCCAGCAAACCGTTTTCGGCGACCGCGTAGCCGTCGCGTACGACCGCTGTGAACAGGCCGGTGGCGGGGCTGGGGATCACCTGGTAGCCATTCAGCCAGACCACACCCTCGTTCGGACGCACCGCACCGGTAGTCATCCGCAGGTGGCGCAGCAGGTTTTCCAGGCCGTCGACCGCCATGTCCACCCAGTAATCGTCGTTGGACCCCAGCTGGCCGGTCTCAGTGGTGATGGCCGGTATCCCCCGCGACAGCGCCGTCTGGTCCGTGTACACCGATGCCTCGGGTGGCTGCACGCGCCCCTCGTCGATCACGATCGTGTCGAGCCCGAAAGCCAGCGCCATGCCGCGCGCGGCTGCATCCAGCTCCGGCTGGCCGGTCACCGGCATGTAAATGTACGGCCGCAGTGCCTCGTTGCCATCGCCGGCGTGCAGGTCTACGAGGTAATCGGCGCGCTCGATCACCTGCGCGGTGATGACCAGCGCAATGCGCTCGCTGAGGCTGCCTGCGGCGTTGCCGGGATAGACCCGGTTCAGGTTCTTGCCGTCTACCGGGCTGACGTAAATCGTGCGCCCATAGAAAGACGGCGGGTTGGCGATATGCACCAGCAGCAGCGTGCCCGACAGCGTCTGCGGGTCCACCTGCCGGCGCAGTCGCTGCAGGGCGGTAATGCCCGGGTATTCGTAACCGTGCGTGCCCGCGATCAGGGCCAGCACGGGTCCCGGGCTGGCACCGTGAATCACCGAAACCGGGATACGCGTTCCGGGATCGTCGGCCGCGGGCACGTCCAGGTAGCCGGAAACGGATTGCCCCGGGCCCGCGCTCAGAACACCGAGCTCAAAGGCGGCAGGCGGTTCGGCAGGGACGGCCGCCGGCACGAGGAACATCAGCAACACGCCAAGCCGTAAGCTGCATTGTCGAATCATCTGAATGCCTCCGCTTATGAATACAAATAACGCATCCTAACCCGAATCGGGCGGCAGTTCCTGCGGTGGTCGCGCCCGGCAGGCCCAGTTGCGTATGGAAGCCCAGCGAAATCTGCTTATAATGTGCAAACATCCACTTACCGTGCGCCACGATTCCGGGAGTAGCATGCGTCCAAGAGCCCTCATCGCAGCGAACATTCTGTTGAGCTGCCTCGCCTGGCCGACTGTCCCGCTTTCGGCCTCATCGTTCGGAGGTCTTGCGGGCGACCCCGGGCTGCGCTCGGCATCGGCTTTGGTCATCGCCGCCGACGACACGGTGATTTTCGACAAAGACGCCGACACCGTGCGGCCGATCGCCTCGATCACCAAGTTGATGACCGCCATGACGATCCTCGATGCCGATCTCGACCTGGACGAAAGAATCACCGTTACCCGTGCCGATCGCGACCTGGTGCAGCTGACCGGTTCGCGCCTGGAATACGGGGCGGCCTTGAGCCGCCGGGAAATGATATTGATCGCACTCATGGCGTCGGAAAACCGGGCCGCCACCGCGCTGGGCCGGACTTTCCCTGGCGGCATGACCGCCTTCGTCGTGGCCATGAACGCAAAGGCCGCCCAACTCGGCATGAGTAAAAGCCATTTCGCCGATCCCGCCGGGTTGCGGGTGGAAAACCGTTCGACGGCGCGCGATCTCGCCAAAATGATCCGCGCGGCGCAGGGCTATCCCCTGATCAGGCAAGCCAGCACGACCCGCCGACTCGAAGTGCGGCCCTACCCCAGGCGCGGACCGCTGGTCTACGGCAACACCAACCGCCTGCTGGCCAATGCAGACTGGGACATCGCATTGAGTAAAACCGGCTACCTCAACGAATCGGGCCGCTGCCTGGTGATGCAGGCGACGATCGAAGGCGAATCGGTGTACATCGTGCTGCTGGACTCGTTCGGCAAACTGACGCCATTTGGCGACTCCAACCGTTTGCGCAAGTGGCTGACCGCATCGAAGTGAATGAAGGCCTTAACGGCATTCGGCTTGACCTTCCTCCCCCAGTCCGGCTCCAGCCGGCCGAAGGCCGGCAGGCGGTTCATCGTCACCGCCAACGTGCCGCCCCGGCCGTAATCGATGCGCGTGTCCGCCAGCTGCGGCCCGCGATTCAATTGGCTTTCAGCCGCCGCTTCACTTATAAAGGCCGATATAAAGTCAACGCGACGTGAATCTTCGATGAGGCACTGGACAGAGCTCGGTATGGCCCCCATTCCGGGCAGCGACAAATCGCTTTTCCTGTACGCAGGCAAAGACGACTTTTTCATTCGCCTCAGCGGCGGCCAGGAACTGATGAGTAGCCGCAAGCACGGTTCCGAGGATGCGCTCGGCGCCCTGCCCTGCCGGCGCCTAAAAAACCACCCGGCGCCGCGCGTGCTCATCGGCGGCCTCGGCATGGGCTTCACGCTGGCCGCGGCGCTCGGGGCGTTGGGGCCACAGGCCGAGGTCACCGTCGCCGAACTGATCCCCGAAGTCGTGGAATGGAACCGCGGCCCGCTGGGCGAGCGCAGCGGGCGGCCGCTGGATGACCCGCGCACGCGCGTGCACGTCGGCGACGTGGCGCGCTTGCTGCGCCGCTCGGAGGGCTGTTTCGACGCGATCGCACTGGACGTGGACAACGGGCCTGAAGGGCTCACCAGCGAACACAACCACTGGATTTACTCGTCAGCGGGCATCGCCGCCGCCCAGGACGCATTACGCCCCGGGGGCGTGCTGGCCTACTGGTCCGCCGGCCCGGCGCGGGATTTTCAAGACCGACTGCGCCGCTGCGGTTTCCTGGTGGAGGAGGTTTCGGTGCACGCTCACGGTAACAAGGGCGCCCGCCACACCCTCTGGCTGGCCAGCGAAGCCGGCTGATCCGGGGTGGTTAACGGCGCGACCGGAAGCGCCTCGCGAAAAATTCGCACGCAAAGCGGGCGCCACATCGCCTATACTTTTCGCCTGCCATACATCCGTCACCGCAAGCAAAGGGAATACGCTCACCGCATCATGGGTTCCATCCAGGACACACTCCAGCAGGTTTTCGGCCTGCGGGAATTCCGACCGCATCAACAGGACATCATCGAACAGCTGCTGCAGGGTGGAGACGCCTTCGTGCTGATGCCCACCGGCGGCGGCAAATCGCTGTGCTACCAGCTGCCCGCCCTGCATCGGGACGGCATCGCCATCGTGATCTCACCGCTGATTTCCCTGATGAAGGACCAGGTGGATGCCTTGTGCGCTAATGGCGTGAACGCCGCCGTGTACAACTCCACGCTGGACAGCGAAGAGCGGCACTCGGTGCTGCAGCGGCTGCACGGCGGCGAACTCGACCTGCTGTACGTCGCGCCCGAGCGCATGATGAAAACGGACTTCATCCGGAGACTGCAGGACATGCCGCTGGCGCTGGTCGCCATCGACGAGGCCCACTGCGTGTCCCAGTGGGGTCACGATTTCCGGCCCGAGTACGCGGCGCTCGGCGAACTGCGCGCGCATTTTCCGCAGGTCCCGTTTATCGCCCTGACCGCC
>JAVVFH010000236.1:0-5434 GCA_032250585.1 Lysobacterales bacterium
GTTCGCATCGACCGGCAGCACGGTCAGCTCCCAGCCCTTAGCGGCCAGTTGCGCCATCGGCGCAGCCACCGCGGGGTGCTCGATGGCGCTGGTGACCAGGTGCCGGCCGCGCCCGCTCAGCGCGCGCGCGACGCCCAGCACCGCGAGGTTGTTGGCCTCGGTGGCGCAGCCGGTAAAGATGATCTCCTCCGGCAAGGCGGCGATCAGCGTCGCCACCTGGCTACGCGCCTTGCTCACGGCCTGCTGGGCGCGGCGGCCGTACACGTGGCTCGAGGAAGGATTACCGAAATGCAGGCGCAGCCAGGGTTCGATCGCATCGGCGACCTCCGGCGCCACCGGCGTGGTGGCGTTGTAATCGAGGTACAGCGGATCCGTCATGCCGGCTCAGCCCAGCGCCTGGGTCAGGTCACCGGCGTGCACACAGCGCGTGGAAAGTTTCGGATCTTCGGTCTTCAAAGCAAGTTCTCCCGGCTGTTTGTGATTTTTGGCGGTTTGCTCAGAATACCAACACGTGCTCCGCCGCGAGCGTTCGCTCGGCCAGTTCGCTCATCGTGCTGCGCCGCGCGCCGTCGACGACCTCGTCATCGTTCAGCCCGCGCGCGTCCATGCAGGTGCCGCACAGCAGCACTTCACCCTTGCGCGCCACGGCCTTCACCATCAATTCGAGATTGTAATAACCCTGTGGCACGTTTTGCCCGGTCCTGGCGCAGCCCACCGCGTCGGCCATCAGAAAGACCTGGACGTCGGCGTCCCTGCCGGCCAGGGCCTTGGCCAGGCGCAGGCCGTTGTAGCTGCGCTCCGTACCGTAGGGCGGATCGTTCAATATCAACAAAGTGGTCATGGTTCTCAATCCTCCGTGTGAACGATTCCGGTTTGCAGGGTAGGGGAGCCGTGAACGGCAATCGGGGGCTCCCGGGCATCGCCTTCAGTCGCTCGTCGGCGGCTGGCGTCACCGCGCAGCGGCATCAGTAACAGCCCGGTCAGCCAGCTCACTTCGCGCGGCTCGCGCCAGCCGGGCAGACCGATAGTCATGCCTTCGTGTCCGCCGCGTGGTTGAGCGCGGTAGGTGCCAAGCAAGCGGTCCCACCAGGGCAGATTGAAACCGAAGTTCGAATTCATCTCGTCGGTTTCCACCGAGTGATGGACACGGTGCATGTCGGGCGTCACCACGAACCAGCGCAGCACTCTGTCGAGAGCGGCGGGCAGGCGCACGTTGGCGTGATTGAACATGGCGGTGGCGTTCAGCAGCACTTCGAAAACGATCACCGCGGCCACCGGTGGGCCGAGCACGACGATAGCGGAAAACTTGATCAACATCGAGAGGATGATTTCCAGTGGATGGAAACGGGCGCCGGTGGTCAGGTCGTAATCCGGATCGGCGTGGTGCACGCGGTGCAGCCGCCACAACAGTGGAATCGAATGCACCATCACGTGCTGCAGCCAGATGACGAAATCCAGCGCGGCCACGGCGATCACCAGCGCCAGCCAGAATGGCCATTCGAAATGGTTCAGCAAACCCCAGCCCTGGCGGGCTGCGAAAACCGCCATCCCGACCGCCGCGGCGGGAAAGAGCAAACGCAGCAGTACCGTGTTGAACACCACCAAACCCAGGTTGTTGCCCCAGCGCATCATTTTGGAGAGCTTCAGTGCACGACGCGGCGCATACAGCTCCCAAAGGGCCATCACCGCGAAGACGCTGAGAAAGACACCCAGCCGTATGATCGATTCGTAGGTTATCAGCCAATCCGTTTCGTTCATCCTCACTGCGCTCCGATGGTTCTGCCCTTGGCAGACTGTAATAAATATTCAATATAACATTTGAATAATCGCAGGTCGATAGTATCGCTCGACTGCTCAAAAGTCCTTTCACAAGGGCTGACAGGGCAAATTTGTTCTACCAGAAGCACTGTCATTCCCGCGCAGGCGGGAATCCAGGAATTTCAATCCAATCCGCGGCTTGGCGAATCCAGCGGTGTTGTTGGACCTGGATTTCCGCCTGCGCGGAAATGACCGGAATTCAAGAAATTGGCGTGAGAACAAATTTGCCCTGCAAGGGCTGAAGTGCCGGCTTGTGCCGCGCGTTACCTGCTGCGTATAATTGAAATTATAATCAAGTGACTGATTGAATGAGCTTAAGCGAGGTAACAGGCCATGACAACCACCGGTACTGTCGACAATTTCAGGCATACGCTGTTCGATCAGTTTGCCCGTATCGGCAAAGCCCTTGGCCATGCCAATCGTCTGGAGCTGCTGGAGTTCCTCGCCCAGGGTGAGCGCAGCGTCGATGCGCTGGCCCGGGTATCGGGATTGTCGGTAGCCAACACCTCGCAGCATCTGCAGCAATTGCGCCAGGCGGACCTGGTCGCTACACGCAAAGAAGGCAAGACCGTCTTTTATCGCGTGAGTGATCCGGATGTCGTGGCGCTGATCGACCAACTGCGTCGTGTCGCCGAGCGTCACCTCGCCAAGGTGGATCAATTGGTGAGCCGCTATCTGACGGTCAAAGACGGACTCGAGCCCCTGCCCGCGGCGGAACTGCTCGCCCGGGCACGCGATGGGCTGGTCACCGTCATCGATGTGCGCCCGGCTGAGGAATACCGGGACGGCCACCTGCCGGGTGCCGTCAGCATCCCGCTGGATGAACTCGAGAAGCATCTGCGTGAACTCGACCGCGACAAGGAAGTCATCGCCTATTGTCGCGGCCCCCATTGCGTCCTGGCCTTCGAAGCGGTCGCGCGCCTGCGCCGCAAGGGCTGGCAGGCCCGGCGCCTGCAGGACGGTTTCCCCGAGTGGCAAATGGCCGGCTTCCCGGTCGAACGGTAGCCCGCATCATTATTCAGCCCGGACATCAGCCCGGACCGGTCGCGTGCGCTTCAAAAAGGTCGGTACCGGTTAAAAGGCCTTAAAGTAAGGGCGTTTCAAGCGCGTTGGCAAAGTAACATAGCGATCGGGAACCTGGCATAGGAGAGGCTGGCATGACTAAAAACCTGAGCAGACAAGCGTATTGGAGGAGAAACCTGAGGCTGGTGGCGATCTGCCTGAGCATCTGGTTCGTGGTTTCTTACGTGTTCGGAATCCTTCTGGTGGAACCACTGAACGCGATCAGCCTTGGGGGTTACCCGTTGGGTTACTGGTTCGCGCAGCAGGGTTCGATTTACGTATTCGTCGTGTTGATCTTTTTCTATGCCAGTCGCATGAACAAGCTCGACCGCGAATTCGACGTTCACGAGGAATGACGGGGGATACGGGGTGGAACTTCAAACTTTGACCTATCTCGTCGTAGGCGCGACGTTTCTGATTTATATCGCGATTGCGATCTGGTCACGCGCTTCCACCACCGGTGAGTTTTACGTAGCCGGCACGGGTGTGCACCCGATCGCCAACGGCATGGCCACAGCGGCTGACTGGATGTCGGCGGCTTCCTTCATTTCGATGGCGGGCCTGATTGCCTTTCTGGGCTACGACGGGTCGGTGTACCTGATGGGCTGGACCGGCGGCTATGTGCTGCTGGCACTGCTGCTGGCGCCTTACCTGCGCAAATTCGGCAAGTTCACGGTGCCCGAGTTCATCGGTGAGCGTTTCTATTCCAGGGGCGCCCGCCTGGTGGCGGTGATCTGCCTGGTCATCGCCTCCATCACCTACGTGATCGGGCAGATGAAAGGCGTCGGCGTGGCCTTCGGCCGCTTCCTGGAAGTGCCCTTCGAAGTCGGCGTGGGCGTGGGCATGGCCATCGTGTTCGCATACGCCGTGCTGGGCGGCATGAAGGGCATTACCTACACGCAGATCGCGCAATACTGCGTGCTGATCTTCGCCTATACGGTGCCGGCCATCTTCATCTCCCTGAACCTGACCGGCAACCCCGTTCCCCAGTTGGGGCTCGGCAGCCAGATGGCCGGCGAGTCGACGCTTTCCCTGCTCGACAAACTCGACCAGGTGGTGATCGATCTGGGCTTTGCCGCCTTTTCCGCGCAGAAGGGATCGACACTGAACATCTTCCTGTTGACCCTGTCGCTGATGATCGGCACCGCGGGCCTGCCGCACGTGATCGTGCGTTTCTTCACGGTTCCGAAGGTCTCGGATGCGCGATTGTCCGCCGGTTGGGCGCTGGTGTTCATCGCCATCCTCTACACCACCGCGCCGGCCGTGGGGGCCATGGCCCGCCTGAACCTGACGGAAACCATCCAGACCGGCCCGGTCGGCAGCGAGACGGGCAACCTGGCCTACGAGGATCGGCCTGACTGGTTCCGCAAATGGGAAACCACCGGTCTGCTGAAGTTCGAAGACAAGAACGCCGACGGCCGCATCCAGTACTACAACGACGCCAACGAGCAATTCGCCCAGCAGGCCGAGGTCTATGGCTGGGAAGGCAACGAAATGGTCACGGTCGACCGCGACATCATGGTGCTGGCCAATCCGGAAATCGCCAATCTCCCGAACTGGGTCATCGCGCTGGTGGCCGCCGGCGGTATCGCGGCCGCGCTGTCGACGGCGGCGGGGCTGCTGCTGGCCATCTCCTCGGCGATCTCCCACGACGTCATCAAGGGCATGCTGATGCCCGCGATCTCCGAGAAAAAAGAGCTGCTCGCCAGCCGCATCGCCATGGCCTTCGCGATCCTGGTGGCCGGTTACCTGGGGCTCAATCCGCCCGGTTTTGCCGCGCAGGTGGTGGCGCTGGCCTTCGGCCTCGCGGCCGCGTCGATCTTCCCGGCGCTGATGATGGGCATCTTCAACAAGAAGATGAACCGCGACGGGGCCATCGCCGGTATGTTGACCGGTCTGCTAAGCACGCTGATCTACATTTTCTGGTTCAAAGGCTGGTTCTTCATCCCCGGCACCGAGATGCGGGCGAACACACCGGACAACTGGTTCATGGGCATTTCCACCGAGGCCTTCGGCGCCGTCGGCGCGTTGCTGAACTTTGTCGTGGCGGTCGCGGTGTCGAAAGTGACCTCGGCGCCGCCGGAGCACATCCAGCACCTGGTCGAAGAGATCCGTGTGCCGCGCGGAGCGGGTGTCGCGGCAGAGCACTGATTCACGCCGGCCCTTTTTTCGGCTTCGAATCGTGGCGCCGCGCAGCAGGAAACGTTTTTCTGACCCGGTGTTACGCCGGCAGAACCTGTTTCGACAGCACACGGATACAAGCTATGCCGCCGTTCAATGGGGTTCGGGCACTTCTGCTCCTGTCCCTGTGGCCGGGGCCGTTCCGACGAGACGCCGCCCCGACGACGCCGCTCCATGAGGTTATCGAAAGGCGTCAGCCCCGGTGTCCTGTAAGGAGGCGATCAACGGACAACGTACTTCACCCTCGGCGGCGAAGCACTGGGTGACCAGCCCGGCAAGCACTGTCTCGATGCGCCGGAGATCAGCGAGCCTGGCGCGCACATCTGCCAGTTTCTTCTCGGCTTGCTCCCGGGCCTCGTCACAGTGCGCCCCA
>JAVVFH010000237.1:0-5403 GCA_032250585.1 Lysobacterales bacterium
CTGGCAAAAAGCCGTGGCACAGCTGCGCAATTTGCCGGCGCAAGGGGAGTGAACGGCGGGCATGAAATGCTGCCGGTCAGTTTCCGGAGCCCGCTTTCCTCGCGGACGAATCCGCGGGCGGCTGTTGCACGGCTTTTTCCTGCCCCTTCTTGCGCAAGGCTTTCTTGCCTACCTTGCGCCTGGCCGCGCCGACCTGCTTTTTCGCTTTTTTCATCGGGCTCTTCTTGACTGACGTTTTCGTCCCGGGCTTCTTCCGGCGCGCCTTTTTCTTCAGGAGCCTCACGTCAGTATCGTTTTCGGCGGCAGGCGCGGTTGCCACAGCCGGCAATGACGTTTCCGCTTTTCGTGTCCGGGCCGCTTTGCTCCTGCGTTTTTTCTTTTTCCGCCCGGAGCCGGACCGCAGCGGTGGCGCAAACGCCGCGTCGCGCAGTTCCTCGAAAGCCTGCTGGATGCACTCGGCGTAAAAGCCCGGATCGGGCAGCATCTCCCGGCAGGCCGTGAACGAGATCGACAGCATGCCGTCGTAGGAAAATGCCGCGTGGAAAATACCCGCCTGGTCGAGGACCGGGCCCATGCCGATCATCTTGACCATCCGCGCGCCGGCCAGGTAGATGGGCTGCGTAGGTCCGGGAACATTCGTCACCACGGTATTGAAGGCCAGTCTGCCACTGCGCCCCAACAAGTCCATCAGTGGCGGATAGAGGTTTTTGGCGATCGGGGCCGGCAGGTTCATCGGCAGCGCGGTCAGCCTGGCGGCACCGATCTCCCTCGTCATGGCCTTGGCCTCCAGGGTACCCCGGAACACGGCCCGCAGGCGCTCGAGCGGATCGGCAAGATCCGTGCGCAAAGGCGCATTCATCATGCTCACCATGTTGGCGTGGGCCGCGTGCCCTATGTCGCCCTGGCGGATGTCGATCGGGCAGCCCGCCACCAAAGTCCGCGACGGCAAACGGCTCTTGGATTGCAGGTAGCAGCGCATTGCGCCACCCACCACCGCCAGCACGACGTCGTTGACTTTCGTTCCCGGCACCTGTTTCGCGATCTCCCGGATTTCGGCGAGTTGGAAAAAACGCCCGTCGATGACCCGGTTCGCCGAAGCCCGCCCGACGTTGAAAATGGTCCGCGGCGCCGAGGGCCGCTCGCTGCCCCCGCTCGCCAGCGCGGCCCGCAGCAGTCCCGGCGCGGCGCAAGCGAGGGCCCTGGCCAGGCGCGTGGACTTCACGGCGCAGCTGAACGGGCTCCTGGCCAGCAGACGCCAGGGCGACGGTTCGGGCACTTTCGAGCGCCTGGGCGGCGGCGCGGAGCTCGGCAGATCGGGCTTGAGCGGTTCCAGGTCATGGATTCGGCGCTGGATTTCCAGCGAACCGACGCCATCGACGATCGCATGGTGCATCTTGGTGAACAGCGCGAAACAGCCTTTCCGAACGCCCGCCACGTTGTTCAGGCCCTCGATCACATAGACTTCCCACAGCGGGCGCGACTTGTCGAGCTGCTGCGACTGCAGGCGAGCGATCTGGATCATCAACTGCCGCCAATCGCCCGGCCTGGGCAGCGAGATGTGCCTGAGGTGGTACTCGATATCGAATTCGTCATCTTTCATCCAGTAGGGATGATCCAGCGACAGCGGGACTTCCAGCAGCCTGCTTTTAAAAATCGGCGCGCAGTCGAGCCGGTTGTCGAACAGGGCGAGCAATTCCTTGAAACGCACCCGCCCGCCGGGTGCGGTCGACGGGTCATAGATCTGCAGGGAACCGACTTCGAGCGGCGTGCGCGATGATTCCATGTACAGAAACATCGTGTCGAGACCGGAGAGTTGTTTCAGCATATCGAATTCCAGAAATCAGGCCCTTTGCCGGACAGGAAACCGGCATCTTTTTTGCGCGCCGACGCCGTTTCCATTCCCTGGCAACCTGCCATGCGCTGCGGCTTTCCGGCAGCCCTGTGTGGTCGGCCCATATTCCATCATACGCGCGAATCGGGCCGGATGCGGGTCGACAGCGGGCGGCAGGCAGTGCAAAGTTGAGATGGATCACATGCCGGCCGGAACGAATCGACTACACCCCGATTAAGCCGCATAATTCACCAGGGATCCGGAATTTTCGGCGTAGGCGGCGGAGCCTGCAACAATCCAGCGTGATCTCATTGATTCGACGCCAGGCTTCGGAATATCCGCTCCGCACTGGTGAAACATGCGGCTCAGGATGCGCAGTTTGCAGGAGGCCCGATGCGGCAGCTCAGCGGCTCAGACGCCTGGTTTCTGTACTCGGACAAAGCCGGGCAGCACCAGCACATCTCGACGATCTACATTTACGACCAGTCGACCGCGCCGGGCGGAACGGTGCGTTTCAAGTCGATCCTGAACCACGTGCGCGAGCGGCTGGGCAGTTCGCGGATTTTCCGCCAGAAGCTGGTCGACGTGCCGCTGAACATCGACTATCCCTACTGGATCGAAGACCCGCATTTCCAGCTCGAATTCCACGTCCGCCACATCGCGTTGCCGCAGCCCGGCGACTGGCGGCAGTTCTGCATCCAGGTATCGCGGCTGCACTCACGTCCCCTGGACATGACCCGTCCGGTCTGGGAAATGTACGTGATCGAGGGCCTCGACAACATTCCCTTTTTGCCGCAGAACGCCTTCGCCGTAGTGACCAAGGTGCATCACGCCGCGATCGACGACGCCACCGGGGACGACTTCACGATCGCCCTGCACGACCTGCCCGCGGGCAGCGATGTGCCCAGAAAGGCGCTGCACTGGCATCCGGAAAGCGAACCCGGCGCGCTGCAGTTGCTGGCGCTGGCCTGGTTCAACAACACCACGAAACTGCTGGAAAGCATTCAAACCCTGTGCGACAAGCTGCCGGTGGTCGGCAAACGCTCCATCGACCCTGACGACCTGCTGCACCGCAGCGAGGAAAAGGCGCCGGAGACCCGTTTCGACCGCGAGATCACCCCGCACCGCGTCTGGGACGCCCGCTTCTTCGCGCTGCGCGACATCGACGCCATCACCGCCAGCGTGCCGGGCGCCAGCCGCAACGAGACCGTCACCGCGATCTGCAGCGGCGCGGCCCGGCGCTACCTGGACGCCCGCGACGAGACGCCTGAAACCTCGCTGTGGGCGCTGCTGCCGATCCACGTCCAGGCACCAGGTGACCGGGAAACGCCCGGCCACCGCGTTCAGCTCACCCGCATGCGCATCATGTCGGACATCGACGATCCGCTGGCGCGGTTGCAGGCCGTCGTGCAGGAAGCAGCGCGCGCCCGCGAGCACTCGCTGAGCGCGAACGAGGTCAACGAGATGCAGGAGGTACTGCCCTCGACGACCATGACGCTGGCCGCCCGGACCATCGCCGCCCGTTTCGGGCCGGGCCGCCGCTACCGCGAAAACCACAACATGGTGATCAGCATCACACCGGGCCCCGAGCAGCCTCTGTATCTGTGCGGCGCGCGGCTGGTCGCTTTCACCGGCATGTCGATTATTCTGGACAACCTGGCGCTGAGCCATACGGTCACGACCTACGACGGCGAACTTTCGATCGCGGCCGTGTCCGACCGAAAAATCATGCCGGACCCGGGTTTCTACGCCGATTGCCTGCAAATAGCCTTTGAGGAACTGCAGGCTGCGGTCGGCGGCCAAGCCGTATAATTCACCAGGGTGAACCGGCTTTCTGGAATTTATCTTTGAATCCGAGGGGTCACCCTGGATTACCGCATAATCCCCACATGCAGGTGATCCTGTCCGGTTTCAGCCCCGCCGCTCAAATTCCGCCATGAAGTTGCGGATTCGCGTGGCATTGGCGCCCACGTCGCTGCGGCCAACCCGTGATTTGGAGCGGATATCGAGGCGGCTGCCGCTCGCCAGGGGCGTGACGCGAATGACGACATCGTCCTTGAAGCCGAACCAGCGGGTCGTGTCGGTGGCCTCGATGCGGCCATCCTGCGGCGCCGCAGCGACAATTTGCCAGCCCATTTCGTGGGCGCTTTGCAGGGCGCGGTCGAAAGCCTCCTCCGCCGTCAGCGAAAGCACCAGCGGGCGGATGTCCGGGTAGTTCTCGCGTTGCTGCCGTGCGGTTTCCTCACCGGCATAATCCACCGGGTTCGGTGCGTCGGCGCGCAGCGGAACCACGTCCACGAATTGCGGCGGATTGGCCGTGTCGGTGCTGATGTCGTGGATGAACGGCAGAGACTGGACCGTCTGGTAGCCGTTCCACGGCACCCAGGCGGTGACCATGCCAATGATCAGTGCCGTGGCCAGCAAACCCGTGCGGCCGCGTCGAATTTTCGGCAGCAGAAGGAACAGCAGCGCGAGGACCGCCCCGCCCAGGCCCAGAAACAAAGCCCAGCGCATCATCAGAAATCCGGTACCGTACTCCCAGAGGTCAAGACGCGTTCCCGGGCCTGCGAACAAAAGCAGAGCCGCGGCGACAACAACGACCGCAACAGCGATATGAGCAATTCTCATGGCGCAAACCAAAAAACGGAAACAGCCGACAGCGTACCCGTTTTTTGCTGCGTACCGCAATGCGGCGATCGGATGCCTTTGCTGGTCGATTCGATCGCGCCCCGCGAATGATCAACTAAGCGTGTGGGTGTAAAGATTGGCGCCAGCCACTTTTTCAATGGCCCGCCGGCGGGTAACCTGTCTTAAGTGGCCGCGCCGGCCCTCGAACATGCCCAGCGCCGCCTCGCCCGCCGCTCCTGAAAAAGAGAATGTTTGATGAGAATACTCCTCGCCCTGATTCTGGTCTCCCTCGCTGCGTCAACCCCTGCAGCCGAACAATCGATCGACCCGGTCCGCGTGTCACCCGACATGTACAGCGTACTGCTCGAGAACGAGCACGTGCGGGTGGTCGAATACCGCATCGAACCGGGCCAGAAAGAGCCCTGGCATACGCATCCCGCCAAGGCCATGTACGTGATCGAAGGCGGCCGTTTGAAAATCACCCTGCCCGACGGCACTTCGTTCGTAGCGGACGAGGAGGCCGGCAAGGCGCACTGGATGGGCGCCGTCGGGCGGCATTACGGCGAAAATGTCGGCGACACGACCGTGCGCATCGTCATGGTGGAGGTCAAAGCGGCGGAGGGCACCGCCCCGCCGGAAGACGCCGATTCCCTGAGCAAATTCGCGCAGCCCGATGAGTGACGGCCGGCAAACGGGCGAGGACAGAACTCCCATGGCTCCCCGGAAAGCGCGCTGTTCGCGCCGGTGCGAAAAACGACCGCAGGGATATTCGCAGCAGGGAACCGGTGCCAGCAATACGATGACGCAGACCGCCACGTTCAGCAGCAGCTCTGTCGACCGGCGCCAAGCCGGATTCTTGCGGGCTAACCCGCATAATTCATCAAGGATCCGGAATTTACAGCGTAGCTGGCGAAACAGTTTGGTAAATCGTTCGAAGAATCATA
>JAVVFH010000238.1:0-5388 GCA_032250585.1 Lysobacterales bacterium
GCGGGACGGTGCTGGAGCGGCCGTCAGCACGCAACAGGCCGCCATCGGCAGGGCATGAGCCGCCGGCAGATCATGGACCGGCGCCGGCAGCTCAGGAGCGCGCCGGGCCACCGCGGATTGAAACCCTTAGCGGCGGCCTGCCGGTAATCATCCAGCGCTCGCCGCTGTCGCACACCGTGCTGATCAGGGCCGTGTTCGCTGGTGCCGTGACCGCCCCGGTAGTCGAATTGCGTCGCAACGAACCGGCCTGGGGCCTGACGTCGCTGGAAGCGGAGTTCCTCAGCGACGATCTGCCGGCCGCCATTGCGCGCTTCCGCTCCATGCTGCAGCAGGCGCAAGCTGCTCCCCTTGCAGATGAGGAGCCTGAAGCGCTCGAGCCGGCTACCCGGCTGGAAGCCCATTTCCGGGACCTGCTCGGGCTCAAGACCACGCCCGGCAGTGCGCCGATTGCACCGATGCTGCTGCTGGTCGCCGGCGACGTTCGGCCCGAGCAGGCCGTGACCGGTCTCGAAGCGGCTTTTGGCTCCCTGGCGCCGGCTGCCCGCCCCGTGCGGGGGGCCCGGAACGCTCCGCACCGGCTCGCGGTCGAGTCCGTCACGGCCCGGTCCGTCGCCCAGGAGCAACTGGGCTACCTGGTCGCGGCGCCGGGTCCGGGCGAGCCCGCGGCGCTGGCCTGGCAGATGCTGTTGTACATTTTCAGCCACGGTTACGAAGGCCGACTCGGCAAAGAAGCCATCAGCCGCCGCGGTCTCGTCTACTACATCGACAGTGCGTATCGCTCGGATGGCGTGAACGGCTGGATCACCCTCAGTACCGGGGTCGATCCGGGCAAGACGGCTGCGATGAAAGCCCTGTTGCGCAAGGAATTGCGCCGGCTGCTGCGCGAGCCCCCCTCGGCGGCAGAAATCGACGAGGCGCGCCGGCACCTGCTGGGCCGGCGGCTGAGCGCGGCGCTGAGCAACCCGGAGCTGGCCGACCGCCTGGCGCGCGACTGGGCCTGGTACGGCGAGCTGCAGGACTACGAAAGCCTGCAACGCCGGCTGGAGGCAGTCAGCCGCGAACAGATTGTGGCCGCGGCGCAGGCTTTCGCCTCCGGCTCCGTGGTGGCCATTCGCAACCGTCGCAACGACTTGGGGAACTGAGAGAGCAGGAGTTATCGCGGCTGAAGCCGCTCCCACAAAGTCTGCCGCCACTGGACTCCGTGGGAGGCTCTGTGGGGGCTCTGTAAGAGGCTCTGTGGGAGCGGCTTCAGCCGCGATCATCCTGGCCCCATCCTTTTGCACGATCACTGGTGATCCCGCGGAAAAGTCCGCTGCCACTGCTTTTCCCGCCGCAGTGTGCCGTCTTCGAACAGGCGGCGCGTGTAGTGGTAGTAGAAATTTTCGCGGTCGCTGGAAAAATCGAGCTCCGCGTGCCAGAGCAGCGTACGCTCCGGCAGTTTTACTTCGATCCGGTGCGAGCCCGTCATCGCGCTGTGTTCCGGCTGCGCGTCCGAGCTGCGGTGCTCGATGGTCTCACGATAGCTTTCGACCCCCCAGGGGTAACGCGTCGCGCCCGTGTTGGTGGCCGTCACCGTGACTTGCCCGGTTTGCGGGTTGCGCTCGACCGACGAGATTTCACCGTAGCCCGAGTTGTTGCCGGTATCGATGGTCGCGAAGCCCGGCAGGCGCGGGTTTTCGGCCGGCGGATGAAAGTCGGGCCGGGCCCGGTTCCCGGGTGCTTGGGGCGGAACCACGGGCAGCAGGACATGGGACGCCTGCTCACCGCCCAGTTTCAAAGTGGTCGTCATCGGGTAAGGCGTCGGCCACAGCATCGGCCACTGCGCGTTGTTCACCGCCAGGCGGATGCGGTGGCCTGCGGGAAACACCCAGGAGGTGAAATGCATTTCGATATCCAGTGTGAACGCCTCGCCGGGAACGAGCGCCTCGGGTTCACGCGCCGAGTGGCGGTGCGTGCCATTAAAGGCGGCGCCGGCGACCTGGGTGACCGTCCCGTCCGGCGCAACGTCGGAGAGCCGCGCGATCCAATTGGCCTGTGGCGCGTCGGCCAAGACCCGCAGCCGGGCGCGTGGCAGGCCCAGGATTTCGGTTGCCTCGGACAAGGGCGCCGAATCGTAAACCAGGCTGAACGCGTCGGTCGGTCGCTGGTCGTGCGCCACATCGCCCCACCACATCACCGGTCCGCCGCCTTCGATCCCGATCGTCGGCACATATCGCAGCAGGTGCTCCGCTGTCGCCGGGGCAGCGGGCGCCAGCGTGTGGTCGGGCAGCGGATAAAGGCGCTGCGGCTTGATGCGCTCCAGCGGCCAGCCGGCCTCCCAGCGCCATGCGCCGGGCGCGTGGTTCAGGGTGGGGCCCGGCGGGTGCCAGTCGCGCACGTAAACCGCGAAGCGCGGTTCGTCCATGATGCCGGTCTCGACGCCCTTCAGCCAGTGGTCGAACCAGCGCACCGCCTCCCGGCGCCACTCCATGCCCGGTTCCGGATAAGGGTCGTTGGGAAAGGCGTGTGACCAGGGCCCGATCATGGCCTTGACCGGCGCCTTCACGTTCTCGAGCATGCGCGGCAGGCTGTCGCGGTAGCCGTCGTACCAGCCGCCGATGTGAAAGCTCGGAATGCGGATTCGCTCGTAGGCGTCGCGTGCCGAGGCGCGGTCCCAGAAGGGGCCGTCGCGCTGCTGTGCCTTGTAGGTCAGCATCCAGGGTTCGGTGTCGAAGCGGTTTGCGAAGTACGCCTCGTCGATGACGTAGTCGGGCGCTCCGGGGCGTGCGTTGTCCAGGTCCTGGCTCATCTCCCAGGAGTCGAGGTGCATGATGCCGTCCATGTAGTGGACGTCGTCCTGGTACAGATCTTCAGTGGCGTCCACGGCGACGATGGCCTTGAGCGCCGGCGGCTCACGCAGTGCCATCTGGATGGCGTTGAAGCCGCCCCAGGAGATGCCGAACATGCCGACCTTGCCGCTGGACCAGTCCTGTGCGGCGAGCCAGGCGATCACCGCCTCGCCGTCCTCGTGCTCGATGTCCGAGTATTCGTGCGGTATCAGCCGGCCTTCGCTGTTGCCGGTGCCGCGGATGTCCACGCGGGCGACCACGTAACCGCGCTCGATGAAATACGAGTACAGCGCGTAATTGCGGCCCCGTGACTCGGTCTTGCGGTAGGGCAGGTACTCGAGCAACACCGGAAAGCGGTCGTTATCGCTTCGCGCCCCGGGCAGGTAGAGATCGGCCGCGAGGCGGACGCCGTCGGGCAGGCTGATCCAGGTTTCCTGCAGTTCGATGGGCGGGGCGGGGGATAAATTGGTCGCTGCTTCGGCCTGTACGGTACTGGCCGCGGCGGTCGCGCTGATAAAAAGCGCGAGGAGCCATGGGAGTCGGGCAGCCGGCCGGGCCGAAACGGTTAAGGGTGTGTTTTTGTCCTTCGGGTACATCGGGGCTGGCTCCTGTATCGCCGGGGGCGGTACGTGGTTTGAAGCGCTCAGGACTTCGTCGGGCCAAAAAATGCGGCCCCTGACGGGGCCGCATGGTACTTCTCTGTGGCTGTTTGTGAGCCTGCTATTGGCGGTAACTTATCCGCACATAGCCGACCACCCCGGGCAGGTCATGCAGCACCGGGCTCATGTTGATCGAGCCGCAGGAGTCGCACACCCCGGGGTCGTTGTCGAAAATGTTGTTGGCACCGACGGTAAAGGTGAAACCTTCACCGCTCGGATCCATGCTGTAGGCGACGTGCAGATCGGTGTACAGCTCCGAACCGAGATTATTACCGGATTCCTGTAGCACGGAGTCCACATAGCGCAAAGCGAGACCGCTTCTCCAGTGCTCGCGCGTCCAATTCACGCGCAAGTCGCCGCGCCATTCCGGAAACGCGCGCTGAAACGTCTCGTTGGTGACCGTTCCGGTCAGGTCGTTGACCGTTTGCGAACCGTCCGCGTTGTTGGTGATTTCCGTGTAATCGTTCAGGTAAGTCGCGTTGAGACGAACATTGAACTGGCCGGCGTTGGTGACCGGGCCGAGGTAATTGAGGCCGAGATCCACACCCGATGCCTCGATGCCGCCGATGTTCTGCAGCTGGTTGTTCACCAGGTTGATCGTGCCCGTCGAACTGCGTTCGACGGCCTCGCAGGCAATCGGGTCGAGGTTTTCGACGCAGGCGGTGATCACATCGGCCGGGTCTCTGCCCTGGACGGCGTCATCGATTTCCACGTCGTACCAGTCGACTGAAGCGGTCAGCGCCTCGATCCAGCTGACGTTCTGGACGAAGGCGGCGTTGTAGACGAGGCCGAAGGACAGGTTGTCGGAGGTTTCCGCGATCAGGTTTTCGTTACCCGCGGAGACGGCCGACAGCTGTGGATTGCGTTGCACGAAGTCCGCCGGCACGCCCAGGGAGGCGCAGTTGGCGACGATGTTCGCCGGCGCCGGAACGTCGCGGCCGTTGTTGGCCGAGCCGACCATCGCGAGCAGGTCGGAACAGGGGTCGACAAAAGTGAAATCCTCCCGGGCGGCGCCGCCGAACAGTTCGCCGATGCCGGGGGCCCGGATGCCGGTCGATACGGAACCGCGCGCGGAGAAGCTCTCGGTGACTTGCCACAGGGCCCCCACCTTGAAGGTCGTTTCAGAGCCAACCGTGTCGTAGTCCGAGGTGCGCAGGGCCAGATTCAACTCGAGGTATTCAGCGCCCGCGATATCGGCCAGCAAGGGGATGCTCAGCTCGCCGTAAAACTCCGTGACGTCGAATTCACCGGCGGTCGGGCCGGAAGGAATGCCCAGGGTGTTGCCGCTGGATGCGAGTTGATCGGGCTGGAACGAACCCTCCTGTTTGCGGTATTCGAAACCCGCTGCAAAACCAAGACTTCCGGCCGGCAGTTCCAACAGCGAACTGGTAATGTTGCCGCCAAAGTTTTCCAGTGTCTGTTCACTGAAATCTCGCTGAACGACGCGAACGAAATCCAGCATTTCCTGGGTGATGGAACCCTGGCCGTCGGGGCCCTGCCCACCGAACAGGTTGAACGGAACGCAGCCGGGCACCGCGGCGCAGATTTCCGGATCCTGCAGCGCGATCTGCAATTTGGCGCCGTCATGCGCACCCTGTTTTTGCTGGAAGCCGCGGTTTTCCGCGTAGGTCGCATACAGGTCCCAATAGTAGGTCCGGTCCGCGCCGAACTCGCCCTCGAGCCCGAGTGTGAATTGGTAGGTGTCCACGTCCTGGTCGAAAATGCGTGGTCCGGATTCCAGCGGCCGGCGGCCGTAGAAGTTGAAGTTGCCGTTGGCCTGCGACAGGTCGACAGCCCCGATGTTACCCTGATTCCCTGGCTGAACATTGTCATACTATCGCTTCTGGTGGCGGGACTGTTGTGGATCAGGGCGCTGTGGCGCCGGTTCTGGCGGCGCATGG